>CAZUAH010000239.1:0-20305 GCA_964617665.1 uncultured Pirellulaceae bacterium
AACGCCGCGGCAAGTTGGCAGATTTCAACGCTGTCGAAAGGTTTTTTCAGAATCAGTAGTTGATCGCTTCGTCCCTCCAGTTGCTCGATGATCTCGTGCCAACTGTAGTCCGAATAGGCCGTGCAAATCACCACTTCGACTGCAGGATCTTCATTCCAGAGGCGTCGAATCGTCTCGATGCCATCCATTCCCGGTGGCATGCGCATGTCGACAAATGCCATCGCGTAGGGCTGACCTGCCTTCAGGGCTTGGACGACCATCTCCACTCCCTCCTGCCCCTGATGGGCGGAGTCTATGACATACAGCTCTTGTGTCTTGAAGAAATCGTCGCTGCCGAACAGGGCGGTTGCCACTGCGTCCAAGCCTTCCGTGATACGGTCGCCGCCGAGGATCTTTTGGAAGTCTTCGTGAATTGCCGCATTGTCGTCGATGATCAAGATCCGACGGTTCTTGTCGCTGTTTCCGTCGTACATTTCGTGCTCTCCTCGATTCGTCCGAAAGGGGAAATATTGCGTGCTCGTAGTCAACATATTGCGGTCGACACTTCACGTGAAAGGTCGACCGTTCGATCTTGCTTGTCTTCCTGGTCAGGCTCCTGTGCAGATGCGATTGGGAGAGTAAGCGAAAACTTCGCTCCTTCCCCGGGCCCTTCGCTGTAGGCGGTCAACGCCCCTCCGAGCTCTTTGGCTGCCAGCGCGCTGCTGTGCAAACCAAAGCCATGGCCCTCCTTCTTCGTTGTGAACCCATGCTGGAAGATCCGGCTTAGGTTGTCAGCGGGAATGCCGATTCCGTTGTCTTCCACCTCGACCGTCACGCGATCCTCGTGGCAGCGGACCACGCGGAGGGTCAATCGCTTCTCGTCTGCGTCCGCAGCGGCCAAAGACTGCTTTGCATTGCTGATCAGGTTCACGAGTATCTGCAAGACCTTGTGCCTGTCGGTCGTGACCTGCGGCATTTCCTCGTACTCCCGCAGCACTGTGTCGTTGTGCCTTAGGAAGCTTGCATCGTTCGTCTTCAACGCGTCCTCGACCAAATCGGACAACGAGACTGACACCGTGACGCCACTGGTGGTGGCGTACGCCTGCTGCCTATTGACGATTTCCTTGATGTGCTCGACGTTTTTCATCAGGGCATCAGCTTCTTCAGACATGGAGTCGCGTTCGCCGTCAAGCTGTCGGGACAATTCACGCAAGTATTCCGGCAAGTGTTTGCCTCTCTCGTCGCTCGTGATGAACGTTCCCAAGTCCTCGGCGTGCTGATCGATCAGGACGTTTACCTTGGCCAGTTCGGTGACCAGGCTTCTTCTGACCTTTTCGTTCAGCAATTGGGCCGAAACGTTGACGCTGTTGAGCACGTTGCCCACGTTATGCAGCACGTCGGTGGCCACCTCGGCCATCCCGGCCAAGCGGGCCGATTGCACCAACTTTCGGTGGGTCGTTTCGAGTTCTGCCTCTGCCCGGTCGCGCTCGCGTATGCGGGCTCGCAAGTGTCGGTATGACAGCCCGATTCCTCCTAGACCCAGAACCCAGAAGAACCCGTGCCACATGGTGGTTGAAAGCACCGTCGCACGCGCAATCGTCCACAGAGGCGCCATGGGCACCGAAACGCTGATGCCGCCGCGGACGTCACCCTCCTGATACCCCTGTGCCGCATGGCACTTCAGGCATCCCTTCTCGGTCATCAGAGGACGCATCAGCCGCAGGTGGGGCTCGCCACGGAACTCTTCTATCGAGCTGTGCTCCGGTGCGCCGCGTTCAAAGGCTTCGAGCGCCGCTGTTTCCCACGGGTCGGGGCCATTCTCTGGCCGAATCGGATCAAGACTTGTAATATGTCCCTGGACCCCATTGGTCTGGGCACCCAATTCGTGGACTTGTCGGGTCATATACGCCGGGTTGACCAGGGTAAGGGCTCGCTCCGACGGCGTTTGGATGTCTCGCTCGGGCACGTTCAGGTGTGCGTTTGGGGTCGTTGTGTCGGTGGCCGGAACGTAAACACCTCCGTGCATGGCGTTCCATCGACGGTAGAGAACGTCCTTCTCGAATCCGGCTCGTGCCTGGGTACGCGCCACCTCTTCTGTTACTCGTTCCTGCTCATGCAGGTTCCACGCCAGGGAAATCCCGATGATCGCCGTCCAGACAATTGCCAAGACGACGGTCCACCGCCCCAGCCGGATGGTCCGTCGCACGGTCGTCTTCTTGTTCATTGTTGTGTCGCGCATGGCGTAACTCCACCTCCCGTGCATGATCAACAGACCAGTTGAGCGGCCGGGATGATCGTCTGTTCTGTCGGTGCCGGCGTCTTGTCTTCCGCGTGAGTGAATGGCAGTTCCAATGTGAACGTCGCGCCCTGTCCGTGTCCGTCGCTGTGGGCGGTCAACGCCCCGCCCAGCTCTTTGGCTGCCAGCGCGCTACTGTGCAAACCAAAGCCGTGGCCCTTCTTCTTCGTTGTGAACCCATGCTGGAAGATTCGGCTTAGGTTGTCAGTGGAAATGCCGACTCCGTTGTCTTCCACCTCGACCGCCACGCGGTTCTTGTGGGAGCGGACCACGCGGAGGGTCAATCGCTTTTCGTCTGCGTCCGCAGCGGCCAGAGCTTGCTTTGCGTTGCCGATCAGATTCACGAGTATCTGCAAGACCTTGTGCCTGTCGGTCGTGACCTGCGGCAGTTCCTCGTATTCTCGCAGCACTGTGACGTTGTGCCTTAGGAAGCTCGCATCGTTCGTCTTCAACCCGTCCTCGGCCAGGTCGGTCAAGGAGACCGGTATGGTGACTCCGCTTGTCGTGGCAAACGACTGCTGCATGTTGACGATTTCCTTGATGTGTTCGACATTCTTCATCAGCGTATCGAGCTCTTCCATCACGAAGCCGCGTTCGCTGTCAAGCTGCTCGGACAGTGCTCGCAAGAATTCGGGTAGCAGTTTGCCCCTTTCGTCGGCTGTTATGAAAGTGGCCAGGTCGTCGGCATGCTGTTCGATCAGGGCGACTGCCTTTGACAAGCCGGAGATGCGGCTAGTCTTGACTCTCTCCGCCACCAATTGGCCCGAGACATTAACGCTGTTCAGTACGTTGCCCACATTGTGCAGCACGCCCGTGGCCACGTCGGCCATGCCGGCCAGGCGGGAGGTTTCGATTAGCTCCTGATTCAGTCTATTGCGTTCGGCTTCCGCCTGCTTGCGCTCGGTGAGATCTCGCCAAAGGCAATGGAGTATCGTTTTTCCTTGATAGGTAATCGGAGTGAGCGAGACCTCGACGGGGAAATCCTCACCGTTTGCCTTACGGTGCATCCATTCGAAGCGGTGAAAACCCTTGTCAAAGGCGGTCCGCATCATCTCGCCCGCCTTCTCAAAGGAACTGCGGCCATCGGGCTGCACCGGCGGCGAAAGCTCCGAAGGATGAGTCATTAGGAAGCCATCGCGACTGGGGTATCCGAGCATTCGTGCGGTGGCGTCATTGCAGTCCACAAACGTCTCGGCGTCGATCAGCAAAATGGCGTCATCGGCAGCGTGCAGGACAGACAAGAACCGCTGGTCACTCTCCCGCAACGCTTCCGCGGCCCGCATACGTTCGGTAGCGTCCGAGCAAGCGCCGATCACGCGGATTGGGCTGCCAGTATCGTCCAGAATGGCCGAACCGCGGTCCTCCCAATGTCGCCAGTCACCGTCTTTGTGCCGAATCCGGTAGGTGACGTTTATCGGTTCGGCACTCTGGCGATGGTGTTCTACTGCGTCGCCGATCTTTTCGTGATCCTCGGGATGGATCAACGCCAGCCAACCCTCGATGGTCGGAGGAATCGTGCCTTGGGGGTAGCCGAGGGCAGCGTCGATGTCTCCCATCCACTCAAGCTGGTCGGTGGTCACGTCCCATTCGTAGATCAGGTCACTGACGGACATGGCGACCCGTTCAAACCGGTCTTTGTTTTCTCGTAAGTCGTCCTCGGCTTGTTTTCGAGCGGCAATGTCGCGAACGACGGCTTGAAGCACTGGCCGGCCGTCCAACTGCAAGGCGTTAAGCAGCACCTCGGCAGCGAAATCTTCGTCGGTATCCAGTCGCTTGTGCATCCATTCGAAGCGATGGGTCCCTTTTTCCATCGCCGTGGCGATTCGCCGATTGGCCAGCGTCATCGAATCGGTTCCGCACGGCTGGAACGCGGGAGACAAATCGGCGGGGTGTTTGGTGCAGAACTCTGCCTTGTCGCGACATCCGAATATTTGCACGGTGGCGTCGTTGCAGTCGAAGAAGCCCTTTTCGTCCAGAAGCATGACGGCGTCGCTTGTCGAATCGTACAACGTGCGGAACTTCGTCTCCGATCGCCCAAGCTCCGCTTCCGTCTGTTTTCTCGCCGTGATGTCCGCCAGGGTCAGCAGTGCGTGTTTCTCTCCACCCAGCGTTAGCGGGGTCGCATTGACCGCGAACGAGAGCTGCGTCTCTTCGCCTTTGATCATCACCCGAATGGTCGCTTCGACGTTCCGGACTCGTTCGCCTTTCTTCAGGGCACGTTCGATGGTATTGCGAACACGACAGTCGGGGCAGGCGGTAGCGTGACCACACCCTTTTGGCGTCTCGCCCGCATGAATGCAACAGAAGCCGTCACCCGGCTGGTGACTAAGCAAATCGGACGCTTCCCTGCCGACAAGGTGGGTGGCCACATCGTTGACGCGAGTGACCCGAGTATCTGCGTCCAGCAGAAACATGCCAACTTGGGCAGCGTCGAAGATGGTCTGTAGGTTGGCTCGTTCGCAGGCCAGCTCTTCGTTCCTCGCCTGCAATGCATCTTCCGCTTGTTTGCGCTCGGTGACATCCAGGATTATGGCAACGAACACTGCTCGCTGCTCGAGAGTGGAGCTCTGCAGGTTGACTTCGACGGGATAGAGTGAGCCGTCTTTTCGCAAATGGTTGGTGGCGAATCGGATGGCGTTGCTCGTTCCATCTCGCAAGGGAGCAATCAGCGTCTCGAACAACTCGGCCGAAAACTCTGGTTTCAGGTCGAGCGGTGTCATTCCTCGAAGTTCGTCAAGCGAATAGCCGAGGTTTGCCCGTGCGCCGTGATTGACGTGAACAAAACGTAGTGAGCACGCGTCGAAGATGTAGATTTCGTTGTCGGAACTGTCGAGGATGTTTCCGATGCTGGTGAGGCGCTCGGCCGCTCGTCTAGCCTTTTCTTCGCGCTGGCATGCTTCCTGGAGGCGTCGCTTCGTTTGTTCCAGTTCGTCGATGGTCTCAGCCGAGTGCACGATCGCATCGGCCTGCGCCCCCGCGAGTGCTTTGTTCCTTCTTTCGGATTCGGTCAGTTCCGTCCGTGCCTCCTCCAGTTCCTTCCTAAGGTCGGCCACGGTCGAATCAAGATTGCCATGCGACATGATCACTTAGCCCTCTTTGTCTTGCTTGCGGATCACAGCCATCAGGCGTTCACCGGTGTTCTCAAATCGAACAAGCTCGTTTCCCGTCCTGTTGCACCATGCCTCGACATCCAAACAGAACGCCGGATCGCTTGCAGCGGCGACAATCTCCTGCACTGCTTGATTCATTTCGCCTCTCGTTCATTCTCTCGCGATCAGTTCTTTCCGGCCCCACAAGGGCGATACGCCTGCGTTATCCCGCGACCAACGTTCATATCCTCCGCCCGCGGCTCTTGCCATCCAGATGGCTGCGGTCTGCCATCCGCGATCGAAGCATCATCGGATGACAAAGTCAGACTGTTCATTCCGCCCGAACAAGGATGGCTTACGAAAAGCGGATGCTGAATGAGAAAGTTTCGCACCACCATTTGGCGTCCGCGCCCAATGGCACAAAAAAGAAAGGTGCCGCGCCGCGAGGCCAATCCGACGGGCGCAGGTCGCGCACCTAGAGCATGGGAAGCGACGACGCGCACCGACTCCACGGCGATGCGACCATCTAGGGAGCCCTCGACTAGCCAGACTCATCAAGAGCTCCGATTCAGGTCCGTTTCGCTCCCTAAACAGCCACGGAATGATCAACAGGAAGGGCCGGTCGCTCGCTTGCCGAATCGTCGAGTGGCAGTTCAAGTTTGAACGTTGCGCCCTTTCCAGGTCCGTCGCTACGAACGCTTAACGTCCCCCCGAGTTCTTTGGCTGCCAGCGCGCTGCTGTGCAAACCAAAACCGTGGCCCTCCTTCTTCGTTGTGAACCCATGCTGGAAGATCCGCTCTAGGTTGTCACTGGAAATGCCGATCCCGTTGTCTTCCACCTCGACCGCCACGCGATCCTCGCAAGAGCGGACCACGCGGAGGGTCAATCGCCTCTCGTTTGATTGGGAAGCGGCCAAAGCCTGCTTGGCGTTGCCGATCAGATTCACGAGTATCTGCAGGACCTTGTGCCTGTCGGTCGTGACTTGAGGCAGCTCTTCGTACTCCCGCAGCAATTCGACGTCATGTTTAAGGAAACTGGCATCGTTCGTCTTCAGCGCATCCTCGACCAAGTCGGTCAACGATACCGGCATCGTGACGCCGCTTGTCGAGGCAAACGACTGTTGCATACTGACGATTTGCTTAATATGCTCGACGCTCTCCATCAGGCCGCCGATCTCTTCGAGTACGAAGTCGCGTTCGGCGTGAAGTTGCGTGGACAGACCTCGCAAGTAATCGGGCAGCAGTTTGCCCTTCTCGTCGCCAGTGATGAACATCGCCAAGTCGTCAGCGTGCTGTTCGATCAGGGCGTTTGCCTTGGCCAAACCGGTGACGCGGCTGTTCTTGACCTTTTCGGCCACCAACTGGCCCGATACGTTGACGCTGTTCAGCACGTTGCCCACGTTGTGCAGCACCCCGGTGGCCACGTCGGCCATCCCGGCCAAGCGGGAGGTTTCGACCAGCTTCTGGTTCAACTCATTGCGTTCGGTCACGTCGACAAAGGCCTCCAGCAGGACATCCTCGCCGTCCACGTTGATCGGCACCGCCGTCTTGAAGATCGGAATCTCCGTTTTATCCTTGGCAATCAGCGTTCTCTCTGCACCGTCGACGGTCTTTCCTAAGCCCAGAATGGGGCACTCGCCGTCTTCGGGTTGGCAGAACGTCGAATCGCATGTGTGTCCAAGAATTTCGTCCTCGCAGTCACGTCCCATCACTGCAATGGCCGCCGGATTGGCCAGCCGGATGGTCTTGTCCTTGCCGATTAGGATCACCCCGACCGGCAAGGACTCCAAAATCGTCTTCAGCGTTTCTTCGCTCTGATGAACCTGGCGCAGGATCTGAGCCATGGCTGTCTCGTACAAACAGGCCAGGGCGAAGACCAGCACGATCAACCCGATCCAAGCCAGCGCGCAGAGCAACGCACCGTGGCGGGGAGTCAGATCATTCGGAAAGGAATAGCCGCCGCAATGGAGCGCATAGAACGCGACCAGCGACAACACCGTGAGAACCAGCCAGAAGACGGCGGAACGTCGGCCGGCGGTCCTCAGAGCCACAACGGGCACCGCCGCGTACCAGGGGAGCGAAGGAGCCCCGTGCCCCGCCAGGCGGCACGCCAGGGCGGCCAGCACGCCGAAGAAGGCCACGCTAAGTAGATTGCCAGCAACAACGGGTGATCCGGTCCGATGCATGAAGTACAGAGAGGTGAACGCCGTGGCGATAGATACGCCGAGCACCGCTACGCTAATCGGGCTGTTCAACGCGAAGAAGACTGCACCGTAGATGATACCCAGCGAGATGAGTATCCAGGCGAACACCACCATTAGCCGGGCTCGGCGGCGCACGTCCAGATCGCCGGTGTGTACACGGGGAGGTAGGAACCAGTCAATGCCGGCGTTCATGCAGGACTGCATCGCGTGTGCCGCGGGCCTTGTTTTTTTCAATGACGTGATGTGTTGTTTGCGATTGCAGCTATGAGTCACGGGACGGCCACCTCCCTAGCCCATATCGCGCAGGTTATACCCCGGACGACTGTTAGGATGGTGATCCGGTTATCTGCGTTCGCTGGCACTTGGTTCTCCGTGTCGTTCTTGAGGCCTTGTGGATCGCCGCATTGCCATCAATGCTCCAGATCCGTCGGTTCCTGTCGCTGTTTACGTCGTGCATTTCTGTCTCGCCACCCTTGGGCTGACATAGCGCCGTCCCTTCGGGACTGAAAAACGACACGTTCGAAGCAAATCCGCTGTGTGACGATAAATCGAGCACCCAGACCTGTTCCCCTTTCTTCTCGTCGTCAACAGACCGGTTGAACAGCCGGAAGGGCCGGCTGTTCCATTTGGACCAGCGTCGCGTTTTCGGCGCGATCGAGTGGCAGTTCCAACGTGAAGGTCGCTCCCGTTCCCGGTCCGTCGCTGTGAACGCTCAGCGTCCCTCCAAGCTCCTTCGCCGCCAGCGCGCTGCTGTGCAAACCGAAACCGTGACCATCCTTCTTGGTGGTGAAGCCGTGCTGGAAAATCTGGCTAAGGTTCTCGCAAGCGATACCGGCTCCGTTGTCTTCCACTTCGACCTTCACGCGATTTTCGCCTGACGAATTGATGCGGATCGTCATACGTTTCTCGTCTCGCCCCGAGTCGCTCAAAGCGTATTTGGCATTGCTGATCAGGTTGACCAGAATCTGCATAATCTTGTGTCTGTCGGTCGTGATGGAGGGGATTGCCTTGTACTCGCGTTTCAGATCGACCCTGTGGCGGTGCAGTCCCGCATCGTTGACCTTCACTGCACTATCAACGACGTCAGCAAGATCCACACATTCCAACACCCCAGCGACTTTGGCAAACGACTGTTGCACGTTGACGATTTCTTTTATGTGCTCGATGTTCTCCAGCAGGACGCCCAGTTCTTCGAGTACCGAGTCGCGCTCGCCAAGAAGCTGCTCGGACAGCGCTCGCAAGTACGGGGGCAGGAGTTCACCCTTTTCGTTGTCTGTGAAGAATGTCGCCAAGTCATCAGCGTGCTGTTCGATCAAGTCGTTTGCTTTGGCTAACCCGGTGATGCGGCTTCTCTTGACCTTATCAGTCAGGATTTGCCCAGAGACATTGACACTGTTCAGCACGTTGCCCACATTGTGCAGCACGCCTGTTGCCACCTCGGCCATTCCGGCTCGACGTGAACCGTCGATCAGTCGCATGTTCAAGTCCGCAAGTTCTCTTTCATCCCGTTTGCGGTCCGTGATGTCGCGGCATGCCTCGACCACCTGCACAACCTGGCCTGCCTCGTCGAAAACCGGAGCGGCAATGATCTCGACGGTCGTTTCGTTGCCGTTTTGGTCAAAGTGCGTGTGCTCGGCCGCCACCGGCGACTTGGTTGCCAGGACTTGCTTTAGCGGGCACGGATGTTCCGTTCCCTCACAAGGACTGTTGCGATGGTGCGAAAGCTGATGGCATGTCATGCCGCAGCGGACCGGATCTTCTCCTCCACACTGCGCCCGCGCGGCTCGATTGGCATGGAGTATCCGATAGTCGGGGGCAATAACGGTTGTGAGCTCGGGAATTGCGTCGATCACCGTCTGGAAGAAAGTGCGCGACGCCTGCAGCTCCGTCTGCGCCGTTTTGCGCATATCAATCTCGGCCAATAGGTCCTTTGTTCGTTCTTCGACGCGCTGCTCAAGTGTGTGATTGACATTCGTCAATTCGTCAGCCTGTTGGCGGACCGTCTCCTCTTGGACCTGTAGCAGTTCCTCTAAAGCGGCCACGTGGGACTCGAGCCGCGTGATTTCTGCGTTGTTGCCGTTGTCGTCGCGCATGGCTACTGATAACAAATCTCTCGACTGTGACAAAAGACCGTCTGCTCGAAGGGCAGCAAAGCAACTTTTACGGCCAGAGCCAGTGGTTTGAACATGTCGGCCGTTTGCTGCGAAATGGGAGTCTTGGAGAACATGATTATCGCGAACAAATTACCCGACGGAAGCATGCCCCCGAATCCCAGGGTCGATTGAATCCCGTAAGGGATGACAAATTCCTCTTGTGCGGGTACGTAAGGGCTTCCGGGTGTTTCGGGCACCAGGAACACGTTGTACGTCGTCTGGTCCAAATCCCGCAGACAACTCGAATCAGGATCCAATACGCTGGTGATTTCCAGTCCAAACTGCTTGACTAGGTTGGAGATCATCGGGAATTGACGAACAAGCTCCGCGCTCGGCAGTGGAAGTGCCTTGTGTCCTGTGGAATTGGCCCTTGAGTTCCATTTGGGTTCTTGCCCAGTGCTTGCCAGAAGAGTCAGGCATTTCGTATCCCGCAACAACGGCACGTCGCAGAACACGTTGTCGGCAGCCGTGCGGAGCTGCTGGTCAAGGTCCTCGTAGGGATGCGTCTTGAAGAGGCGGACCAAAGCCGTGGCTCTCTCGCCCGTTTCTCCGTCAATCAAGTTGTCGTACAGGTAACGAACAACCTGGTTGGCTACGTCTTCCATGCTCTCGGCTCTGGCGCCAAGCCGCCGCAAGACGGCCCCACACTCGGTCATGTTTGACAGCGAAAAGCTACGCATGTCGAGCATTTGACATTACTCCCTCGCCCCATGGGCAACGAACGGGATGCTTTATACTGTTGCGGTCAGACGAACCGGCCCATTGCGCCGTTGTGAACGGCAGATTTGGGCGGCATGTCTATACCGCATCGTACGTCCATCGCCTGCATAAGGATGGCTTACGCTAGGTAAGAGCTGTATGCGAAAAGATCGCACAGAGGTGACTATTACGCCCCTGGCCCGTCTCGCGCGGCTGGCGCGCATCCACCGTAATGGCGCCAGCGTCGGGGCTTTGGTTACACGGGCTATTGTGTGGGTGATCGAGGCGGTGGTTCCGACATGCGTTGCTGAACGTCTTCGGAGTACATCCGATGGGCCAGCGATTTTACCGGGATAGATTTGTACAGTTCCGGGCGACGACCGGCTAGAAGGACAGAACGGAAATCCGTCCTTTTCTCGGGGATGGTCTTGGGATAGTAGCCAGCCGGATTGCCTTTCTTCCCGGTAGGTCCCGACGCGACCGAACAGGACGCCGATTAGGCAAGGCTCGGTCGTGAAAACGCACAACTCGTAGCGGTCCTTCGTCTGTCAGCCATCGTCGTCGAACCGAACGACCGTGGCTTGGTCAAACTTGCCCACAGATGGGCTTCAAGTAGATTGCGCCCCCAAAACAGCCTCGGAATGGTCGATAAGCGAGACCGGCCGTTCCCTTCCAGCCGACGCCTTGTTTGCTGGAAGGTTGAGTGGCAGCTCCAATTTGAACGTCGCGCCCTGTCCCAGCCCTTCACTGCGAACGCTCAACGTCCCGCCAAGCTCCTTGGCAGCCAGCGCACTGCTGTGCAAACCGAAACCGTGGCCGTGCTTCTTCGTCGTGAACCCATGCTGGAAGATACGGCTAAGGTCTTTACTGGAGATGCCGACTCCGTTGTCTTCCACCTCGACCGCCACGCGATCCTCGCAGGAGCGGACCACGCGGAGGGTCAATCGTTTCTCGTTTGAGTGGGAAGCGGCCAAAGCCTGCTTGGCGTTGCCGATCAGATTCACGAGTATCTGCAGGACCTTGTGCCTGTCGGTCGTGACTTGAGGCAGCTCTTCGTACTCCCGCAGCAATTCGACGTCATGTTTAAGGAAACTGGCATCGTTCGTCTTCAGCGCATCCTCGACCAAGTCGGTCAACGATACCGGCATCGTGACGCCGCTTGTCGAGGCAAACGACTGTTGCATACTGACGATTTGCTTAATATGCTCGACGCTCTCCATCAGGCCGCCGATCTCTTCGAGTACGAAGTCGCGTTCGGCGTGAAGTTGCGTGGACAGACCTCGCAAGTAATCGGGCAGCAGTTTGCCCTTCTCGTCGCCAGTGATGAACATCGCCAAGTCGTCAGCGTGCTGTTCGATCAGGGCGTTTGCCTTGGCCAAACCGGTGACGCGGCTGTTCTTGACCTTTTCGGCCACCAACTGGCCCGATACGTTGACGCTGTTCAGCACGTTGCCCACGTTGTGCAGCACCCCGGTGGCCACGTCGGCCATCCCGGCCAAGCGGGAGGTTTCGACCAGCTTGTTCTGCAATCTGTTGCGCTCGGTGACATCCGAGCATGCGCCGATCACGCAGGCGGGGCTGCCTGCATCATCCAAAATGGCCGATCCGCGGTTTTCCCAATGCCGCCACTCGCCACTACTGTGTTGAATTCGGTAGGTGACGTTGATCGGTTCGGCAGTTTGACGGTGGTGCTCGACAGCATCGGCGATCTTTGCGTGATCTTCAGGGTGGACGAGCGCGAGCCAATCCTCGATGGTCGGTGGAATCGTCCCCTGCGGGTAGCCGAGGGCCCCATCAATGTCTCCCAACCAATCCAGCCGGTCCGTGGTCACGTCCCACTCGTAAATCAGATCGCTGACGGACATTGCGACCCGTTCAAACCTGTTTCTGCTCTCTCGCAAATCGTCTTCGGCCTGTTTTCGAGCGGTGATGTCACGTACCACGGCCTGAAGCACTCTTCGGCCGTCCAAGTCCATCGGGCTCAGCAGCACCTCGGCGGGGAAGTCGGTGCCATCGCTACGGCGATGAAGCCACTCGAAGCGGCTGCTCTCATCTCGCATGGCGGCCGCAATTCGCTCGTTGGTCAGAGACAACGAGTCCGAACCGCCCGGTTGCGTCGGCGGGGATAGTTCAGCAGGGTGCTTCGAGCATAGCTCCTCTCGGTCTTCGTAGCGAAACATCCGCAAAGCCGCATCGTTGCAGCTGAAGAATCCTCTTTTGTCCAACAGCATCATGGCATCGCCGGAAGAATCGTACAAAACGCGGAATTTCGCCTCGCTCTTGCGGAGCTGTTCTTCCACTCGTTTGCGGAAAGCAATTTCCTCGCAGAGCAATTCGTTGGTCCGCGTGACCGCTTCGTAACTCTCTTTGACACGCAGTGCCGAACGAACCCGCGCTACGAGAACTTCGCTGCTGTACGGCTTGGAAATGTAGTCGTCGGCTCCGGCATCGAGCCCGGACACGACATTTTCGTCCAGCCCTTTGGCCGTAACAAGGATCACCGGGATCGTGCGGGTTCGGGCGTCTTCCTTCAGCCGCCGACATACCTCGATGCCGTCCATGTCGGGCATCATCACGTCTAGCAGAATGAGGTCGGGGCACTCGGCCGAGGCTATTCCTAGTGCTTCGCGCCCGCTTAGCGCTGTCAATACGTCATGCTCTTGGTCCGCCAAATCGTAACGGAGCAGCTTGACGTTGTCGGGCACATCATCGACTACCAGAATGCGTGCCATGGGCTTCTCCTTCACGGAACAACGTCTCGATCAATTCCAGCAGTTGGGGCTCGTCGATGGGCTTTGTCACTAGATCGTCCACGCCCGCGTCGAAAATGGCGTCCTCTTCACTCTTAATGGCATGGGCGGTGACCGCGACGATGGGCAACGAGGTGAACCGAGGGTCGCCACGCAACCGCTTGGTGGCCTCTTTGCCGTCCATCCCCGGCAGCGAGACGTCCATCAGCACGAGATCGAACAAGCGTTGCTCAAGCAAGTCCAATGCTTCCTCGGCCGAGCCCGCGCCGGAATAGGAATAGCCGGCATCTTCCAACATCCAGCCAAGCAGTTTCATGTTGTCGGGATTGTCTTCGACCACGAGGATGTGCTCGCTCATACGGACAGAACCTCCACGGAATTCGAGTTCGAAACAGCGGCGCCGAGAATTGCGCCGATCAGTTGTTCTGTGTCAGCGTGCCCCTTGGTCAAGACGGCATGACTGACGTCGCCAAGTCTTGCGACCTCCTTGGCACTGAGCGTTCTGGCCGTGAGGATGACCACAGGTATTTGCCTCCACAGGGAATCGAGTTGGATGTGTTCGAGAAACTGAAATCCGTCCATGACGGGCATCATCAGATCAAGCACGATGACCGAAGGGGTCCACTCGGCAACTTGAGCCAGTGCTTCTTTGCCGTTGGCTGCCGTGTGGACCGTGGTACCATGGTCGCTCAACGTCTCGCACAGGAACCTCGCCGTGTCCGGGTCGTCTTCGACAACCAACGCTTTGCGGTCCCTCCCGGCAAGGACACTTCGGGTGATTCTCAGTAGTCTTTCTGGCTCCACCGGTTTGGCCAGACAGTACCGCGCCCCCGCATCCAAGGCTTGCGCCTGTTCGTCGCTGGCGGAAACAACGACCACCGGGATTGACATCAACGCCGGATCGGACCGCAGGGTCTCCAAGACGTCGAAGCCATTTTTGCCGGGCATGCGCAGGTCCAGGCAGACCATGTCAGGGTGGCGTGTCTGGGCTTGTCCGATCGCCCCATCGTAATCCGCCGCGAGCAAGACGTCGTATCCCGCATCGGTGAACGTTTGGCCGAGAAACTTCACGACGTCGGGCTCATCGTCAACACATAGGATCGTGATGCCGTCCGGACGAGTCGTGGCTTCGATCGGACTGTCGGCGAGGCGGGCGGCCTCTGCAACGTGCGGTGTGGACTTCTCGAGGTCCAACGAAGGATCGGCTGGCAACAGCAGCGCAAATTCACTTCCTACGCCAAATTCGCTAGTCACGTCGATCCGGCCACCATGCATTTGTGCATACTGTTGGGCAATGCACAGTCCCAAACCGGTGCCCCCAACACGTCGGCGGCTACTTCCGTCCACTTGCGTGAACTTCTGGAACAGACGCGATTGGTCCTCAGGTCTCACGCCCACACCCGTGTCGCGCACGGCAATCCGCACTGCCGCGCCCAACCGATCGTCCTCCGTTCGAGAGACCGCGACCGTGACCTCCCCTTCGTCCGTGTATTTGATCCCATTGGAGAGAAGGTTCGCGACGACTTGCTCTGTTTTCGTCCTGTCGGCCGCGATTACGATGGCGGTTTCCGGCATTTCGATGTTGAGTGCGATGGGTTTTCCCTCGGCAAGCGGCGCGACCTGCGCAACCACTTCCTGAACCGCGGCAACTGTGTCGAAAGTCGTCGGCACCATCTCGACGCGCCCTGCCTCGATTTTCGACAAGTCAAGTATCTCGTTGATCAGCGTCAGTAGGTGTTTGCCGGCTCGCTCGACGGTCTGTAGCGCATCAAGCTCGCGTGCGGGCAGCGAATCACCTAGCTTTTTCAGAACGCGATTGGTAAAGCCGATAATCGAATTCATCGGTGTGCGCAACTCGTGCGACATATTGGCCAGAAACTCGCTCTTGGCCAGATTCGCTTGTTCGGCTTCCTCCTTTGCTTCTTCCAATGCATGCGACTTCGCTCGAAGCTTCTCCTCGGCCTGTCTGTGTTCGGTGAGAACGGTGATCTGGTAAAGAGAGAATCCCAACAGAGGGACGGCATAACCCAAGACCTTATAGACGTGCGCCACATCAAAAAATGCGTCAAACAGTTGCGGGGAAAACGACATCAACACCTGCCCGACTGTGTTGATCCCAATCGACAGTGCAATCCACCAGGTCAGCGAATCGCCCGTCCGACAATAATCCCGAACGAACAGAATCAGCGCGACGGAAAGAATGAGTGCCGAGAATAGATCCACAGGGCGCGAAATGACGCTGCCTGGGAAGATGGAATTGGGGAGGGAGATGTGAAATGCCCCAAACGTGGCGACCGCCGTGGCGAGCAGCACCACGGCTACCGCCCATTTCGTTTCGCGGTGCGGATCGCGACTCTTCGGAAGCAGCCGGTTCCTAAGAGACGCCATCAGCAGAAGCACACCCATACCAATCCGACCGGTGACGTACGTTGCCGGAATGAACTGCGAAAGGCTGGACGAAGGCATTCCAGTCAGTTCGTGGGCCGCCGCAAAACCGAGAAAACCGTGAACAAAATCCTCCGCTCCGTTGACGAAGAATGCCAAGCCAATCAGCAAGAACTCGCGGCTACCGAAGGCGTAGAAGCGAGCGACCAAGGCAAAACCGGCAATCAACCCCAGCAATGCACCGGTCATCTCAAGTGCCGCGTGCAGATCCGCCGATCCACCATAAGCCGTCTGTGTCAACAGCGGATAGACCGAGCTAAGAAGTAGGACGATGAAAGCAAGGATGACGAGATGCGCGCGCATTTGAGCCGGGGAATGTCGCGAGAGGCTTCCGCTGTTCCCGTTTTCTATCTGGTACATGTCCACAATATCCCAAATGGTACTTGCCTGTTATGCATGTTCATCCACAAAACCGTCGCCCACCCGAGGCGATGACTTGCGCCGCGTGTGGGTGATCCACCCCCCTGTCCGCTATCGCTTGCGATTTCGGATGAAGCGGGGGACGTCATATTTGCGAGCGTTGCCAACGAGATCCGGGTCCAGAACCGAGGCAACGCCCCCGGCGAAGTGTTCGATAGAAGTGTGGGACACGCAAAGCGGTATCGGTATGCTATTTTTTCTCACCCCCACCCAAAAGGGAGGGGCACGGGTGGCGTTGTCCCCAAGCCGCTGCAGGATGAGCCTGCGACCCAACTATGAGAAGTCCGGCATATGGAGAGAGTTTTCACTTTCCATCTGCGCTACCTCGCCCAGAAATCCGACCTCTGTGAAACGGCAGGGAATAGGTGATGGCCGAATCTGCGAGAATACGTGCGTGCCGGCAATTGACGGAAGTCTCACGACTTCGACTGCGTCCAGCAAACTGTGGTGTTCTGCGAGACGAATTCCTGGACGCTCTCAACTGCCTCCGCGAGAAAAGCAAAGACTTACGTACGCGTCCGGCATAAGCCGGAAGCACTCCGTTCGTTCACGCCATCGTGAGCGCAAACTGCAAGCCAGCCCAAGGGCTTACCTTGCGGGCCGCGATTCGGACATGCGTTTCTGGACCTGTTCGGAGTAGATGCGATGGGCCAGCGTCTTTTCGGGGATGGAACTGTACAGTTCCGGGCGACGACCGGCTAGAAGAACGGAGCGCAAGTCGGTCCTCTTCTCTGGGATAGTTTTTGGATAGTAGCCGGCCAAGTAGCCTCTTTGGCCGGCGCGGCCGGGAGTGTCGGATCGGGCAAACCAGATCGGGCTGGCGTCCAAGTCGATGTCGGCTGTGCAAACGCTATCGCGCCAGTACCGCGAAGCCGCCAGGATGTAGCCGTATGGATCCAACACGTAGCTGCGCTGGCTAATCTCGGACATGGGCAAATGGGCGGCGGCCATCCAGACGCCGTTGTCGATCGCGCGGGCCTGCTGCATCCACAGATTGAATTGCCCCGACGGGCCCCATGATTGCGATGGGCAAAAGACGATCTCGGCTCCTTGGATCGCCAACGCGCGCGTAATCTCCTGCGAGTAGATGTCTCCGCAGATGATGATGCCGATTACGCCGAAATCGGTCTTGAAAACGGGCAACTCGACGCTGTCGCCGTACTGTGAGATGCGGTACTTGCCGACGACCTTTCCAGTGCGGTCCCAGAGATACGCCCATGACGCGCGGCCACCGTGGCCGTAAGGGATCTGTGGGTCTCGCAGCCCGCCGATGATCACGTAGCACTGATATTTCTTCGCTTTTTCGGCCACCAGCGCAAGCGTCTTCTTTCCATAGTCGTTGTCGGTGTCCATGCCAAACTCGGTCATGAGGATCACATCCGGACCGCGGCTACCGGCTTCGTCCAGGATCTTGGCAAACTCCGAATCAGGACGAGGATTAGGGCCATGCCCGGATTCCACGGTGGCGATGCTCACTCGGATTTTCCGCTTCGAGCCTTTGAACACCGCTGGCTTGAGATCGGGGTCGGCGAGGCAGTGGAACAGTTTGCGGTCTTCTTTGAACGTCAGATGATAGATATCCTTCGCGCGGGCGAGGTCCACTTGGGCGACTGCCACGCCTGGCCGGATGCCCGTATCCGCAAGGATCATTCCCGATCGATTGATCACATAGCCACGCCCCAGCGGTTCGCCCGTGTACGTGGGATGGTTGCTGCACAGATAGGGCAACTGGCCGGCATAATCCGAGCAGACCACGGTGACATGATCGTCCAATGCCCGGACGCGCATAGTGATCTCCAGTGGAAATCCCTGCGGGACCGGCTCGACGCCCAGCGACACCAGGATCAACTCCGCACCCTCCAGCGCCATCACCAGTGGGATTTCGGGCCAGTAGTGATCGCTGCCAATCATCAGGCCGATCTTCCCCAGCGGCGTATCAAACACGGGCAGCGCATTGCCCAAGGCAATATCCTCGTCGGGCAGCCGGTGCGACTTGCGGTACTTGCCGATCAATTCGCCGTCGGGCCCCAGCAGATAGGAGGTCGAATAGAGCTTGTCGTTATCCTGCTCTTTCAAGTTGACCACCACATACATCTTCCGCTCGGCTGCCGATTTGGCGATGGCGCCTAGCGCGGCCGTGGCCGACTCACCGCCGTCGGTCGGCACGCAGTCCTGCGGCAGACAGACAATCTCGGCCCGCTGCGCCGCGGCCTGATCCAGGATTTCCAACACATGGGCCAAGTTTCGATCTTTCGCAGCCCAGGACTGAGACACCGTGCAGACGCGAGTCTCTTTTGCGGACGCAGCTGGCTCGAGCTGAATGGTCAGTGCCAGTCCAAGCAGCACTACTAGAAGGCATTTCGAAACTCCTTCTTGGGAGGGCGAAGCTCCTGCTGAGCCGTGTTCTTCCGCGGTTTCGGCTCGGCGGGAGCCTCGCCCTCCCGGTTTTGAAACCGCCTCTAGCCTAATCGGCGTCCATCTTGCTTCGTTCATCACGGCCAATCCTCCTCATATACGCGGCATCTTGAAGTTCACGCGTTCGCTCAATCTCACTATCATAGCGGGTGAATCACGCGGATGTACTTCAGGTCTACGTTCTTCAAGCGTAGAATAGCAAACTGACAAACGCAGAACCGTTTAACCCCGAGCCGGCAGGCGACGGATGCTGTGGCTGGCCGGATGTGGCACGACCATCGCCTGCCGGCTCGGTGTTAGACGATCTAGCCACAAGACCACTGGAAGGACCGTCATGATCGCTCGCAGAATGCATCTAGTCGTTCCGTTGACATCTCTTATAGTCTTGGCCCTCTTCTTTGCCGCCGCCCGGCTTGCCGCCGCGCCGCCAATCGGTGACGCCTTCGATGACTGTCATCCGACCAGCCTTATTCGCCAATTCGTATCCGATGCGGACGGCAAACCGACTGGTGGCCCGATCGTCGAGTACACCACGCGACGTCTGGATGATCTTGGTGCGCTGTTGGTCGAACCGAAGCTCACGAACGTCGGTGCTCGCCCCGAAACGCCCGGCGAGATCGCTTTTGCCGATTGGAGCTTCCGCGTCGCCGGAACGCGCGACGCTGGTTACGCGCGACTGAAACACCAAAACGCCGTCTGGTACGACTCGACCTTCTGGCAGGGCAACGAGACTTGGTTGCGAGTGGGCAAGGACTGGCACCATCCCGGAGACCGCGGACCGTCGATCCGACGGTTCGCCGTGCCGAAAGACGGGAAGATCACAATCACCGGGCGCGTCTACAAGGACCACAAAGACGGCGACGGCGTGAAGGTGATAATTCGTCACAACGAAGAGACGATTTGGCAGCACGAGTTGGAGGGCAAGGACGGAGAAGGCGTCGATCCGAACTTGACACTCGATGTTCAAACCGGCGATGCGATCCGCTTCGTCGTTCACAAACGCGTGGCGATCTTCTGCGATACAACACACTGGGACCCGGTGATCACTTACGCCGACGGCCAGCAGTTTCAAGCCTCGGCGGGCTTCTCGAAGAAACGGCAAGGCGATGGCGGCTGGTTGTACGAGATGGAAGCCGACGCCTCGGTCGCCTCGGGGACCACGCGGCTCGTCTGGTTCGACAAAGACTTCGCTTTGATGTCGGCTGCTTTGCTGCCGTCCAAGCCGGTAAGTCTCTCCCAAACTGACGCCCAGCCGTGTTTGGTGCTGGCCGACGCCGAGGACGCTTCCGGCGTGCTGATCGTACCCGATGGTCGGCAAACGTGGGAGTTCGATTGCACCCGTACGGCCGATGGCCGGCTGACGGTGAAGCTACGGGCAAGAATCGTGGCCGGAGAAACCCGGTCACTGCCTACTTTCCTAGTCGGAGCGTACGAAGGTCGTGTCTCGGCCGGGATGCAGATGCTACAGCAATGGATCGCTTTGGTGCGAGACGAGTTGCCCACCGCTACGCTCCGAAAACGACTCGATACGCTCGGAGTTCCGGAACTGGATTTGTGGGCAATGGTCCAGGAAGACTGGCGACGGCAAGACCGTACTGAGCCTGACAAGCCTCAGTCGTACCGAGACGCCATCGCCAAGCATGTCGAGAAGACCAAACTGTTGATTGCCCAACTGCAGGCGGCACACGGGGCCGACTTTCTGAGCGACGAGGCACGGCAACTCGACAAACTGGCAACACAAGCAGCCGACGCAGGATCGCCCAGAGGCATCTATTTGAAGCTACGGTTGTTGAAGCGCCGAATCGCCCTGACCAACCCGCTGATGGACTTCGGCCAACTGCTGTTCTGCAAACGAG
>CAZUAH010000240.1:0-20264 GCA_964617665.1 uncultured Pirellulaceae bacterium
ACCAGTAGCGATAGCCGTTGTGCGGATAGACGGCGTAGTTGCCGACCAGCACATCCGGAAAACGCGACGTGATCGGCATTGCGTAAGCGTATCGCTGCAATTCGCTCCGGATCTTCCGAAGGGCTTTCTGAAACTCCAGAAAATCGTCGATGTTCTTGATTTGTTCACGGCAGCGGGCGCATTTCTTCGAGGCGTCATGAGCCCGGTTGTATTCGATGGGACCGTCGATTTCCCAATCGGCAAAGACAAAGTCGATCTTTAGTCCGGCCTCCTTGTAGGCGCGAGCGAAGAACTCGACTTGTTCGCGCATCGGGTCCTTGCGGAAGTCCAGGGCAAAGGGGCAACCCATCTTGTGCTTTCTGGAGCCGCTGTCAAAGGACTCGTCCCAGAACGGCATTCCCGCCTCGTCTACATGAGCGGTTCGTTCGTCGCCGTTGAAGAAATGGTACGTACAGGCGTTGGCATTCACATTCACGCGCAGACCAAGTCGCGTTTGCACCCGCGCGATCGTCAGGCTGTTGGCAAGCGAGTCGTCGCGTCTGCGAGGCGACCAGGTACTGATCAACCCAACTCCGCGACGGTCGAGTTCCCTTACCAATAACTCGGCAGCCTGGTCATCCAGTTTGCCCGAGTTGGTCGCGGGCCACAGATAGAGCGGCAAGCGTTTCCCACGGTCGAATTCAAGCGGCTTGGCCACATCCAAAACCGTTTGCATACGCTCCGACCAGGCAGGTCTGCTGTCGCTGGGGCCCGGCTCGGCACCGAGCGTGACAAGTGGCGCGTAGGCTAAGATACTCAGCAACGGACAAATCAGAACGTTCTCGAACTTGGCGCACATGCTGTGACCTCCGATTCCTGGAGCATTCGATATCGTTTAACCCGAAGCCGGAGGCGATGGCGGGCGCATGTGTGGACGCTCCATTGCGCTGTCCACCATCGCCTCCGGCTTCGGGTTAAACGTGGTAGTTGTATCGCTCACGATTCCAAGATCAGTCTGTCCGTGGATGATGTCTCACCGTGACTTCCAGTACCTGTTCAGTTGGTCGGACGACGCGAACGTACTCGTGTTTGGCATCAAAATCCTGATGCGGACGACCGTTGATGCTCACGGTTTGAATCCGTCTACCCGACGGTGTTCGCATGCGCAGACGGATCTCGGCCGGAAAGTCTGTGCTGGGCAATTCGATCTTCGCATGAATCGAACCGTCCTCGCGTGGCACAACGGTGAAGTTTACCGGGCCCCACCGCGTCGTTGCACGGCGCACAGCGATTCCGTCCCTGGACGCCAGCCATCGGCGCGGTATAGCACGGCACAGCCAAAGCACATCTTCGTCACGTTCTTCAAAGACGAGCATCCATTTGGTTAACAGCGGTGTGACCAACTGAGCAGGAACGCAGTAATCGGCCATGTACGTCCGACGGCCTAGGCCACGGATTGCTACCTGTTCGTAGGCCGTGAACGTGCCGCGCATGCGATGCACGGCTAAATCGCCATAGAAGCCGAGCAGGTAGTGACGAACCCGGTCGCGGTGCATCAGGCCATACGCGTAGCCCGCATACGGCCAGTCGTCCAGGTGTCCCGAGAAACGGGTCGTGCCGAACAACTCGCCACCGTGTGCCTTTCGATACTCGATGATCGCATCGTGCCAATCGGGCCGGAGGAAGCCGGCGGAGAGCATCTCTATCCAATAGCGATAATTGGTGTAGGATGCAAAGCGGTCCTGGGTCATCCTCTCAAAGGGCTTGTCAAATCCGGCGACCGGAGGAACGAACACAGGCTGCGTGTCGCGACAAGTAGATTTCTCAATACTCGCTTCGATGTCGGCTCGATAGGTCTTGCACTCGGCCAGAAGTTGCTGGCCACGACGGATCATCTGGTCGTTTTCACTCTCGGCCAGCAATTGGCCCACTTCTTTCCAGCCGCGCCATGTCCAGATGTTGCCGGAGTAGTAGTAATCGACTTCCTTGCGAGTATCTGCTTCCGGTGAACCTGAGATGAGGCCGTGCCGGACATCGTCCTCGGACAGTTCTTCCTCGCTTCGGCGGCGCAGAGCAAGTAAATGGTCGATAATACTCTCGATTTGCGGCAGGCGAACCTCGAACCACTCGTCCTGACCGCTTCGACGCACGTATTGGGCGACCACGTCCAGCATTTGGCCATACTCCGAGACGGCAGGGCCGTAGTAGTCGAAGGTGCCGTCCGGGCGCACGACGTGGTCGAAGTAGTAGTCGAGATACCGCTGTGCACGGTCCAACGGTCCCCATTCAATGCATGCACTCACCATGCTCAGTGTGGTAGGTGGAAAGGTGGCGTGACGCTCGGCCGCGTAATGCCCGACACCGTAGCGAGGTGCGTTACCTTCATAGGTAATGAACGCTCGCACAAGCGACGCTCGGCATGCGTCAGCAATCCGTGGCTCGGGTAACTGGACCTCCATCGTCTGGCCAACGACGACTTCCCAATGCCGTTTCAACTGTAGGAGCCCGCCGAAAAACGTTGCGGAGGTAATCGGCTTCGTTTCTGCGCCGGCACAAAGGTACATTCGTTCGGCGTTCCCGTCTTGATCGACGGTTCGCAGGTAAATGAGAGTATCGAGCGTCGTGGAATCGTTGCTCTCCGTGGAAAAAGTCATTTCCTCCCAGCCAAACTTCGTCTCGTTATCAAAGAAGCCGTAGTCAACCACCGGGAGATAGCCGCCAGCGATACCCCGCTTTGCATCGGTCGGCCAGTGATCGGGAAGATGTTCGGTCGGATCGAAAATCACATTCTCTAGCTGCTTCCAGCCGTAGCGGGCTGGAAGCGAGCCTAGGCTGCCATCCGCGGCAACAGCGATGATCTTCGGCGACGATTCAGTGCTCAAGAACGTGTAGCTGGTCAGATCCGGCAGAAGCGCAGCACAGGCTTCAAACGATGCGTCTCTGTCTCGCGCGAGTACCTTGTCGCCGAGCAGATCGCGTCGGTTTTCAACGATTGTCTGTTCGTAGTTCGGCGGATAGGTCGGCTTCGGTTGGCGGATCTGGTCAAGACGCCCGACGGCTTTGCGAATCGTTGTTGCCACACCGGTAGAGTCAACGTAAGCAATCAGTCCCCAGCGGTCGAAGTGACGCTCGAACACCGCTAGCCGCTTCTCATCCTGCGCAATGATCGCTACCAACTCCCACTCCACGTTCGACTGGCCCACCGCAATCGTGGTCGAGCGGCCGCCTGCGTCGGCCACGACCGCTTGATCATCGCCAACACTGACAACACGTGGGTATTTCAACTTCGCGCGCTCTTCTGTCTCTTCATGCGGGTAGTATGGATCGTCCACCTTTCGAAAGAACTGCTCGAACGTTAGCGACTCATCTACGGAGTATGACTTGGTGGCGGAGAGACGCGGCAGACGCTCGATCTCCGCCCGCGTGCTGGGAGGTTGAAACGGGCCGCTCGACAGAGAGAATCCATCGACGTTCATGTTGTTCCGATCGGCAAGCGATATCAGGCGGAGTATATGCACGCCTTTCGCGAGATTTCCCGGCGTGATCTCACAAAACGCCCATTCGTCGTCGCGTAGATGCCCCCAGCCGCCGGTGCTGGGCAACGCGAGTTGATCCTCAACAGATTTCCCATCGAGCATCACGTTCCACACAGCGTCGCCGGGATCATGGCGCGCATAACGGAGTTGTAGCCGAGCATCGGCGATCGCCTCGCCGACGCGAAATCGGTACATGACTCGATGGCCTTTCGAGCCGCCAAAGTTCGATCCGAGACACGCGCCCCGCGAGCCGAACGGTGGACGATCCGGGCCAACGGATCCGTGCTGTTCGGTGTACTCTTCACCTTCAGCCCAAAGGACTTCCCCACCAGACGCGCTCACGCGAATCGCCAGCAGAAGACCGAAGGCGAGTAACACCCGCCCCAATGTTGGACAACGGTTGTGCTCGTCCATGGCTGCTCTCTCGCTCTTCTGTGGGGCGGACGGTTAAGTCCGTCCGCGGGGCTCAAGTAACCGATGCGGTCTAGCCGTGGTCGCGCAACGTGCGAAGCAGTTCGATTGCCTCGCGGCGCACGATCTTCTCGCTGCCCGCTGCGACGCGGGACCATCGTCCGGTCCTGACTTCATATCCGCCGTTCTCGAAGGCGCGATCGGTGGGGATATAACCGATGTAATCCTCGGCATAGCCCACCACTGCGGTGTAAGGAAACGGCGATGCTTCGCGAATGGCCAAGGCAATTTCGACAAAGGGCTCGCCCGGCAGGAAGACCATGGCTGCGTTGCCGATTCGGGCCGCGCCGATCCTCGTCTGCAACGGCTCTGATTGTAGCTCGCCCGAAAGGTCTCGAACTGGGAGCTTGATTGTCCTCCAACGCAGAGCCAATTCATTCCCCTCCACCGCAATGAGGTCGCCGAGCGCCTCGTCAACGAGTTTCGCAAGACGTCGCGCGTACTGCTGGGCATTGGCTGGATTGCGATCCATGGTGGGCGGGTTGATATTACCGCAAGCGCCCTGGAGGAAGAGTACCTCGACTCCTGGGTGCCGCCGTTGGAGGTCCAGGACCATCTCGCCGGGATAGTCGGGCGACACGTGCTTGATACACATCTCCAAAACAGGATGCGCGGTGAAGTTCACCAAGATGGCTGCCGGTTTGTTCGACTGGTCCATGAACGCCCCGACCCGTACTTGATCGTCAATCGGGCCCTCCGGCCCAATCAGTTCGTTCGGCGGTACCTGGCGGCGTACGGAGGTGATGCCGCGCGTAGTCTTGATGCGCCGGTTCACAGCAAGCTCTGTGGCTGGCCGGCTGCCCACCATCATCTTGCATGGCCGCACCGATCCGGCCGCGCGGCGAATCGCCGAGCCGATCTGCCGGGCAAGCTGATCAACCCACGCTTTGAAGCTCTCCTTTTCCATCAATTCGGTCAGCGCAATCGACTCGGGCCCGCAGTGGGTATGGGTCGACGCGAGAGCCAAGTCGTCGGCGCCCACCACGCCTTCAGTAGCCGCTGCCACCTTCTTCTTGAATTGGGCAAGCCCGCCAATTGCCTCGCCAGCCAGGCCGAGAAGATCGAGTGAAATGATGGCGATCCGTCGCTTGCCCTTCTGCACGACAACTGCCCGAGCCCACAACGGCAAACGAACGTCTTCAAACGGCTCCCAAAGCTCCCGGCCGGAGGACATCAAAATGCCGACGTCCAACGGAGGCGTGATATCCGCTTTTCCCGAGCCAACAAGTAACGGCAGATCCTGTTCGACCCAACCGGCCCAAGCGGGACCAGCCACCGCGGCCGTCCCGGAAAAGATGGCAACATCGCGAAGGAAACGACGGCGGCTAAGTGATGTAGAATTCAGTGGTTTGTTCATCGCTTTCATTCCTCCATCAACCAGCGTTTCAGGAACCTCACGCCGGTTCCCACGCGAGGTTCGTGGCCGCCTTCGTGCAAGTCCATCTCGATCCGTTCGCCGATGCCGAGTTTTTCGTAGTGCACGCGGGATGCCTCGAACTCTTCGACGACCTGCGGCCAGTGGGCAATGCGGTCTTTCTTGCCGGTTTGGATCAGCAACGCTCGCGGACAAATCAGGGCGGCCGCGTCCGAGTCGGTGAACTCGGTCAGCCATCCATCGAAGAAGGCGTGCTCCTCCCTGGTTTCCAGAAAACAACTGTAGCGCGGATCGGGAATGACCATTTTGTTCCGCCGGTGATTGAACCAAGCGGCGACCACCCCAGCTTTGATTCGTGGTTCCAACGGCATCCAGAACATGGTGGCCAGCCCGCCCAGCGAGACGCCCCACATACCCACTCGATCCTCGTCGATCCGCGGGTCCTGCAACACTTCGTCCAGCAGTCGCTGCGTCCGGACCAGTTCGATTCCCGGCAGGCTCGTGTCGGCCAAGCGGCAAAGTCGTTCGATCCGGTTGCGCCGTTCGGCGGTTCGCAAATTCATTGGTGCAAGCACGGCGAACCCCGTTTCGACCAGCCGTTCGGCGTAACGGTGATAATGGTCGCCTTCATCCAACACGCCAAATGTCCGCTCTGGATGACTGCCAAGGCCGTGCTGGGCAATGACCAGCGGGGCGGGCTTCTCCCGCGTGGCATTGGCTGGAACGACCAACAGACCTTCAGCGGCGAGACCGCTCAGAGGCAACGTCAGCCACTTGCCATCGAGCTTCGCCAACGGTGGGTGCGGACGACGCTGTAGATCACCCGTCTTGGTCAACTCCGGCGGTTTGACCACGTTTCGCCATTGCTTGCGATTCGGCTCGACGCTGGCCAAGAACGCTTCGATGTTGCTGTAGTCACGGTTCCACGCCTTTGCTGCCCGCTCGGGGTAGTCGTCGACGAGCCACTTTCGCAGATACGATTCAAGTTGCGCCGCATAGGCGTCGATTCGTCCTTCTTCGAATTGTTTGAGTTCGTCGCCGGCATCAGGCACCTGTGCGTCGACTTGCCCCCCGGCTCCACTCGCCAAGAAAGCACCAAAGACAATAGTTGCAACACGGCACATCGGCATGGTACATCTCCCGTGCAAGTTCTGGATTTAGGGGCGATCAGACTTTCAGCGGCGCGTGGATCGGCTTGTCCAGATACTCGTTAGCCGCGTCGTTGTCGAGGAACTTCTCGTCATCGGGATCCCAGCGGAGATCTTGGCCTGTGTGGATCGAAATGTGAGCCGGATGGCATAGCGAGGGTTTGTTATTGCGGCGGACCGGCCCCGGGGGGGGCCCGGGGCGCAACCTGGGGTGGCGCGGGTTGCTTTCGGGGGGTTTTTTTTGGGGGCCCCCCGGGCGGGGGGGGCCCCCGGGCCCGAAACCTGGACTGGGCCAAGACACGAAATCGTTGGGACTATTTCTTGATCCCTTCGTTGATCATCACCCAAGTGCCCGACTTGCCGCCGACGGCAACATCGGGCCGTCCGTCTGCGTTCAGGTCACCGACGCGGATCTGCATTCCCGAACCGACGCCGTCCCCCGGCGCGCCGATGGCGTGCCGACAGAACTCGCCAGCCTGGCGATCCCAGGTGTAATAGAACAACACGGCCGGATCTTTACCGCCCGGATCTTTGCCGCAATGTGCCCGGACGCGTTTGCCGGTGATCAACTCAGGCTTGTCGTCGCCCGTCAGGTCTACCCAAGCGAGGCAGTGCGGTTGCGACCAACTGTCGTCGATCAAATGCTCCGTCCACGTGGTCGTACCGTCGGCTTTTGGCTCACCCTGCTCCCACCAATACAATCCGAAGTCGTGCCCTTTGCCCCAAATGATGTCGTTACGGCCGTCGCCATTCAGGTCCGTGATAATGCAGGGGCAACTGGGATGCGGCAGAGCGCCTTCTTTGTGCAGTTTCCAGGGTTTGGCGAACGGATCGCCATCGGGGCGTTCATACCAACCGGCTTCGCAAAGCAGATCTTCCCGGCCGTCGCCATTGATGTCGCCAAACGCAAAACCGTGCCCATTGCCTTCTTCGCCCAATACGATTTGTTCGACCGTGTGATTCCCATCTTCGTCTTTGGTCAGTTTCCACGCCACGACCGGTCCCTTCTTGTCCCACGAGTTGACGAAGATTTCCGGGACCCCATCGCCGTCCAGGTCGTGTAGCGCCAATGCCTCGTTCTGCCCACGCGTTTCCTTCAGGACGTGACGTTCCCATTTCTTGCCTCGGTCCAGGTCGTCTTTGCCGGGATTCCTATACCAACACAATTCGGGATCGAACCAGCCAATAGAGATGACGTCAATCCAACCGTCGCCGTCCACATCGTATGGGTAATCTCCGTTGGAGCTGTAATACACATTGTGAACTTCGGCGATGTCGCGCAGCGGCCGCGGCACGAAGTCCGGGCCGGCAAACCAGTGCGTGCCGGCAATCACATCAGCGTCGCCGTCTTTGTCCACATCCGCGATCGCACAACCTTCGTTTGGGCTGAGCATCAAGAACTGTTTGGCAAACTTCAGCGACTGCGCGTCGTCCGCAGATGAAATGGCTGCAGAGAATACGAACGGCAAAGCTGCAATTGCGACTGTTGCGAATTTCGGCAGTAAGCGAGTCATCATGGTCCTCCTCAAGGTAAGTGTTTTCTCTTGTTATCCGGTGCGCGTCTCGTTGGACTAGTCGCGCGAGCCTCTAGCTTAACCCACAGAGTGGCACGGCTGAATACTCCCCCGGCAATTCTTGGCGGTTTGCGCTCCGCGTGTGGACTAGGCGTTTCCCAAGTGATATGCTCACAGTCGTCTACGGTTGGTCTTCGCCGACTTCTCGAATGTTCTCGCGAGTTTTTCAGCCCTTTCTTGCAAGGAGTATCGCCATGGCTGTAGCCGGTCCAAGTGAAATGCTGTTGTCCGTGTTGATGATGTTCTCCGGTTTCTTCGGGATTCCTGTTGGCGTACCGCCGGAAGCCGAGGACGAGTTGCTGGCGAGGATCGCTCCGCACGAATGCCTGTACTACACCACGTGGGCAGGGATGGCCGATCCGGACCCGAACAGCACAAACCAAACTGAACAGTTGCTTGCCGAACCAGAGATCCAGCAACTGGTTGACACGGTTAGCAAGAAGCTCGTCGAAGCGTTACGTCAGCAGGCTGGAGGCCGCGGCGATTCGCCAGCGACGTTTTTCGCGGCCGAGGGGCCAAGACTCTTGAAAACTCTATTGACTCGCCCCACAGCGATTTACCTATCGCAAATAGAAATGGGCGCAACCGGGCCACAACTCGAAGCCGGGATGATCATCCGTGTAGGTGACGATGCCGAGCAGATCAAAGCGGTCTTGGAACGGCTACAGTCGCAAACGCTCGGTGACCAGGTCCGAGAAGTCGACGCCGCAGGGGCGAAGTTCTACAGTTTCCAACCCACGCCGGCCGCACCGTCCATCACATGGGGTACGCGAGGCAAGTACCTGATCATCGGGCTCGGCGACGGTTCGGTCGATGCCCTGTTCGAGCGAGCACGTACGGAACCGCCGGAATGGCTCACTGGCTTGCGCGAACGATTGCCTGTCGATCGCGTCTCGACGGTAACATACGTGAATGTGGGCAAATTGGTCGACACTTTCCTGCCGATGGCCCCCGCACCGGAAATCGCCCAGGCTGTCGACGCGCTGGGACTTGGTGCGTTGACCGAATGCGGCTCGGTCACCGGGTTGGACGATACCGGTGTCGTGCGTCGATCGTACATGGGCATCGAAGGCGAAGCGAAAGGGCTTCTGGCTTGTGCCGATGCACCACCACTGACCGCTGACGACTTGGCCCCTATACCGCAAGATGCTCTGGCCGCAGCCGCGTTCAAGTTGGACGTCGGTAAGCTTCTCGACACAATCCTGGACGTGGTAGGCCAAGTCGAACCGCGCGCGGTAGAAGAGATGGAAGAGGGATTCGCGGAGATCGAACAGGCGTTCGGCATTGACCTTCAGGACGATTTACTGAAATCGCTTGGCGACGTGTGGACGATATCGACTTCGGCAAGCGAAGGCGGGCTTCTGACCGGCTGGACGGCAACGGTCAGTTTGCGCGACCCAGCGCGTTTTCGCGAAATCCACGATCAACTGGTCAACCTTGCTCGCGGAGCCATGGCCCGCGATGACTACGCGCCGCAGATCCGGCAGCTTCG
Source organism: uncultured Pirellulaceae bacterium (assembly GCA_964617665.1). Classification (GTDB taxonomy): domain Bacteria; phylum Planctomycetota; class Planctomycetia; order Pirellulales; family Pirellulaceae; genus JADHUC01. Next base: position 9,576 of record CAZUAH010000240.1, read on the forward strand.
TTTTGCCGATCAGACGATTTACTACCTAGTGGTGCCGGACGATGACTTTCCGCTGACTCCTGCCTGGTGCGTGACGGACGACGTCCTGGCCGTATCGCTGTTTCCACAGACGCTGAAGGCATATGTCTCTCGTGGCGACGACTATGTGTCTTTGGCCGAGACGCCGGCCGTGAAGCCTCTATTGGAAGGCGATTCCGGAACGCTGGCGATTACGTATTGCGATACGCAGCAGATGTTCCGCACTCTGTATCCGTTGGTGCAGATCGGCGTACAGTTCGCCCTGCATTTTGCTCGCGAGGAAGGCTTCGACCTGGATCCGATCCTTCTGCCCTCGGCCGGCTCGATCGAGCCGCACTTGCTGCCCACCGTGAGCGCGATCAGGCGAACGGATGCGGGCATCGAGACGTTTGGTCACCAGACGCTTCCTGGCGGCAACATCGGTGCCACGGCGCCGGTGGCGGTCGCGTTGCTTCTGCCGGCCGTTCAGGCGGCTCGTGGGGCTGCAAGGCGAGCGCAAGGGATGAACAATCTGAAGCAGATCGCGCTGGCCATGCACAACTACCACGACACGTTCAAAACCATGCCTGCCGCCTACAGTGCGGATGAAGACGGCAAGCAGCTGTTGAGTTGGCGCGTGCACATCCTGCCCTTTATCGAGGAGCAGCGGCTGTACGAACAGTTCCACTTCGACGAACCTTGGGACAGCGAGCACAACAAGACGCTAATCGCCCAGATGCCTGAGGTGTACCGTGCGCCCGGCAGCGTTGCGGAACACGGCAAAACGAATTACCTGGGTGTCCGAGGCAAGGATATGATCTTCATAGATCCCAAGAGAACCGAGCGGGATGGCAAATGGCCACAGGGGACACGGTTCGCTGACATCATCGACGGGACGTCGAACACGATCATGGTGGTCGAGGCGAGTGATGAAGAGGCCGTCATCTGGACCAAGCCGGCGGACTACGAACCGGATGAGGAGAACCCGATGAAAGGTCTCGTGGGCGTGCGTCCCGGTGGTTTCCTCGCCGCATTATGTGACGGCAGCGTACGATTCATCAGTGAGGCGATAGATCACGAAACGCTGCGACGTTTGTTCACCAGGAATGACGGAAAGCCGGTCTCTCAGTATTAGCGGATGTGGATTGGGCGCTGTGCAGCACGCGTCTGCACGCGGCCCGTGTATCTCGGAGTTCCCGTTTCCGCGAGAAACGGGGGCTCCCTATTCGTGAGTTCCGATTGACTTGAACTGCACAGTTCGGTAGCCATGTTTGGCCCGTTCGTTACCCTGTTGCGGCTGCAGTTGCGGATACTGGTCAACAATCGACCGGCCTGTGTGGTACTGATCTGTCTGATCGTAGCGCCGCTGATTCCGTTGCCGCGGTCCCAATTGTCGGTGGCTGGTACCTGCTATGTCGTCTATTGGCACGAAGATGCCTGGATCCAAAGGCTGAAGTCCGAACTCGAACAGCGTGCCGAGGACGGTCCGCCCATCGAGATTGTGCCGGTCCATCGGTTCGTTGACGAAGACGACGTGATACGCTACCCGCCGGGCACTCACTCAATCCAGATCCGAACGCCCGAGGGGACTCGCGATCACTGGGTGATCTGGTGCTGGTACAGCGGTTCGGATCCGTCCGTGTTGGACGAGCCAGCGGCGTGGTTTTGGGAAGTGACGCGAGACCATTTCGGCGATGCCTTGCCTTTCGAAGTGAAGTACTCCTCGCTGAGCACTCAAATCGCCCCGCCTTTCAATCTCACAAATTCATGGCTTTCTTCTCTCCGACGCATCACTCCCTGGAGTGTTGCGCTGTGGCTGGCGTTAGTCTTCTGCGCCTGCTATCTGCCGGCACTTAGTCTTGGCCAGCAGCATGAATCTCAGGCAATCGTCTCGTTGGCCACCACACCAGTTGGCTGGTCTGGCGCGGTGTTGGCAACGATGCTCTTCTACGGCGTGGCAACAATCCTTGTGGCGGCGCTGGTCGCTCAACGAGTGCAAAACGGCTTAGCCCTCTTGCCTTTGGTGCTTCTGGCCACGATCGCCTACTTGGGCGTTGGACTGTGCATCGGTTGCTGGACCCGTTCGACTGCGTCAGCAAGTGGCGGAGTGATCCTGTATGGATTGGTGAGTGGGGCGATTGCCGCCGGCAGCTACTTCACGTGGTCGCCGCTGGCGACTGTCCTGCGAGCGTTCTCTGTCGAGGCCAGCTTGTTCGACTATCTTCGAGAATCGAATGGCCAGTACAAGCTTGTTGGGATGGCCGGCCTGTTGCTGTCAGCGATCCTCTGGCAGATCCTCGCGCTTGTGGGCTGCTGGATGCGCCGTCACCGAGGCATATGAGGCAAGAGGCCGGCTTACCCGACCTTGCCGCTCTGGAAAACTTGCCACGCCATGCGCGAGCGGCTATCGTGATGGGCTGGACGGCCGCGCCGTCTCCACCCAGCGGTCAGCGTCCCATTCCGTCGCGGTGGTTTGTCAGTTCTCTCAGTTGCGGCTCTTTGGATGGAGGATGAACCGATGCGCAAGATTCTGTCTATCGCTGTTGTGGCAATTGTTGCTCTGCCGATCGCCACTTTTGCGGCCGACAACGGGCCGCCCGAAGGCTTCACCGCCCTGTTCAACGGCAACGACTTCACCGGCTGGCAAGCGAAACAAGGCAAGGCCGAGACCGACGAGGAAAAGGCCAAGTGGCAGGAACACTGGAAGGTGGAAGATGGCGTCATCAAGTTTGATGGCCACGGCCCGAATCTGTGGACCAGCAAGAAATACAAAGACTTCGTCCTGATGGTCGATTGGCGTTTTCCCAAGCCCGGCGACAGCGGGATCTACCTGCGTGGTCGTTCGAAAAGCCAGGTGAACATCTGGTGCAACCCAATGGGCTCCGGCGAAGTGTGGGGATACCGCACGGATAAGAACCAACCGGAAAAAGTCCGCAACGGTTGCACGCCAGTCAGAAACGCGGACAAGCCGGTGGGCGAGTGGAATACGTTTGTGATTACGATGAAAGGCGACCGCCTGACGGTTCAGTTGAACGGCGAACTGGTCATTGACAACGCCCAGTTGCCCGACGTCCAGACCGAAGGCGAAATCGCCCTTCAGCGACACGGATCGCCCCTGGAGTTCAAGAACATCTTCATCAAGGAGTTGTAGTCGGATCTCGTGCTGCTGCGGCAAGGCCATCTGGTCCGGTCAGGAGACCGGACCAGAACCGGGACGAGACCGATTGTGCTTGTCTTCGACGACCCGCCTATTCGATCCCGTCGAAGTCCGATCCACCGCTGAATTCCATGAACTCGAAGACCGCACCGTCAACCATGACGAACACTACGCGAAGATTGTCCATGGGCTCGAACGGTCCGAGCAGCACCTCGTGACCTTCCATTTCTGGTTCGAGCTTGGGTACCTTGAAAGCGATGTGTGGCAGGTTGCGCAGCGGACCGGTCACGGGGCTGTCGGGCTCGAATCGCAGGTACTCGATCCGGTACGGGTTCTCGTTCGGATTCGTAACATGGACCTTCGTCTCCGAAACGTAGATCTCGTCGGGCTGCGGATCATCAGTGATCACGCCAACGTGGTGAAACTGGCGCATAACTTCGTCTCCGTTTGCAGTTCGGTATCACAGTTGCTATGAATTGTAGGTGATCGCAAATGCCGCTGCCAGAGGAACTTCGCAGACAAGCACCGCACACGGAGAACCACCATGAAAACCACGATATCCAATTCGGCTGTTCTCATTGCTGTGCCATTCATTGCTTTGACCGTCCAAGTGGCTCTTGCTGCCACGGAGGACCTGGGCGGCGGCTTTCTTCATCATGGCGTGGCCACTCCCGTCAGCAACCATCGCGGCACGGTCGCCACCGTTGACGGCAACGGACGCAACGTCGTGCTGGTCTGGCTGTTCGACAAGCGAGGCGGTTATGCGCTGCTGTCGATCGACGCCGAGACGGGAAAGAGCGAAGAGCACGCTATGCCCTTCCCACCCGGCGGTGATTGCCCGTACGCCTCGATCCTGTCGAGCGGCAATAAGTTCTACACACACTTCAACAGCCACTTTGTCGAATTCGATCCCGTCAAGCGAGAATTCACGTTCTGTCACAGGACGGCCCGGCAGATGGCCATGGGCATGACCGAGGACGACAACGGCGTCATCTGGTCGGTTACCTATCCCCAGAGCGGCGTCGTGTCGTTCAATCCAGCGACACGCGAGTTCAAGGACTACGGCCATGTCTACAAACAGAATTGGGCGCAGTACCAGCGCTACGTTGCGGCCGATGACAAAGGCTGGATCTACTTCGGAATCGGCAGCACGGCCAGCCAAATCATCGCGTTCGATCCTCGAACCGGCAAAGCCGCGCCGATGATCCCCGAGGAGCAGCGTGCCAAAGGAGCGGGGTACGTGTACCGCGACGTGAACGGAAAGGTATATGGCTACTCGGCTGGCGGCGCGACCGATGGTTGGTACGAATTCTACGAAGGCGAAGGGAAGAGAATCGGCAAGCACGAACGCGTTCAGAGAAAGCCGATAATCACAAGCCATCAGGGTTTGTTTCACCGCGATTTCCCAGACGGAAAGAAACTCAAGAGCTGCAATCTCGTGGATCGCGTTCTCGTTGTCAGCGACCCAAAGACAGGCGAAACCAAGACGCTGAAATTTGACTACGAAAGCCATGGTGCACACATCATGGGGCTGGCAGCCGCCCCGAACGGAACGATCTGCGGTGGCACTGCATTTCCGATGCGTTTCTTCAGCTACGACCCAGAAACGGACAACTGGACGAATCGTGAGAGCTACGGGCAATGGAACACCGTGGCCCGTCAAGGCGATCGTTTCTTTGTGGGCGGCTATGGCGGTGGCTTCCTCTTGGAGTGGGATCCATCGCGCGATTGGGTGGCGACTGCGAAGGGCAGCGATGCATCCAATCCGCTGTTCCTGACCGAGTGCTCGCCCACGATCCATCGGCCGCATGGTCTGTTGCCGCATCCCGATGGCAAGACGTTAGTATTGGCCGGTACGCCCGGTTACGGCTACACGGGCGGCGGATTGCTGTTCTGGGACCGCGAGACTCGTACCCGGACTTTGATCGAGCACACGGACATCATCTCCGAGCATTCCACGGTGAGCCTCGTCGCGCTACCTGACGGCAAACTCTTGGGCGGCACGACCACCAGCGCGGGAACCGGCGGCGAGAAGAAGGCGAAGGAAGCGGAACTCTACATCATGGACATGGCCACCAAACAGCTAGAATGGCACGAGGTCGTATTTCCAGGCGTCCAGCAGTACACAAACATGTGCTTGAGATCGGAGGGGCTTGTCTTCGGCGTTGCGGACAGGCGGCGTTTCTTCGTCTTCGACGCCAACAAGCGAAAGGTCGTCCACGAAGAGAACACGGACGCCAAGTTTGGGACAACCACCTCACACCAAGGTCCACGAGTATTCGTGTTGGGGCCGGACAACACGATCTACATACTGTTCGTCCGGGGAATTGCCCAAGTCGACCCAACGGCATTCAGCATCAAGATGCTGGCCGAATCACCCGTTCCGATCGGTGCCGGCGGCGACTTCCTGAACGGTCGCATCTATTTCGCCAGCGGATCGCATCTGTACAGCTACGGCCCCCTATAGAGATTGTCGGACATGAGCAGGCAACTCCCCCCGTACGTCGGCCTGGCGGTGCTGTTCGTCGTCTCCTTTCTCGCGATCCATTGGGTCTACGGCTACGTTGTTGTCATTCACGGCCAGTCCAACGACGGCTTCTTCATGTTCGGGCGTCAATTTCTGCTCGAGTTCCTCGATCGCCCTGCAGGCCCGTTGCGCTATGCGGGGCGATTCCTCTCGCAGTTCTATCACCACCAATGGCTCGGCGCGTTACTCGTCTCGACGTGCATTACGTGCTTCGGCGTTCTGTTTCATCGTATTCTGGTCAAGCTTGACGGTGCGGCGCACGTCGACGCCCAGCGACTATAGTGGAACTGTGGGACACGATTAAGACACCGTAAAAAGTCAGCCGCATCGTGACCGAGCGCTCGGAACGACTTCGGCTCAGGGGAGCGTTCGAAACGCGTCTCCAGCGGTCAACCAGCCGCTGGAAAGTGAAGGGGAGTTGCATGCGCCGTCCCGTCGACGAAACACTGCTGATGGCGTTGACACTGCCCGCGGTGTTGAGCGCATGCTTGGTGCTGCCAGCAGGTTGCCGTCGCGTGCCTGAGGTCAGGTCAGTGACAACGTCGGGCGAGCAGCCACGCATCGATCCGGACTACACGTCTCTCGTGATTCCGCCAAACATTGCTCCGTTGAATTTCCGCATCATGGAGGACGGTAAAGATTATCTCGTCAAAATATCCTCCGAAGATGGCAGTCAACTCAGGATCCATTGCCCGGACGGAACTTGCCGCATTCCCGCGAAGTCGTGGCGGAAGCTCCTGGATACAAGCAAGGGAGGCCGTCTTGTCTATCGCGTGCTTGTGCAGCAGGAAGATGGAACGTGGCTACAGTTCAAGGAAATAGCGAATACCGTCGCCGAAGAACCCATCGATTCGTACATCGTCTATCGGCTTCTCATGCCGAACAAGAGCAGGTCCTCGATTAGGGGCATCTACCAAAGGGATCTCGAGTCGTCTGAAGAGTCCGCACTGATAACGCTGCGCGACGGGACCTTTACCTGTTTCAACTGCCACAACTTCCATCAACACGATCCCAATAGGTTTCTCGTTCACAGCCGCGTGCAGTATCCGGGGATGGTTCTCGTAATGGACGGGAAGGTGCGGAGGATCAGCACACAAAAGGATCCGATGTTCCGACCGTTCGCCTACACCTCGTGGCACCCCGATGGCCGCCACATTGCGGCCACCTGCAACACATTTCTGGGCCACTTCCCTGCGAACGCGAGGCAATACTATTTCGAGGCAGTCGAGAAACGCGGCGATCTGGCCGTGTACGACGTCGAGAAGAACACCATCAGCACAACGGAAGCCGTGTTCGAGCACCAGCACATCGAGACACACCCCTGCTGGTCGCCGGACGGCCGGTACATCTACTATTCGCGGGGAAAGGACACGCCGGTGGTCAAGCCGGAGGATTTGGCGAAGTTCAAGTTCGACATGATGCGCATATCATATGACGTGGCCACCGACACCTGGGGAACGCCCGAGATGGTCAAGGAGTATTCCAAACTGGGATTCTCCTGCGCGTTTCCCCGTCCCTCGCCCTGCGGGAAGTACGTGCTGCACATCCTGAGCGACAGGACGACATATCCAATCCACCAGGAAAGCTCGGACGTGTACCTACTGGAACTTGCCTCGAACGCGTACAAGAGGCTTGACGTTGTGAACAGCGATTTAGCGGAAAGCTACCCACGCTGGTCATCGAACGGACGCTGGTTCACTTTCTTGAGCAACAGACGGGACGGGATGAGCGCCCTCCCGTACATGGCGTACTTCGACACCGAAGGCGAAGTTCACAAGGCGTTCGTCCTTCCTCAGAAGGATCCGGCGTTCTACGACACGTTCGTTGACACCTATAACGTCGTGGAACTCGTGAAATCACGAGTGAACATCAGCACGTTCAAACTGGCCCAAGGCATGCAGCAACCGGCCGTAGATGCCAAATTTCACAACCCACCCGAAGTGGACGCATACACCGGCCCGACGCCAAAGGCTCCGTTTCCGCAGGAAGCCCCGGATTAGATGGCGGGAGATACGAACGTGGCGTAGAGTGGAATCGTGAATCGGTTCACGCCCGCGATATTCCTTCGCGGGAAGAAGACCTCTTGCGTCTCCGCGCCGTCTATCCTCAACCCGTGGTCCATGCCTAGGACGATGGTCGTCTTGTCGTCGCGGCGCTCGACACGGTCTATCGCGTAGCCATGTGTGAAACCGTTGCCGTGAGTGACAATCATCCAGGACCCCTGAAGCGCGTCGCCGACCGGTAGTTCGGCATCGGTGATGAATGCATCTTGCTCGGCGTCGTCGGCCTTACGGATGGCGCCGAGGATCTGACCCTCGTACCGAGCTACTTGAACGTCAAGCCGCGTATCGTTGGCCTGCAGCGATTCGCCGTCGAACAGCCAGAGACGAACGACGCGGCCGGCTTGCTGTCTGACGATGCCCAGGCGGCCCTTGAGCCGGATACCTGTGGACGTGATACGTTCGGGATACGGCGGTTTGTCATCGGTCTTGATTATCGTGTCCACCGTGTCACCGTGGCGGACCTGTAGAACGACCACGCCATCCTGGGCGGAATTGACGTCAAGACGTTCGGCGCTGTCTATGAACGACTGGCCGGAGAAGGGCTCCAGGACTGCGGCGAAAAGCGATCGCATCGGCCCTTGGTCTGTGCCGGTGCGACGCAAGACGAGTTGCGGCGTCCAAAAATCCCATGCCTTCTGCGAGTCTCGTCCGGCCCTGCGTATCGAGGGGCTTTGTCCCAGGAATACCTGCGTGTCGACGCCACCAAGTACGTGGAGGTTCACGCCAGTATCCGGCTTGTCTGTGTAGGCAAAGGTGAAACTCACCTTGTCATTGGTTCGACCGCCGCGGACGTCTCGTATAGCGCCGTACGGATTGAAACGCGACTGTTCCGTCTTCGGATCCTGCCACGTTTCGCCTTCTTCCAGCATGTTCTCCCGGCGATTAGCCAACTCCATGCTGCAATCGGCTTTCATATCATGGTCGGCATCACCGTGCAGTAGCCAGTCGTGCGTCCGTCCGCCCACCGTGGAGAACAAGTCAACCACGTAAGCGTCGTCTGAAGAAACCGGCACAAGTACGAGCATGCGACGATACGTCTCAAGATCTGCGATTTCCCTATAGGCTCGCTTGCCATCGGCTTCGACCATCGACACGCCGTCGACATCTGGATAGAAGGCGAGCAAGTCGCCGTCACTGGCGCTGCTCGACTGGCTCTTGCGGTCGATGACTACCGTATTGTGGCCGACGGTGGACGTAGCCCAGTCACGCAGCTTTGTGTGGGTGTAGCCGATGTCACAGAGCATCTCCCGGCCCTTGGCGAACAGCGAAAGCCCCAAGTTGTCGCGATGCTGGTGCCCGTAGCCCCCGGAGAAGTGAAGTTGGGCCTGCATCTGGTTTTCGTGTTGGCCAAAACCCAACGAGGCATGGCCGTAGCCGGGAAGGATAGTCGACGCCGTTTTGTCGCGCGGCGAGCTGCGCCGTTCATTCGGCCAAGTGTCGTGGATGGTGGAGGATTTGCCGCTGGGAAAATCGACAGCGCTGAAGGCATGCCTCGCTTTGGCCATGAAAGATATATCTGTGTCAGGATCCAGGTTGTCAAATCGCTTCCCGTCAACTGGGTCGACATAGTCCGGCGGATCCGTGTATCCACGCAGGCCATCGAAGCCCCGCTGAAGATGTCCCATGACCTGATAGTGATAGGACGGTGCTTCTTTCCAGCAGCCATCATAGAAACATCCCCCATGAAGAATCTCCAGCAGCCAACCGTACGCCCAATGCACGTAGCGAGGCCGGTTCAGTACACGACCCATCTGGATAGCCACGCGGAGATAGGACGGCGCCATATTGTCGCTGTGCTTGCCGAAGGAATTGACATAGTCGAAAGTGGCGACGAAGAAGTCGTTCTCGACCTTTTCGCGTACAGAGTATCCGCGTTCTGCGGATAGCTTGTCGAATTCGTTGCTGTCGTAGACCAAATCGTAGGCTTCGATCACGCCGGCCGGCAACTCACTTGCCACCCATCTTCCCCACCTGCCGCCGGCTCCTGGATGCGGAGGCTTCTGCGGCCCGAATCTGAATGTAGTGATCCACTGACGCATCATTGGATAATGAGGATAGACCTGGGCAATACGATCCAGGATCAATGCGGCGCGGCGGGCGTACTCGGGCTTGCGCGTGGCGTGATACGCGGTGGCAAGCGCCCTTAGTTGGCCGAGGATCCACTGCCGCCTGTACATGAGGATATGGCCTTCGATGAAGATCTGCAGGTCACTACGAGTCTGATCCTGATGATATCTGTAGGTGACGGTTTCGCCCAACGCGTTCGAGCCCTCAAGCACTTGGTCGGCCGGGTACTCGTCGTTAGGGAAAACCACTTCGCAGTATTTGCACTTGAGTTCCTCCGGCCGATCGACGGACCACGCGTAGATGCTCGACCCCTGCGATCCACCATGGCAGTTGGGGCAATAGCAGAAGCGGACAAAGGGCCTGTCGGGCACGAACGAGAGCATCTCCTCCTCGCTCATCGCCATAACGCGTTCGACGGCCTTTTCATAGGCTTCCGCCCTCGCGGGGCTGATGCTGTGTTCCAGTACGGGGTGCACGAGTTTGCTGCCGTGCGATTCACCGGCGCAAAGCAGTGGGCAAATGAGAATCAGGGGAAGAGCGATCAACAGAACACTAGCACCGGCAGGACGCGTCTCGGCGGTGTTTGCTGTCTTCCTGGGCAACAATGGCGCTAGTTGCGACGTGATGTGCATCCAATAACTCCTAATCGTGCGCGTGCCAGGGAGCGTTTCCATTTTTGTGGGAGGCTGCCGTCAGCCCGGTTCACCGGGCTTCTCCGGCGAAGCCGGTACTAGGCCCGACGTTTACGTCGGGCTACGCAAGCAGACCACGCGATTTCACCTGGCATCATCCCCACGCCATGGCCCCGCGGCGGGGGGGGGGGGGGGGGGGGGGGGCGGGGGGGGGGCGGGCACCCCCGGGGGCGGCCGGGGGGCATT
>CAZUAH010000241.1:0-5465 GCA_964617665.1 uncultured Pirellulaceae bacterium
GCCGAGCCGGTCCACAGGTCGATAGCCAGCGACAGGTTGCTCTCGGGCCAGATGTTCTTCTCGCGTGATCGCGATGCGCTCTCGCTGGGAATCGCATTCGTGTTGGGATTGCGGCGCGTCTCGAAATGATCGAGGACCGTCTGGATAGCCTTCGCGAACACCGGATCTTGCGTCTGTTCGAAGGCGTGCGACCAGGTGAGGATATAGAAGCCTCCGTGCCGCGGATACTGCGAGTTCGTGCCCGGTCCGTGACTCCCGAAACGCGCGTGACGCGAGAAGTTGCCCGTCTTTTGATTTCCGATTTGATACTCCCACAGCCCAAGCGCGTACCGCTCGCATGCCTCGGGAGCCACTTGGAAGCAGCGATCCCACAGGACCCATGGTCTTGCGAACTCATGAGTATCGCGAATCGGGCCCTCGTTGCGGAAGTCCCAGCCCATGTGCTCGCCCCACGCGAACAGACCGGTGGTGGAGCTCTGGCAGTTCTGGAAGAACCATCGGAGCGCCTCGTCCGCCTGTTGGGCGTAGCGCTCGTCCCCGGTAGCTTTGGTCAGTGCGTAGAGCACTTGGTACAGGTTTTGGTCGTGCATGGGGTTGGCACCGGTCAGCGTACGGTCGCCGGCCCGGATTCCCCAGTTGGAACGCGAGATGTGTTCGATTCGCGACGCAGTCTCGCCTTCGGGCAACTTCATCGTCTTGCGGTCCAACGTCGCCGTCCCGGCTTTGGTCCTTGCCCTGGGGGACGAGGACTGGGGCGTCCGTAAGAGTGCCGCAATCGCTCTGGGACGCATTGGCCCCGGGGCCATCGACGCAGTCGATGAACTGAAGAACACCACGGATGATCCAGAACAGAGTGTTGCCGATAGCGCTGCGGAGGCCCTTCGAAGCATCTGTCCTGAGATCGAGATGGAGATGGAAGGCACGGACAAGTCGGTGGGAGTAAGGACAAAGTAAGTTAGACGCTGCGCACAACGGTCTATCTTGGCCTGGGATGAGAATCATGGACTCAGACACCATCACCATCGAAGATGCTCTCAACCTCCTCAAGAGCGGGGGCGAGGGGATCGAAGAATGGAACCAGCGGCGAAAAAGTGGTGCTTCACCGATAGATCTGTCGGAGCTTGATCTCGACGGAGCCGAGTTGGAGGGGGCTGACCTCACGCACCTGAATCTCACAAAGACGAACTTCTCACGCGCCAACTTGAAGCGTGCTCGATTCTGCTTCGCAAATGTCACGCAAGCAAAGTTCCGCAGCGCTGAATTGAGCGATGCCGACCTGACACACGCCGACCTGACCGACGCCGACCTCAGAGACGCGAACCTGACCAATTCCGATCTATCGCATGCGGACCTGACTGGTGCCACGTTGGTCAACGTCAAGCTGGACGGGGCGGATCTCGAGGGAACGAGGTTCATCGAGTCGGACTTGGACGGAACTTCGCTCAAGAAGGCCCGATTTCGCGGTACGGTGATCGCAGCCGACCTGTCACTTGTCGACTTAAAGAGCCTCAACGAGGCAAAACACCAAGCGTCATCTCACGTGACATTTGGTTCGGTCCGCAACTTTAATGGAAACCTGCCCAAGCGGTTCTTGAAAGGCTGCCAACTGGACGACCGAATCATCAGGCTATTTTCTCATATGTCGGAAGAGGGGAGCGAAACCGCAACGGACTCGACGAAAACCATCAAGATCTTTCTGGCCTCTTCCGAGGAGCTGCGCGAAGATCGCGATGAGTTTGAACGCTATTTCCTGCAGCAGAATCATCTCTTGCGCAAGGAGGGATTGTACCTGGAAATCATACGTTGGGAAAACTTCCTGGATGCGATGTCTGAAACTCGCCTGCAAGACGAGTACAATAGAGAAGTCTGCGCGTGCGATATATTCGTCAGCCTATTCATGACAAAGACCGGCAAGTACACCGAAGAAGAGTTTGATGTCGCGCATCAAGCTTTTAAGGAAAATGGCAAACCGCTGATCTACACATTTTTCAAGGACACGAAAGCTTCGATCGGCGCCGTGGACAGAGAAGCGGTTAAGTCTCTTTGGAGTTTTCAGGACAAGCTCAAGGAACTTGGACATTTCTATACCGAGTACGAAAACACAGAACACTTGAAGCGCCACTTCAAAGACCAACTGGACAAATTGCAGGCAGCGAACCGGCTGTGATGCGTGAGCTGGCGATGGCGGCGCAAGAAATGAGCCCGCCTGACTTCGTGCCGGGGGCCTCGCCGGGCTCGGACTTGGTCGTCGGTTTTCAATGGAGTAGAATGTTTGACGTTGGCGTGCTCTCCCTCCGTTTGATGCGCCTGCAATTCCCCGGTGCGATCTACCATGTCGTCACGCGCAGTGATGGTCGCCGGGCCGTTTTCCACGATGACGGTCACTATGCTCGGTTCACAAACGATCTGGCTGAGGAAGTGCAGCGTTCGCAGTGGCGCAAGCGATGACCTCGGTGGCGAAAGCCAGTGCACTGAGTCACTTCTGGAGGAGGCTTCCTCGCTGGAGTTAGCAAGCACGCTGGCCATAGCCACCAACCCCGGCACTCTGCTCGAAATCTCTAGAAATCCGTACTTGCGTTTGCTGCTCACGGAGATTGAAGCTCCGGTAGAAGAGAAATACGGGACGTGCAATCCTCCACCGCCACAACTGCCGACGAAATTGAAATCGGTCGAGAACCACATTGGGAGATTGAGGGCGCAAGTCTGCGCTGGACAATGAACCATTCCGGGCATCATGCCAGGCAACCTGGAAGTTGTTTCACTCCCGTGATCTAATAGTCCGACATGACCGTATCTGCACCAACAACGCAGCCTCGTCTGGGGCTAATCCATCTGTTCGTTTGCACGGGTATCGTCGCGGCGTACTTCGGAATCACCCGCGAACTGCAAATGGATCAGGCGACCGATCCGTACGAGTCGGCGCTATGGACGCTCTGGAGTATCGGGGCGGGTGTTAGCATTTGTGGCTTGGTACTGTGTGTCTCACGTTGTGTCCGCCGGCGACCATTTCTCACACAGCCGGGCGAATGGTTATGGTCGATTGTTGGCGTCGTGGCGGCGCTGCGTCTTTCCGTTCAAGCTGTGGCCCCCGTCCAAGATAGCCAAGTGTATACCAGTGCGGTGAGGATGATCGGGCCAGTTGCGCTGAGTGTTTCTTTTGCCCTTGCTGCCAAGTGTACGAGAATCCGCCACTGGCGGTGGTATTTCGTGTCTTGCTTGGCGTTTTGCCTCGCCATGTTTTCGATCAGGGCCACTCGCCTAGTTGACGTGCTCTCGTACTCCGTGCCTGCCTTTCTTCTCGTGTTGGTCGTCGGCATCGACTTGATGCAGCGTCGGAGGTACACCTGGAGCCATTGGACCGGAGTCGCGATCTGGCCGTGGTTTGCGGCTGTGGCGATTGCTTGGCTCCTGTACGCCGTCTTTATTATCGAGCCAGCTCTAGACGCCATGTCGGGAGCTACTTGAGAATCCACCGGAAGCCAGATTCAGCCGGACTCCGAACGGTCATGGCGTCGTATTCGACCTGCTGTTCTAACCTTGATCTTGTGGTATCAAGCGCTAGGGTATACTTAGCTTTCAAAAGGAGATAACCATGCACAAAAGACGTTTTACTCAGCTCGCTATCGTTGCGGGCACCATTGCAACGACAGCCCTTTCCGCTGAAGCAGAAAAACCCAATGTCGTGATCGTCATCACCGATGATCAGGGCTACGGCGATTTGGCCTTCACTGGAAACCCTGCCATCAAAACCCCGACCCTCGATAAGCTGTGCACTCAGGGAACATTGCTCAACAACTTCCATGTCGACCCCACTTGCGCACCGACCCGTTCGGCGCTGATGACCGGTCGCTATTCCGACCGCGTCGGCGTCTGGCACACCGTTCAAGGACGTAGCATGCTGCGCCGCCGCGAAATCACCATGGCCGATGTTTTCAGCCAGAATGGCTATGCCACCGGTATGTTCGGCAAGTGGCATCTGGGCGACTGCTACCCATACCGACCGGAAGACCGGGGCTTCCAGCACTGCGTCTACCATCAAGCCGGTGGCGTTGGTCAGGCGCCCGACTATTGGGGCAATGATTATTTTGACGACACCTACATCGTCAACGGCAAGCACCAGCGCTTCGAAGGCTTCTGCACGGACGTTTGGTTTGACGAGGGCATGAAATTCATCAAGGCCAACAAGGATAAGCCGTTCTTCGCCTACATTTCCACGAACGCCCCGCATAGCCCGTACTACTGCCCCGAGAAATACACCAAACCTTATGAAGGGAACCCCGATGTTTCGATCACTGAATTCTATGGAATGATCACCAACATCGACGACAACATGGCCAAGCTCATGAAGTTGCTTGAAGACCAAGGGATTGCCGATAACACCATCCTCGTCTTCATGACCGACAATGGTACCGCTGGCGGTTTGAAGAACGGTCGCGGCTGTGACGGCGGCATGCGCGGTATGAAGAATTCCGAATACGACGGCGGCCATCGAGTCCCCTTCATCATCCGCTGGCCAAACGGAAAGATCGAAGCCGGGAAATCCGTCGAGCGTCTGACCGCGCACATCGACATCCTTCCGACGTTCATCGAACTCTGCGGTCTAAAGGCACCAGACATCGAATTCGATGGAAGCGACATTCGCGATCTGCTCTACACCGATGGCGAAAAATGGCCGGACCGTGCGCTCGTGGTTGAATCGCAGCGCGTGGTTGACCCGATCAAATGGCGCAAGAGCGCTGTGATGACCGACCAGTGGCGTCTCGTCAACGGCAAGGAACTCTTCGACCTCGAGGCCGATCCCAAACAGGCGAATGACATTGCCGCCCAGCATCCCGAAGTCTTCGAGCGCTTGCGGGGCGAATACGAGAAGTTCTGGAGCGATGTCTCGCAGGAACATGATCTGACCAGCTACATGGTCATTGGCTCCGACCGTTCGCCCATCGTTTCGCTCTCTTCGCACGACTGGCTGATCGACAAGCTCCCGCCGTGGAATCAAAACCACATTAAGAACGGAGACGTCGCGGAAGAGTCGTTTTGGGCGATCGAGGTCGAGCGTGCCGGCGACTACGAAATCTCACTACGCCGCTGGCCGGTCGAAGCCGACAAGGGGATCAACGACGGCACTTACGGCAAAGCCTTCAACTACAAAAAGGCTCGCCTGCGCATCGGCGACATCGACGAGACCAAAGACATTCCGGCGGGCGCGAAGGAGATCACGTTTAAGGTTTCCTTGAAGAAAGGCATCACCCAGCTCTCCCCGGTCTTCATCGGCCCCGATCTCACGGCCACGCCGTACTATGCCTACGTGACGCATAAGCCCAAGCCCGGCTGGCAAACTCCGCAAGGCATGGGCATTCCCGTCTACGACCCCGCCTATGGACGCGTTCCGCCGCAAGTGAAGAAACGTTAGAGGGACTCCAAGAAACAGAATTAAGAGGACGATAGTGAGACAGCTATTGATCTTA
>CAZUAH010000241.1:5565-20243 GCA_964617665.1 uncultured Pirellulaceae bacterium
CTTAATGTGGGCATTGATGGTCGGAAGCGTGTGCAACGCAGCACCGACGGATGTTTTGAATAAGGCGGATTTCTATGTGTCCGCCAACGGCTCCGACGAGTGGTCCGGAACCTTGGCCTCACTCGCCGCAGGGGAAACCGATGGTCCTTTCGCGACGCTGGAACGTGCGCGCGACGCGGTGCGCGATTTGAAGAAGAGCAAGTCGACAGACATCGTTGTGCTTGTTCGCGAAGGAACCTACCAACTGAAAAAGGCGGTCGTGTTCGGTCTGGAGGATTCGGGAGCTAGGGATTCCACGATAACCTACGCGGCCTATCCCGGCGAAAAGCCCGTGTTCAGTTCGGGGCGGGAAATCAAGGGCTTCGAAAAAGTGACCGGCAAGCTCCCCGGCTTGCCGGCAGCGGCTCAGGGCAACGTTTGGGTGGCTGATGTTTCGCGGCGTTTTTTCACGCTCTATGATGCCGATGGCCTGCTGCCGCGCGCGCGATCGGCCGGTTTTATTCCGCCTAAGCGCGGCAGCCGCAATACACTGCATTTCCCAGAGGGCCGGTTGAAGAACTGGCCGAATTTGGAAGATGTGGAAATTGCCGTCCGTCCGCATCACGCCTGGATTTTGAATGTCCTGCCCTTGGTATCGGTCGACGAGGAATCGCGGATTGCCCGTACGGCAATCGATGCAACCTATGCGATGAACCGACTCCATTTTCTGAAAGAGACTGAATCGTGCTGGGTCGAGAATGTGCTGGAAGAACTCGACGAGCCGGGCGAGTGGGTTCTGAATACAAAGGAAGGCAAACTCTATCTCTGGCCGCGGGGCGAGTCGCCCGTGATGGCTCCTCAATTCACCGAGTTGATCCGCGTTGAAGGTGAGATAGACAAAGGGGGGCCGAAGGACGTGCCCGTACGGAATCTGTGCTTTCGCGGCCTGACATTCATGCATGGTGAGCGGTATCAATTGTCCAATGACGACGCCGGGCTGCAGCACGACTGGGATATGTTTGATAAAGCCAACGCCTTGGTTCGCCTGCGCGGCACCGAGAATTGCACCATCGAGCAATGTCACTTCACTCACAGCGGCAGCGGCGCGATCCGTGTGGATTTGCACGGGCAGCAGAACAAGATCTCCGGCAACCTCATCGAGCAAATGGGAGGTGCCGGCATTCTGCTGTGCGGTTACGGCCCGGGAACCAAGGACGTTAATAGAAACAACCTCGTCTACAACAACCACATTCATCATACCGGGCGAATCTATTCGCACTCGCCCGGCATCATGCTCTGGCAGAGCGGCGAAAACCGGGTGGCGAACAACCTGATTCACCACACGCCCTACACGGGGATTATTCTCTCCGGCGTCATGACCCACTTCTTTGGAAAGAGTGATGCGCGGGAGTTGGTGCGAACAATCCGGTGGCATGAAGTAGGCCGACACCCTGGCGAGAGAACTTCGGAGCAGGTAAGACCGCTGCTTCACACCCATGACAATCTGATCGAATACAACGAGATACACCATGCCATGGAAAGACTGGGCGACGGCAACGGGATCTACATTCGCGGCGCGGGCGCCAGTAACGTGATCCGCCGCAACTACATCCATCATCTCCTCGCTCGAACTCGGATGCAGGCGGCGATCCGCACGGATGGCGGCCAGAGAGATTCGCTCATTGCCGAAAACCTGATTCACAGGTGCACTTCGCAAGGCATCATTCTGAAGCTGAACAATCGCTGCGAAAACAACATTGTCGCGGACATCATTGCACCGCCTCGCGGCTACTACCTGGCGGTGCGCGAAGGTCCCATGACAGGCGCCACGATTAAGCGGAATATTTTCTACTCGTCGTCAGAAACATGTACCTTCATTGATGAGCTGCCGCCTGGGCAAGGTCGAACAGCCGAGGATCGCAGAGGACGGCGCCTGGCACGATTCAAGGATGCCGACACCGATTACAACATCTACTACTGCTCGGCGGACCGCACGTTGGGCAAGGCGATGTTGAAAAAACATCAAAACGATGGCGTGGACGCCCACAGCCTGGCCGTCGATCCGCTCTTCGTTGATCCAGAGAATGGCGACTTCCGGTTTAAGCCCGAATCACCCGCGCTGAAAATGGGCATTGTTCCGATCGATCTGTCCAAGATCGGTTTACGTACCACCAAACATTAGATGAGATTATCGAGAAACTATGAGACGAATCATCCGAATCGTATTTTCGCCAATCGTCCTCTTCACGGCGACGATCACCTGCCATCTGCACGCCGCCCAGCGCGATCGGCGGCCCAATGTGGTTGTGATCTTTGCGGACGATCTCGGGTACGGCGATCTCAGTTGCTACGGGGCGACAAAGCTTCGTACGCCGAACATCGATCGGCTCGCGCTTCAGGGTCGACGCTTCACCGACGCGCATTCGGCATCCGCCGTTTGTACCCCGTCGCGATACGCCCTGCTAACGGGCGAATACCCGCTCAGGAAGAACCTCAGTAGACCGGTGTTCCTGAAGACGGGGCTGGTGCTCGACACGAATCAGCAAACGATCGGGACCGTGATGAAAGACGCCGGATACGCGACGGCCTGTATTGGCAAATGGCACCTGGGATTTGGCGAGCAGGCTCCCGATTGGAATGGCGTTCTCAAACCGGGCCCGCTCGAGGTCGGCTTCGACTACTACTTCGGCGTGCCGGTCGTCAACAGCCATCCGCCGTTTGTCTACGTCGAAAACCACAAGGTGGTGGGACTTGTTCCCAAAGATCCTTTCGTCTTTGGCCGGAAGGCGAAGACGAAAGAGCATCCAGAAAAGATGGGCATCGACCAGATTGGCGGCGCGGATGCCGCGCATGCACTCTACGACGACGAAGCGGTGGGCACTCGCCTCGTGGACGAGTCTCTCGATTGGATCAAGGCGAACAAGCATCGGCCGTTCTTCCTGTATTTGGCAACGACCAATATTCACCATCCATTCACGCCTGCCAAAAGATTTCAAGGCACGAGCCAGTGTGGGCGGTACGGCGATTTCGTTCACGAACTCGATTGGATGGTCGGCGAGGTCACGAGAACGCTCGAAGAACAGGGCGTGGCCGAGAACACGCTCGTGATCTTCACCAGCGACAACGGCGGTATGTTCAACATCGGCGGACAGGACGCTTGGGACGCCGGACACCGCCTCAATGGCGAATTGCTCGGCTTCAAGTTCGGCGCGTGGGAGGGGGGGCACCGCGTTCCGTTCATCGCCCGATGGCCGGGAAGAATCGAGGCCGGATCAACGTCCGACCAACTGATCTGTAACATCGACATGATCGCTACGTTGGCCGCGCTGACCGGTGTTGCCATCAAGGAAGGCCAAGGTCGCGACAGTGTCAATATCCTCCCTGCATTGACCGGCGATCCCGTCGAACCGCTGCGCGACCATCTTGTCCTTGCCGCCAGCAGGCCGACGCACCTGGCGCTCCGCCAAGGCAAGTGGGTCTATATCAACGCGCAGGGCAGCGGTGGTTTCACCGGCGCCAAACGCGGCGGACACGCCTTCGGCGGCCCTGCGGCCATCAGCTATGCAGGATATGTCAACAGCGACATCGAAGATGGAAAACTGAAGAAGGATGCCCCACCGGCCCAGCTCTATGATCTGGAAGCGGATGTCAACCAGACGCGAAACCTGTACAACGAATTCCCCGAAGTGGTAGAGGAAATGAGCGCCCTGCTCGCAACCTACGCGCCGCCGAAGCAGGTCTCGGCCCCAAGGAGCGGGAACGCGAAAACGACTGCGACGAAGGGGGCCGCAAGAAAGACACCGGCGACGCCGAGTGCCCGGAGCGCGTCCTTCGACTTCGAGTCGGGCAGGCTGGAACCATGGAAGGTGATCGTAGGGGAATTCAGGCACATCGTCGGTAACAGAGACCGCTTTTTCCACAACAAGGGAGAATATAACAAGCAGGGCGATTACTACCTGAGCACGCTCGAAACCAGTCGGGCGGCAGAACGAGGCTCGGATCAGCAGACCGGTATGATTGTATCGCCGCTCTTCATTCCCAAAGGCGGCGAAATGACGTTCCGTGTTGGCGGCGGTGGTGGTCCGGCCACCTATGTCGCCCTCTGCACGGCAGACGGCACCGAGGTGCAAACGGCGCGCGGGGTCAACAACCAGTTGATGCAGAAGGCCAGCTGGGATCTCGCCCCCTATGTCGGAAAAGAGATGTTCATCAAGATCGTCGATGAATCAACGGACGGTTGGGGCCATATCACTGCCGATGACTTCCAGTTCGATGCGGAAGTCCTGGCGCAGTATCCAGAAATGAAGACAGTTGAAGTGAGGAAATAACGAAATGGTTTCGACCAACTCAGAAAACACAACAGACTCATGCCGTTCATCTTCCTGCGGGTGCGAACCGCAAGTCAGCCGTCGGGATGTTCTACAGATTTTGGGCGTTGGTGCTGCTGCTTCGGCCCTGCCGATCGGCGTCAAGGCTATGGCCGGCCCTTTCGCGGCCGACGATGTCGCCAGCCATCTGATCCCCGCCGATAAGAAGCTGACGCCCGAGTGGGTCGCCTCGTTGACCGAGCGTGGCCAGACCGAGGTGTTCTCGGGTGAACAGCTCAAGTACGTCGGTATGCCGGTGGGCGGCATCGGCTGCGGTCAACTCTATCTCGGCGGTGACGGACGTCTCTGGCTCTGGGATATCTTTAAGTGCAACTACCGCCGCGAGCCCGACCACGGGCAACGCATCGCGGCCTTCACACTCGGGGGGCACTACGCGCGCCCCGTTGCGCAAGGCGAACAGTACACTAAGTGGAACGGGGCCGACGTGCAGCAGGGCTTCCTTGTGCGCACCAAGGCCGGCACGAGAACGCTCGATCGACAGGGCTTCCCCGGCGTGACGTTCCGCGGGGAATATCCGATCGGCAAGGTGACTTATGCCGAGAAGGGATTTCCCGTTGAGATCAAGCTTGAGGCGTTTAGTCCGTTTATTCCACTCAACGCCAAGGACTCCGCCCTGCCTGCGACGGTGATGAGCTATACCTTCACAAACACGTCAGACGCTGCGGTGGATGTGGATCTCGGGGGCTGGATGCAGAACGCGACCTGTCCCTACACGACGGATGCGGGCCTCGGGCAGCGCAGAAACCGGCTCGTTCAAGCCGGCGGCCGGGTCAGTATGCTTGGCACCGTGGAACGGCGTGCGACGGCACCTTCGAACAGGGAGGATATCCTGTTCGCCGACTTCGAGGGCGAGACGTACGGCGATTGGATCGTCGAAGGGGAAGCGTTCGGCACGCATCCCTTCCGCAGAAACGAGCTGGCGCCGTTCGACCAGTTGCAGGGTTTCGAGGGTGAAGGACTGGTCAACACACACGAAACACGCGCAGGCAAAAACGATCCGGTTAAGGCCGACAGTTTCTTCGGAACGCTGACCAGCCCAGAGTTCACGATCGAGCGCAACTATATTGTCTTCAGAGTTGGCGGGGGCCAACAACCCGGCAAGGCCTGCCTTGAGTTGCTGTTGGGAGACGAGGTGGTCGCCAGTGAGACGGGGCGAAGCAACTTGCAGATGCGCACAGCCTCCTTCGATGTAAGCAAACTTAAGGGGAAGAAGGCTCGGCTGCGGATCAGGGACTCCGTCGCCGGTGGCTGGGGCCACGTGGCCGTCGATCATATTGTCTTCTCCGACGCAACCCTAGATAGCGGTGGCGTCGAGACCAAACACGGGTACGGATCCACCACGCTGACGCTGTTGCACGACGCGAGGGAAGAGGGACTGACGGTTTCGGCCGCTACGTCACTGACGGATCCGGACAGCCCGTCCGGGCTTTTTGAGCAGGCGCAGCCCCTCGCGGAACAGGAAGAGGCGGTCAAACCGCTCAACGAGCTGCTCGTCGGCGGGTTGTTTGCCGCATTCCGGCTGGCCCCGGGGGAATCGAGGACGCTGGACTTTGCAGTCACCTGGTATTTCCCTGACTACAACGAAATTGACGCGGCACCCGGGCAGATGTCGGAGAGAACGGCCGACTCCCGGAACCTGCGCCGGCACTACGCGCCCTGGTTCAAATCGGCTGGGGATGTGGCGAACTACCTTGCGAGCGACAAGAACCGCCTTCTGGGCGGCACGCGCGAATGGAACCGTACCTGGTACGACAGCACGCTGCCGTACTGGTTGCTCGACCGGAGTTTCATCCCGCTCGATTGCGTCGCGTCGCAGATGTTCCACTGGTTCGACAGCGGCCGGCCGTATGGATGGGAAGGAGTGGACTGCTGCCCGGGAACCTGCACTCACGTCTGGCACTACGCGCAGGCACTGGGGCGGGTGTTTCCTGAGCTCGAGCGTGCCTTTCGCGAAGAAGTGGATTTCAAGGCCGGCGTGGGATTCGACTCCGACTCGGGCATGATCAATGATCGGGGTGATTTCCATCGGCATGAAGCGACCGACGGTCAGGCCGGGACCATCGTGCGGGCCTACCGCGAGCACCTCATGTCCAAGGACGACGCGTTCCTCCGCCGCCTCTGGCCAAACATCAGAAAAGCCGTCGGGTTTCTTTTCGCCAAAGACCCCGACGGGAACGGGTTGATTGAGGGGCGTCAGCCCCACACGCTCGATGCCGCCTGGTTCGGGCCGATGGGCTGGATCAGCGGCCTCTACCTGGCTGCATTGCGGGCCGGCGAGGCAATGGCCGTCGAGATGGGCGACGAAGCCTTCGCGGAAAAATGTCGAGGCATCGCCGACAAGGGCCATGGGAACATTGTCAGTGAGTTATTTGATGGCGAGTATTTCGTCCACAGACCGGGTCCGAATTCACGAGCGCTGCAAAGTGGCAGAGGATGCCATATCGACCAGGTCCTGGGACAAGCGTGGGCGCATCAAGTCGGGCTCGAACGCGTGATTCCGAAGAAGGAGACGGTCTCGGCGCTCAATAGCCTATGGCGATACAACTTCGCGCCCGACGCCGGCGGCTACGCCTTGAAGCACCGCGAAATCGAGAAGGCCTTCCGCTGGTATGCCATGCCGGGCGAAGCTGGCCTGCTCATGTGCACGTGGCCAAAGGGAGGCGCGCTTGACGCGATACCCGGACAGGGACTTCGCCCTATCGAGAATCCGGAGGTATGGACCGGGCCGGGGGGCTATTTCAACGAGTGTATGAACGGGTTCGAATACCAGGTCGCGGCCCATATGGTCTACGAAGGCGAACCGGGTTCCGAGCTGGTCGAAAAGGGGCTGGCTATCACGCGCGCGATTCATGACCGATACGCCGCCGACAGGCGTAATCCCTACAACGAGATCGAATGCGGTGATCACTATGCCCGTTCCATGGCGAGCTATGGCGTCTTCCTCGCCGCCTGCGGGTTCGAGTACCACGGTCCCCAAGGACGTATAGGATTTGCCCCGCGCGTGTCGCCCGACAACTTCAAGGCTCCCTTCACCGCGGCCGAAGGCTGGGGCCACTTCAGTCAGACCGTCCACGGCGGCCGGCAGGAAAACGCCGTTGAACTGCGCTACGGCAAGCTTCACCTGAAGCAGTTGGCCCTTGACACCGCCCCCGGTACCCAAGCCGGTAAGGCCGCAGTTAAACTCGACGGCCGCGAAATCGATGCCCGATTCCAGATAGACGGCCAGCGCACCGTCATTCACTTCCCGCAAGCTCTCGACATCGCCGCCGGCCAAACCCTGCGCGTACAACATGTTTAGTAGACAATCGAAAGCTAATTAACAAGCAGCGAAAGAAGCAGAAATGAAAACCCTCTACGTCATTTGTTCCATTTGCCTTGGACTGGCTCAGTCACTCACGGCCGCTGAGAAACCCAATTTCGTCGTCATCTTCACCGATGATCAAGGCTACGGCGATCTCAGTTGTTTCGGCGGAGAACATGTCAGCACGCCTCGCATCGACCAAATGGCTGCCGAAGGCTCAAGGCTGACCAGCTTTTATGTGGCAGCCCCTGTTTGCACTCCATCGCGTGCAGCATTGATGACCGGTTGCTATCCAAGACGTGTCGATATGGCGACCGGTTCCAATTTTGGAGTGCTGCTCGCGGGCGACACGAAGGGTCTCCACCCGGATGAAATCACCATTGCCGAAGTGCTCAAGAGCGCTGGCTACAAAACGGGGATGTTTGGCAAATGGCACCTTGGGGATCAGCCTCCGTTTTTGCCGACCAAGCAAGGGTTCGACGAGTATTTTGGTATCCCTTACAGCCACGACATTCATCCGTTCCACCCCCGTCAGCAGCATTTCGGTTTTCCGCCGCTGCCCTTACTCGATGGGGAGACGGTGATCGAGATGGATCCCGACGCGGACTACCTGACAAAGCGAATCACGGAGCGAGCGGTCGATTTCATCAAGAAAAGCAAAGACGTTCCGTTCTTTTTGTACGTGCCACATCCGATTCCTCATCGGCCGTTGCATGTCTCGCCGCCGTACATGGAAGGGGTAGACACCGCGATCACGGACGAACTGCAAGGCGAAGGGGACTCTGTCGACTACAAGACTCGCGACAAGCTGTTTCGTCAGGCGATTGCAGAAATCGATTGGTCCGTCGGGCAGATTCTCGACACGCTTAAGGCGCAGGGCATCGACGAAGACACATTCGTGATCTTCACCTCGGACAACGGGCCAGCGATCGGCAGTGCGGGCCCGTTGAAAGGTCGCAAGGGCAGCACATTTGAAGGCGGCATGCGAGAATCAACAGTCGTCCGTTGGCCGGGAAAGATCCCAGCAGGCAAGTCCAACGATGAATTGATGACGACGATGGATCTGTTGCCCACCTTTGCCAAACTGGCCGGAGCCGAAATTCCAGACGACCGAGTGATTGATGGTAAGGACACTTGGCCGGTCTTGACCGGAAAGGAAAAGAGTCCTCACGAAGCCTTCTTTTACCACCGCCAAAATACGCTCGAGGCGGTCCGGTCCGGCCCATGGAAGCTGCGAGTCAAGGGTGGTAAAGCGGTCGCGCTTCACAATTTGGAGGACGATATCGGCGAGGCCCGTAATGTGTTGAAAGGCAATCAAGGCGTAGCCAAACGGCTGATGTCGTACATCACGGCATTCCAAAAGGATATCGCACAGCACAGCCGTCCCGCGGCCTTTGCGGATAACGCTGAGCCACTCTCGAAGTAGGTTCGGTTCCCACCGGCCAACTGAACGTTGAAATCGCGAGGCTGGTAAGAACTGGCCCTACTTCCCCAAAAGCGAGATACGATGAAGACAACTTTGGTTATCATTCATGTGTTCGCCATTGCCGCATTGTCCGTAACGTGTCAAGCGTCTGAGCACATTGCGTCTCCCAATGTCATCTTCGTTTTGACGGATGATCTTGGCTACTCAGACATCGGATGCTACGGCGCAACGAAGGTAAAGACACCGAATATCGATCGACTGGCGGCCGATGGAATCAGATTCACCGATTTTCACACGGCAGCCTCCATTTGCTCGCCGTCGCGAGCGGCGTTCTTGACCGGAGGCTATCCCCAGCGTTGCGGGTTGTACATGGGTATCAATCCGATTCGCAAGGCACACTGGTTCCTCGGATTGGATCCCTCGGAGATCACACTGGCCGAGCAGTTCAAGAAGCAGGCATACAACACCTACATGGTCGGCAAGTGGCACCTCGGCACGGAGCCGGAATTCCACCCGTTGAAGCAAGGATTCGACAGCTACTACGGAATGCCCTGCAACTTCGCTCACTCGCCCAAATTCTTTGACGGCGAGAAAGAAGTCTTTGCGCGGACGCCTCTGGATCGTTTGACGGAGCTGTACACCGAACGCGTCACAAGAATCATCCGTGAGCCAAGCGAGACACCTTTCTTTCTGTATTACGCACACAACTATCCGCATACTCCATTCAAAGCGGGGAGACGTTTTGCAGGCACATCAAAGGACGGAGTGCGCGGCGACGTGATTCAGGAACTCGACTGGAGTGTCGGCGAGCTGATGAAGACGCTGGAAGACACCGGCGTTGCGGACAATACCATCGTGATCTTCACATCGGACAACGGCCCGACTAAGAACGAATACGCCAGACCATTTCGCGGCACCAAGTACGTCACCTTCGAGGGCGGGCATCGCGTTCCCTTCATCCTCCACTGGCCGGCAAGAATCAAACAGGGACGCGTGTTAGACGTGCCCATCAATGCGATGGACGTGTTCCCGACGCTATCCGAGATGATCGAAGTCCCGATGCCGCAAGATCGCACTTACGATGGTGTCAGTCTGATGCCGCTGTTGGCGGGTAAACCGCTGGCACGGCAACGGACGCAACCGTTTTTCTACTACAACTGCGAGAACCTCCAAGCCGTCCGGATGGGCGACTGGAAGCTGCACTTGCCTCGCGAGCTGAAACAGCTTCCGTTCTGGGACAAGAGTAAGGCGTTTGTCGGTACCAAACACCCGGTCCTCTACAACTTGCGAGCTGACCGAGCTGAAAGTGAGGACCTATCCGTAGAGCATCCAGAGGTCGTCCGGCAAATCCTGACGTTGGCCACGGAGACGCGCCGAGAATTGGGTGAATTCATGCAACGGGGCAGCGGTCAGCGGCGCACCGGATCCGTCGTACCCGGCGCTCCCGTCATTAGTCACGAAAAGGACTGGGGCGTGGTCGATGCTGCCACCGTTGAGGCGATCAACAAGGAACGCACCAGGCGACATGCCGGTTTCGGCAGGAAAACTAGGAGAAGGAAACGATGAGTAGATCCGTGAAAGAACATTTCAGAGAAAGGGCCGAACGAATGCCAGCGAATCAAATGAACACAACTATGAAACTAATGTTTGCATCTCTATTTGCGCTGATCCCCGTATTGGCATTTGCGAGTGATTATCAGCCGGATGAAGAACGAGTGTATAAAGCCATTAGCGACGTGGAACTGAAACTGCATCTATTCAAGCCGGCGGATCTTCAGGCATCTGACAAGCGGCCGGCCATTGTCTTTTTCTTTGGCGGCGGGTGGTCAGGGGGACATCCCAAACAGTTCTACCAGCAGGCTGACTTTTTTGCAGAGCAGGGATTC
This sequence comes from uncultured Pirellulaceae bacterium, assembly GCA_964617665.1. Lineage (GTDB taxonomy): Bacteria > Planctomycetota > Planctomycetia > Pirellulales > Pirellulaceae > JADHUC01. The sequence continues at coordinate 16,546 of CAZUAH010000241.1, forward strand.
GTGTGCTTCTCGGCAGAGTATCGAGTGAGGAGCCGGAATAGAACAACACCGTTTGAGTGTGTGAAGGACGGGAAATCCGCGATCCGCTGGGTGCGGGAGCATGCCGCCGAGTTGGGGGTCGATCCCAATCGGATCGTAGCATCCGGCGGCTCGGCGGGCGGTCACGTGGCGGCTTGCACGGGGGTTATTGAAGGGTGCGAGGAAGCCGGCGAAAAGCTGGAGATCAGTTCTATCCCAAATGCGATGATTCTGTTTAACCCGGTGCTGGACACGACGGAAAAAGGGTACGGCGCGAAAAGGTTCAAGCCGGAACAGAAGACCGATCTGTCTCCTTGCCATCAGGTGCGCAAAGGAATCGTGCCGACCTTGCTTCTTCACGGAACTGCCGACAAAACAGTTCCTTTTGAGAATGCAGAGCGCTTTGCCCGGCTGATGAAGGAGGCGGGCAATGAGTGTAGGCTGGTTCCCTTCGAGGGCAAGGGGCACGGGTTCTTTAACAGCAAATTCTTCCGTCCCCGGACAAAGGATCTCACGACGTACGAGCAATGCACGAAAGAGTGCGTCGTCTATCTACGCTCGCTGGGATATATGAAATGAGAGTGAACATGAAGAGGATTGCCTTGTGTTGTTCGGTTTTGGCCGCTTTGGGCTTAACCGCGGCACATGCCGACGAGCCGATATCCATTGAGTCGTTGTTGACCGAGATGGTCGACCGCGATGCAGTGGCGCGTTTTCCTCAGCCGGATTTCCGGCTGAGGCAACAAAGCAGCTATGATAGGCTGTCCAAAACACCCGGCAAGCTAATTCTGCACGCCACCCGGAGCTACGACTACGGCACGCTTCGTATCACGGTCAACGGACGACCCGCCGGCGCGGAAATCGACCTCTACGCAGACCGACCGATTCCGTCAGGACCGATTGAACTGGGCGTCTTTGAGCCGACGGAGAACGGCTTCACCCTTCGTGCAGAGGTCACCGGAAGTAACTCCAACAGTCGTGGCACCTATTTCGCCCTCGATTGCGTGGTGACTGTTCCCACTAAGAAGTCCCAGGTCCTTCCCGCGCTGGAGGTCCTTCCCGTGTCTGTCGTCCAGGCGTGGGAAGCGGCCGGTTTCCAAGTGGGTTGGATGCGTGAGAATGCCGTGGGCGCTCCCGTCTTCAACGTCGGAGAACAAAGCGTACCCGGAGACGTTCCAGCGTTCCGGCTTCGGCGACACAGCCGACGGCCGATGGAGGGTTTGCCGTCGCCGACGACGACGTTTGGACTCTCCTTCCACAAAATTGGAATAGGCAACGAGGCGTTGCAGGACCTGCCTGTGATGAACAAACTCTGCATGCTCGATGTTACGATGTCGGCGGTCACCGACGAGGGGCTTTCGTATCTGTCTGGACTGCGGAACCTGCGCGTTCTTTCACTGGACGATACGCCGGTTACGACGGCGGGCCTGCGACACATAGCCGGGTTGCCGAACTTGCGTTCGCTCCAACTCAGCGAGTGTTGGGAACTGACTGACGATTCGTTCCAACAAATCGCCAAGCTGAAGAGCTTGCAGAGACTGCGTTTCTGGGGCGTCGACGAGTTTACGGATACAAACGCCAAGCACCTGGTCGGGTTGCCGAACCTTGAGGAACTCTATCTTGAGCGCACCAATATCACCGACGCGGGCCTGGAGTACGTCTCCCGCATTTCCAGCCTTAGGAAGCTTGACCTTTGGTTAACCAAGGTGACCGACGAGGGGCTCAAGCATCTTGCTGCACTCGAGAAACTCGAGTCGCTCCGACTGTGGGAAACTCCGATCACCGGCACAGGCTTCGCACATCTGACCGAGCTTAACAATCTTCACAGCGTCGATCTCTCGAAGACGGCCCTGAATGATGCGGGGCTTCGACAGGTGGGACGCCTGCGCAGCCTCCATTCACTTTCGCTACTTGCGACGCAGATCACCGACGCGGGACTCGGACACTTGGCCGAGCAGAAAGAACTGCGATCACTCGGCTTGTCGAGTACCAACGTAAGCGACGCGGGGCTTTCCCATCTGGCCGGGCTTGAGAACTTGCAGGGGCTCGGACTGCACAAGACGAAGGTGACCGACGCCGGGCTCCAGCATCTGGCCGGGCTGCGCCATCTGCGCCGGCTCTTCGTTTCGGGCGGACAAGTGACCGACGCCGGTGTGAAGAAGCTGCAAGAGTCTCTACCTGCATGCACGACAAGGTGGCCCAAACTGAAGGTCCGCGTGATCGACCAAGAGGGCCTGGCGATCGCTGGAGCAGAAGTCTTGGTGTATAGAGACGAGGATTCTTCAAGTGCCTACCCAAAACGCCACAAAACCGATGATCAGGGCTTGGCTTGGGTTTACAGCGTATGGGACTCCTTCTGCATCAGGCTCGCACCCCGCGAAGGCAAGTACGGAACCGAGTCGATTGCAGTCCGTCGGAGCGACGACGGAACCGCATGGAAAGCCGGACGGGATGATCCTTACGTGCAGGTAACGACCTTGAAAGACAACGACGTTAGCGTCGTCGTTACCCTGCCGTAACTGCCCACCGTGGGAACCGTGGCATTTCAAGGCGATATGCAAGAAGATCCGTGGGCAGATAGAAGCACGACGAAAATAACGGCAGAAACCAGGAGAAAGGGGCAAACGATGAATGGAGAATTGCTGATGGTCGGAGCGACAGGGCTTGTCCAGCGGCTGCTACTGCCAGCCGTCATGTTGATGCTCTGCGGGTTTTCGTTGGCCGGACAGCCGCAAGATGACGCGGCGAATCCAACACCGAACTCCGCACTCGAAACCGCCCCATCGGCAGACGCGGAGCGGATGGCGACGGAGGAATCAACAGTGAAACCGGCTGAGGCAGCCAACCATGTCGGCGAGACTGAGTTGCTGGCAAGGGCACTCGAAGCGAATCGCTACTGGTTCGACGGACCGCCGCAGCGCGTGTCCGGCTATCGTTACACGTTCGTCCACCGCAGTGGCAAGCGGCAGGAATTCACCGTCGCCAATCTGCAGACGCCTGGCGCGTGGGTCAAACGAGGCATCACCTACACGCCGCTGGCCGCCGTATTGCTCAAGGCATTCGTTGCCCCCCAGTCGAATGTGGCGAGTATCGAGGCCGTTGAACGATCGGATGAACAGATCCTGATCCGGTTCCAGACAGACGGCTCTCTTGGGTCGAGGCTCGGAGGCGGCGTTTCCGGAAGCTGGTCCGGTTATATCCACTACAAGCTAGGCAGCGGCACACTCCGTCTGGATGCCAAGACGCTCATGCCAATGGAGTTGGCGTCAACCTTCCGCGACGACAATCGCGACAAGGAGACGGTCGTAACCGAACGATTGAGTGAGCCGTTCCAGGTCGATTCGGGCCATTGGGTTCCGCTGCGAGTCGAGGCGGTTCGCCAGGAGCGAGAGTTCAAGAACGGACAGGTGGACGACGAGAGTACCTCTCGTTTCGATTGGGCGTTCCGCGTCTACGAACCCGGTCTCTGGCTGTTTGATGCGGAGCCGACCGCAGATGGAACCGCCTTCGGTTACCGCCTGGAAAACGTCATGATCGGCGATGTTCAGAATTCCAGGATCCAGGCAGCCAGTTCCGCTGTGACGGCGATTCAAAGGATAAAGGAGCAGACGTCGGGCGGTAGCTGTCCAATGTTTGCGCAGGGCGAAGCGTGGGGCGAATGTCGTTGCCCTGATCAATTA
>CAZUAH010000242.1:0-20168 GCA_964617665.1 uncultured Pirellulaceae bacterium
GTGGTTCTATACTGCAAGACCTGCCAGAGGCTGTTCGAGTTCAAAAGCGACGAACTGGTCGATTTACGCAACCGTGTGGCTAACGATCACAGTTTCCGCGTGACCGGGCATCGTCTGATCATTCACGGCATCTGCGACCAGTGTGCCAAATCGAGGCGACGCACGCGACGAAAAGTCGATCTGGTTTGAGGACCTCACGCGAGGTCTCGTTGTCTGTTTGCCCCTCCCCTTCTCCATGCCTGCTCTGTGAGGCACCTTTCCAATGTGCCCGCTACAGCAGACTTCCGCGCCACGATCTGCCTCGACTTCCTGTTGCCTTCACCGCTTCGTCGGCACGCCCCCTGATTGGCGCCTGATTGCAGATTGTATACAACCTGCAATGGAAGCGCTGATTACGCAAGACCTTTTTACCGGGCGACAGTCCAAATGACCGAGATCCCTGTCTTCCGTACCATACGCGAACAAATAGCCGATCGCATCCGGGCCGACGTTCTTTCCGGTCGGCTGGCGGAAGGGACGAGTCTGCGGGAGCAGACTTTGGCAAAACAATACGGGGTCAGTCGAGCGCCGATTCGCGATGCTCTGTTGCAGCTCACGCAGGAAGGTTTGCTGATAGCCAAGCCCAACTGTGGAGTGAAGGTGGGGACGGCCTCGTCCGAAAAGATTCAGCCGCTGGTGGTCGAGTTGCGCCGGAAGATCGAAGTGTTTGCGCTACGCAAGGTTTTCGACAAACTCACGGCGGTTGATGTGGACCGTCTCGACGAAACCGTCGAGCGACTACGAGTCGGCTGCGAGAAGGAGGACATCGGCGAGATTGTCCAACACGATATGGCCTTGCATCGCTACATCCTGGAGGCGACCGGCAACGCCGACCTGTTGGCGATGTGGTTGCCGATCGTCAGCCGCATGATGCTCCACTACAGCCGGCATCGCGACATGATGGAAAGCCATGGCGAGCACGCGGCCATCGTCGACGCGATCCGAAAGAGAGACAAGAAGGCGGCCGTAGCAGCGCTCACTGCAAATATCCAATAGCGCAATCCATAACTCATGCGGTAACGAGAAAAGGTCGGTTGTTTGTGAAACGACTCCTCTTGCTCCCGATCGTACTCGCACTACTGCTTCAAGCGGCGACGTCGGCGCGCCAGCCGAATGTGATTCTGATCATGACCGATGATCAGGGTTACGGCGATATGTCGTGTCATGGCAATCCCTATCTGAAGACGCCCAACATCGACGGGCTGTATCGAGAGAGCGCGCGACTGACGGATTTCCACGTCGACCCTACCTGTTCGCCCTCGCGAGCAGCTCTGATGACCGGTCGTTACTCATCGCGCGTGGGCGTTTGGTTGACTTACGGTGGCCGGCATCACCTGCGTGCTGGCGAAGTTACCATGGCCGACGTGTTCGCTGGCGCAGGCTACCGCACGGCCATCTTCGGCAAATGGCACTTGGGAGACAATTACCCGTTTCGGCCTCAAGATCGAGGATTTTGTGAATCCTTGATCCACGGTGGTGGTGTCGCCGGCGAAGCGCCGGACTACTGGGGCAACGACTATTACGACGACACGTACTTCCGCAACGGCAAACCAGAAGAGGTCGAGGGCTATTGCACGGATGTCTGGTTCGACGAGGCGATACGTTTCATCGAGCGGGCCAAGGATAGGCCCTTCTTCGTCTACCTGCCCACCAACGCTCCACACGGCCCTCGCAATGTTCCGTGGGAATACGTCGAACCGTTTCTAAAAGATCGGCGGATCAACGAAAGCGCCGCTCGCTTCTATGGCATGATCGTCAACATCGACCAGAACGTCGGGCGGCTCCGGCAGCGGCTGGCAGAGTTGGATTTGTCGGACAGCACGATCGTGATCTTCCTGACGGACAACGGCGGCACGGGCGGTGTGCGGCTGTACAACGCAGGAATGAGAGGCTCAAAAGCCAAGGCGTACGACGGCGGCCATCGCGCGGCTTGTTTCATCCATTGGCCGGGAGGCGGGTTGACCGAGGGACGCGACATCGAACCGATCACGGCTCACATCGATCTACTGCCGACGCTCATTGAATTGTGTGATCTTCGTTCACCCCATCGCGTCGAATTCGACGGTGCGAGCCTCGTGCCCTTGCTGAACGGCAACGCGGCATCCTGGCCCGATCGCACGCTGTTCGTCCATCATCAGGGGCGTTTCGGACAGAAGATCGCCGACGATCGGCCCATCAAATACAAGGACTATGCCGTGATGACCGATCGCTGGCGTCTGGTGGGGAAGGAACTGTATGACATCAAGGCGGATCCGGGGCAACAAGATGACGTGGCATCGGCGAACTCCGACGTCGTGGGCGCACTGTCATGGGCGTATGAAGGCTGGTGGTTCGATATGTCTGAAGATTTCGACAAATATTGCCCCACGATCATCGGTTCCGAAAAACAGCCACGCACGGTGCTGACCTGCCAGGACTGGCATGGCGAGGTGATTCCGTACAACCAGCAGCACGTACGCGCCGGTGTCCAGGCCAATGGATTCTGGGATTTGAAGGTAGCACGGGATGGAGCCTATCGAATCAGCCTTCGACGTTGGCCTGAGGAAGCGGGTGAGGCGATTGGCGCTTTCGTTGAACAAGGCAACCTCGACCCGGCAGAGATCGACGTCAACGCTCGGCTATATCAAATGCCCAGCCGGGCGATTCGCGCGACGCAGGCCAGACTGAAGATCGGCGCGTTCGACGAAAACAGACCGGTCAAGCGAACGGACAAGGTGATCACGTTCGACGTCGAACTGAGAGTCGGCCGAGTGAATCTGCAAACATGGTTGACCGACGACGATGGCACGTCGTGGGGCGCCTATTACGTCTACATCGAACTTCAATCATCGTAACAGCGGAGGAACTATCGTGGGAGCAACAGAATTCGTCGGTATTGCCTGGGCACTAGTGGCCGCGGTGTTTCTCGGTGTCTTTGCCCTGCCCACCAAGTACACCAAGGAGTCGGAGTGGGAGAACACGTGGGGGGCGTTTTTCTTCATCGGCATGTTCGTCGTACCGATCATCGTCGCTCTTGCCGCGGTAAAGGGCCTCGCCGGCACTTACGCGGCGGTTCCCCCTGGCGTGATCGCCGCCGTCATCGCGTTGGGCTTCATGTGGGGCTGCGGCAATATCTGCTGGGGAAAAGGCATCGCAACCATCGGCATGGCTCTCGGTTTCTCCATCATGATCGGGACGGTGACTTTGTCGGGTTCTTTGCTTCCCCTGTTCATGAGCCATGCCGACAAGGCATTCACGCTTCCCGGCCTCACGATTATCGGCGGGTTGTTGGTGTGCATCCTCGGCATCGCCGCCAACGGTCGTGCCGGCCTGCTTCGCGAAAAGGCTCAGACGGAAGGCGAGGAGACGCAGGACCGCCCCATGCTCAAGGGCATCATCATCTGTCTGGCGGGCGGCCTGTTGGCTTCGGGGTGCAACCTAGCATTCCATGTCGGCACCGAGGTGGGCGGAATCACCAAGATCTCCGCGGAACAGTTCAACAATCCACCCTACTTGGCAGGCCTTTCCGTTTGGATGCTCGTCTTCATTGGGGGGGGCATCTCAACCTGCGGTTACTGCGGTTTCCTTTTGAGCAAGAACAAGACGTGGGGCAAGTTTGCCAACTACACGGTGCGTAACACGGTGTTGGCCACGCTGATGGCAGTGAGCCATTTTCTATGCCTGTTCTGCTACGGCCTTAGTGCATGGAAGCTGGGAGACCTGGGCACATCCGTCGGTTTTGCGATTTTCGAGGCGCTCTCGATCGTCGTGGCCACCGGCCTTGGCGTGATGACCGGCGAATGGAAGGGGGCGGGCAAATCGAGCATGAGTTGGATGGGCATTGGATTGGCCATTCTGATTGTCGGCATCGTCATCATCGCATTGGGCAATGCCATGATGGCGGGAGTCTAAGGAGATAAGCATGAAGGCAGCCGTTTATCAAGGCAACCGGACGTTTGCACCGGGCACGAGCGAGCCGATCGCGCCGGGCTCCGGCGAAGTGCGGTTGAATGTCGCCTATTGCGGCGTCTGTGGCACGGACGTACATATCTACCATGGGGCGATGGATGCGCGAGTCGGGCCGCCCCAGATCATCGGCCACGAAGCGTCGGCTGAAGTCGCGGAGATCGGCGAGGGTGTTGAGGGCGTTGGTGTGGGCGATCGCGTCGCCGTGCGACCGCTCAAGTTCGGCATGCCGACATCCTTCGACAAAGGCTGTTCGCACGTGGGCAAGAATCTGAAGTTCATCGGCATCGACACACCCGGAGCCATGCAAAGCTCGTGGACAGTACCGGCTTACACTCTGCACAGGTTGCCGGACGAGGTATCGCTGTTGGACGGCGCGCTGGTCGAGCCTGTGGCGGTAGCCTGTCACGATGTGCGATTGGGCGAAGTGGCCGAAGGCGAAAACTGCGTCGTCATCGGCGGTGGCCCAATTGGACTGCTGATCGGTTTGGTGGCCCGCGAGAAGGGCGCGAGAGTGATCATCTCCGAAGTAAACGCGGCCAGATTGAAGCTGGCCGAAGACCTGGGCTTGGCGACGGTCAACCCGGCCGAGCAAGATTTGGCTGGCGAGGTTGCCGCATGGACGGATGACGCCATGGCTGACGTTGTGTTCGAGGTCTCTGGATCGGGCGCAGCCGTGGAAGCCATGACCGAACTGCCCAACGTCCGCGGGCGGATCGTGATGGTGGCCATTCATCCGCAACCAAAGCCAGTGAATCTGTTCAAGTTCTTCTGGTCCGAGATTCGTATGATCGGCGCAAGGCTGTACGAGCCAGAGGACTTCGAAGAGGCGATTGCGATGGTTGCGGCGGGACAGCTGCCAGTGAATGCCTTGATCACCGACGTCCAACCTATCGAGCAGACGCAAGAGGTGTTCCAGGCAATCGATGCCAATCCCCAGGGCATGAAGTATTTGATTCAGTGTGGAGGCGCGACATGAGCGTAATCGAAGAATTCAATCTATCAGGCAAGACTGCTCTTGTGACCGGCTGCAAACGCGGCATTGGCAAGGCGATGGCCGTGGGCTTGGCGGAAGCGGGTGCGGACATCGTAGGCGTTTCCGCATCGTTGGAGTTGTCCGGAAGCGAAATCGAAAGAGAGGTCATGGCGCTGGGCCGCTCGTTTCGCGCGTACCAATGCGACTTTGGAGACCGAGAGAAACTGTACGAGTTCATCGGCCAAGTCAAAGCGGACGTCCCGCAGATCGACATCCTGGTGAATAACGCAGGCACGGTCCTTCGCGCTCCTGCAGCGGAGCATCCGGACGAATACTGGGATAAGATCATCGAGGTGAATCTGAACGCCCAGTTTGTGTTGAGTCGTGAATTCGGCAAGGGCATGGTCGCCCGTGGCAGCGGTAAGATCATCTTCACCGCGTCGCTACTGACCTTCCAGGGAGGAATCACGGTGCCCGGTTACGCTGCCAGCAAAGGTGGCGTCGGTCAGTTGACTATGGCGCTGGCCAATGAATGGGCACCGCACGGTGTGAACGTCAATGCCGTCGCGCCGGGTTACATTGCCACCGACAACACGGCGGCGCTGCAAGCCGATCCGGTCCGCAATCCGGCCATCCTTTCACGAATTCCGGCAGGCCGCTGGGGCGATCCGGATGATTTCAAGGGGCCGGTGGTGTTTCTGGCATCCGATGCATCCAAGTACGTGAGCGGCACAATCCTGACCATCGATGGCGGTTGGATGGGACGGTGACGGCCACGCAAACCTCGTTCCCAAGCTCTGGCTTGGGAACGCATCCGGCACAGCGAATTCCGCTTGTCGGCGAGCGAAGCAGAGCTTCGCAAAAATCGGTTCCCAAGCCGGAGCTTGGGAACCAGAAGAAGCCGGGCCTGACGATGACTCTACAGATTTGCGTACACATGAACATATGAAGATTTCATCCATAGAAACCAAACTCTACCATATCCCTCTGCCAACCGTATTGACTGATGCCATGCACGGCGAGATGCGGCACTTTGCCGTGGCGACGGTGCAACTCCAAACCGATAGTGGCGAGCAGGGATTGGGTTACACCTATACCGTTGGCAAGACGGGCGGGTCGGCAACTTATGCGATGCTGCGGGATGATCTTGTCCCTTCACTCCTCGGCGCCGATCCTCGCTGCATCGAACGGTTGTGGGAACAAATGTGGTGGCGACTGCACTACGTCGGTCGCGGAGGAATCGCCTCCTTCGCCATCTCGGCGGTCGATGTCGCACTGTGGGACCTCAAGGCGAAGTTGGCCGATGAGCCGCTGTGGCGTCTTCTGGGCGGCCATACCAACCGCGCCAAGGTCTACGCTGGGGGTATCGATCTGGAACTGCCTATGGACCAGCTTGCCCAGCAGACGGAACGAAACCTGGAACGGGGCTTCCGGGCCATCAAAATGAAAGTTGGACGCGACCGTCTGGCCGAAGACGTCGAGCGGGTGGCTGAGATGCGCAAGCTGCTGGGGCCAGACATCCCGCTGATGGTCGACGCCAACATGCGCTGGACGGTCGAACAAGCCATCCGCGCTTCGCACGCCCTGGCGGAATACGACCTGTACTGGCTGGAAGAGCCGACGATTCCCGATGACATCGAAGGGCATCGACGGATCGAAACCGAAGGGCCGCTACCGGTTGCCACCGGCGAGAACCTGCACACCATCTACGAATTTCAGAAGATGATCGTCGGCGGCGGCGTGTCGTTTCCTGAGCCCGACCTGTCCAACATCGGCGGTGTCACCGGTTGGCTGAAGGTCGCGCATCTTGCCGAAGCTCAAAATCTGCCGGTAACCACCCACGGCGTGCACGACTTGCACGTCCATCTTTTGGCTGCCGTGCCGAACGCATCCTACCTGGAAGCCCACGGATTTGGCTTGGAAGCCTACATCCGCGAGCCGCTACAGATCGAAGACGGCTGGGCCCTGGCCCCCGACCGCCCTGGTCATGGCGTCGAGTTCGACTGGGAAGCTCTGGAGCAACATCAGGCGTAGCCAGGAAACACGCCTATACCGACATCGGTACCACTTTGCATATTCATCGCCTGCTACGAGCAAATCTACATAGGAGCAGCACCATGCTTAGACGTTTCAGAACAGTCATCGTTCTTTCGGCAATGTCGGCATTGACATGTATCTCGCTGGCCAACGCCACGTTGCGGGCCCAGACTGGCGTTGTGACTTCGGCCGGGCAGCGAGTCTACGAGCCAACTTGGGAGTCACTCGACACGCGTCTGACGCCCGATTGGTATCGCGACGCCAAGTTCGGCATCTTTATCCACTGGGGACTGTATTCTGTGCCGGCTTGGTCACCTCGCGGCACGTATGCGGAATGGTATTGGCACGCACTGGATGGCAAGAACCAGAAAGGCGAGAAGAAACAGATGCGGCATAAGGCCGTCAATGCCTTTCACAAACGCGTCTACGGTGAGGATTTTGAATACTCCGATTTTCGGCCACAGTTTACATGCGAGATGTTCGAGCCCGATCAGTGGGCCGCCATCTTTAAACGCAGCGGAGCGAAGTACGTTGTCCTCACCTCCAAGCATCACGATGGATATTGCCTGTTTCCAAACAAGGAAGCCAACGAGAGTTTCGGCATGGCGTGGAATAGTGTCGACTCCGGGCCCGGCCGCGACCTCGTGCGCGAACTGACCGACGCAGTTCGGGCCGACGGGCTCAAAATGGGCCTCTATTACTCGATCTGGGACTGGTTCAATCCGTATTGGCCGGAAGAGCAGCAGATGGCCAAGGAGTACGGCGCCGGGCTAAAGAAGTACGTTCGCGAGGTGATGTACCCGCAATTCAAGCAGATTGTGACCGACTATCAGCCCTCGCTGATTTTTGCCGACGGCGATTGGTGGATGGACGACGACAAGTGGGAGACGCGGCCGCTGCTCGCCTGGCTCTTCAACGACGCTCCGAACAAGGATGAAGTCGTCATCAACGACCGATGGGGCAAGGTCCGCGGTCAGCACGGCGGCTATTACACCACCGAATACGGATCGGGATTCAAAGACCCAAGCGTTTTGTGGGAAGAGAACCGCGGCATTGGCAAGTCCTTCGGATACAATCGCGACGAGACACTGGACGACTACAATTCGGCGAAGCTGTTGATCTTCATGCTCGTTGATATCGTCTCTCGCGGCGGTAATTTCCTGTTAGACGTGGGTCCCACCGCCGACGGTCGGATCCCTGTGATCATGGAAGACCGCTTAGCGCAGATCGGCAAATGGTTGGACGTCAACGGCGAGGCAATCTTCGGCACACGGCGTTGGGTGACAGACGTCCAATGGAGCGAAGGCCCGCGGCCGGCGTTCACCAAGGAAGATCATCACTTTGGCGAACCGGTTTTCGAGATGACGCTCAATCCCAAACCAGGCAACGCTGTCAAAGAGCTGTACTTCACCTGCAAGGATGACGCGCTTTTCGCCCTGGTGCCGGACTGGCCCAAAACGGCGATGCTAACGGTGAAAAATGCTGTCGCGTCGCCAAACACTCAGGTTTCGCTACTCGGCTGCGAGAAGCGGGTGCCCTGGAAACAGGTCGGTGAAAACATCGAGATCGGTCTGCAAGACATTGGGATCCATGACTTGCCATGTGAGCACATTTACGCCTTCAAGATCACAGCCTGCCGAGCGTCAAAGTAAGAAAGTCATTGTTTAGACACGAGGAATCACCCATGAAACTCCATTCGAACAGCTACTGTATGTCTTTGGCCATCTCCCTTGCCGGACTATCGCTGGTCGCCCACGCAGCCGAACCACGCGATGTGTCCGATCCTTATCAAGAAGCTATTCAGGCCAAAGTCGATTTGGCGGAGAAGACCGTCGCCGCGGGGCCGTACGAGGCGGACTTCGAGAATCAGCGAGCTCACAACGAAGCCCCCGAATGGTATCGCGACGCCAAGTTCGGCATCTATTTCCACTGGGGCGTATACAGCGTGCCGGAGTTTGGTCACGAGTGGTATCCCTGCAACATGCACCGCGTGTACGATAAGAAATGGGGTATCCACGACCATCACATGAAAACCTATGGCGGCCCGGTCAAGCATCCCTATGACAAGTTCGTTCCAGGCCTGACGGCGAAGGAGTTCAACGCCGACCAGTGGGTCGATCTGTTCGTTAAGGCTGGTGCGAAGTTCGCGGGCCCCGTGGCCGAGCATCACGACGGCTACTCGATGTGGGATAGCGACATGACGCCATGGAACGCCGCCGACACGGGGCCCAAACGCGACATCACGCGGGAGTTGGAGCGAGCCGTGCGCAAGCGAGGCTTGAAGTTCATCACGACGTTTCACCACGCCCGCAACGGCTATCTTCCCGACGAACCGAAGAAGCTGGGGCGGCACTGGCATTACTCGGGCGCTCTGATCGACTACACGGAATCGCTCGAAGACCCCATGCGTGCTTTCCTTTACGGTTACATGCCTCGCGAGCGGTTCGAGCAGTTGTGGCTGGCCAAATTGGTTGAAGTAATTGACGCCTATCAACCGGACCTGATCTGGTTCGACTCGTGGCTGGACCGCATTTCGGAGGGGCGGCGGGCGGAGTTCATCGCGTACTATCTGAATCGCGCGAAACAGTGGGATCGCGACGTAGTGATCACGTTCAAGCAGGACGATTTGCCCTCAGACGTCGGCCTGGAGGATTTTGAGCGCGGCCGGCTGAATGAACTGAGCGAACACTGCTGGTTGACCGACGATACGATTACCGCCGACCGCAGTTGGTGTTATGTGAAAGATGTGCCGCTGAAGACGACCGGCTACCTGGTCCACGTCCTGGCCGACATCGTCAGCAAAAACGGCTGCCTGCTGTTGAACATCGCGCCCAAGGCGGACGGCACGATTCCGGAGGATCAGCGGCAGGTGCTGCTGGGGTTAGGCAAGTGGTTGGAAGTCAACGGCGAAGCGATCTACGCAACGCGTCCTTGGCGCACCTTTGGCGAAGGTCCCACTCGCTTGGAGAAAAGCGGCGGGTTTGTCGAGGAAGTCGAGTACACCGCTCAGGACATGCGTTTCACGGAATCCAAAGACGGCAAGACCATTTACGTAATTTCGCTGGGGCGTCCTGCCGGCGCGGAAGTTGCCGTCAAGGCAATGGCAACGGGCAGTGAGTATCTGAGCAGTGAGATCGCCGCGGTCGAGATGCTTGGCAGTCGCCAGAAAACCGACTGGTCACGCGATGCCGACGGCCTGCATTTGAGCTTTCCTGCCGACGCCCAGAGCGATCACGCCTTTGTGTGGAGGCTGACACTGGAGAAAGTTACGGCTGCACCGTGAACGCAGATGATTGAAGGGCCCGGGAATTGGGAGGGCGAAACTCCTGCTGAGCCTGAGTTCTGGCACAAATACGCGGCTCGGCTGGAGCCTCGCCCTCCCGATTCCTCAAATGACTGAATAGGAACAACAACCGTGACAACAATCGTACCCGCCTAGTCAAAATGGACTTTGAGAAAGCGAAGACAACAGCCGTCCGCATCCGCCTCAAAGAAACGCATGGACATCCCACGGCCAAATTGTTTGAAGTCCGGTGCCTGAGAATTCGTGAATTTGTTCCAGACGAAATGGAGAAACTGATGAGAGGACTGACAATCGTCGTCTGTAGCCTTTGCATGATTGGCATCTCCTATGCTCAGGAGCGGGGAACCGTCAACAATTCACAGAGTCCGCATGTCAAACTGAAGAGCATCAACATCGGCGATTGCCAGTGGATGTCGGGTTTCTGGGCCGACAAGTTCAAGCTGTGCGAAGAGGTGATGGTGCCGCACATGGGAGAGATCCTGAAGGGAGACGTAGGGCACGCCTACAACAACTTCAAGATTGCAGCCGGCCTGAAAGAAGGCAAACACCAGGGCATGCGTTGGCATGACGGCGATTTCTATAAGTGGATGGAATCCGCCATGTATGTGTATGCCATCAGCAAGAATCCTGAAATTCTCAAAGAGCTGGATGAAATCATCGAAGTGATCGGCAAGGCGCAGGAAGACGACGGCTACTTGTCGACCCAAATCACCCTGACAGACGCCGAACGCTGGTCGAACAGGCAATACCATGAGCTGTACAACAGCGGGCATTTGCTGACCAGTGCCTGCATTCACCACCGCGTGACCGGGCAAAGGAACTTCCTGGAAATCGCCATCAAGCACGCGAACTATCTCTACCGGACGTTCAAGACACAACCGAAAGAGCTGGCGCGTTTCGGCTTCAATCAGACGCAGGTCATGGGCTTGGTCGAACTGTACCGTACGACCCGCAACAAGGAGTATCTCCACCTGGCCGAGATCTTCATCAATATGCGAGGCCGTTCGAGGGTGGTACCGGAGGATTCAACCGTTTATTACAAGATGGTTGGCGACATGGTCCAGGAGAGGAAGCCGTTACGCAAGGAGACGGAGGCCGTGGGGCATGCCGTGCTGGCGCTGTATTTCTATGCGGGGGCTGCCGATGTCTACGCCGAAACCGGCGAGAAGGCATTGGTCGATGCGCTCGATCGACTCTGGGACAATGTGGTTCACAAAAAGATGTATGTCACCGGCGCCTGCGGGCAGGCTCACCATGGGGCATCCAGCCGCGTTGACTTTGTTCATGAGGCGTTCATCCACGAATACATGATGCCCAATCTGACTGCGTACAACGAAACCTGCGCCAACATCTGCAACGCCATGTTCAGCTATCGGATGTTGGGGATCCACGGGAAATCAAAGTATGCCGACATCATCGAGCTGGTTCTATATAACAGTGGGCTTTCAGGAATCAGCACAGATGGCAGGCTCTATCTCTACTCCAATCCCCTGCGAGTGGTCCACGGCGCTCGCGATTACTCAGAACTTGTGACGGAGACGCCGGATCGCAAGCCGTATCTCAACTGCTTCTGCTGCCCACCGAACCTCGTTCGCACAGTCGCCAAGGTATCCGGCTGGGCCTACAGCCTGTCAGAAAATGGCGTCGCGGTGAATCTGTACGGCGGCAACACGCTGGCAACGAAGCTACAGGACGGCTCCAAACTCAAGCTGAAACAGGAGACGCAGTATCCATGGGATGGTACGGTGAGAATCACCACGGAATCCTGCAAGAACACACCGTTTGAATTGCTGTTGCGCATCCCGGATTGGGCAGAAGGCACAAAGATCCTGTTGAACGGAGAGGATGCGTGTGTTGAAGCCGAGCCCGGAACCTACGCCCGGATCGAGCGTCCGTGGAAAGCGGGCGATGTTGTCGCGTTGAATATGCCAATGGACATCAAATTGATCGAAGGTCATCCCCGCATCGAAGAAGTGCGCAACCAGGTCGCGATCAAACGAGGCCCTGTCGTTTATTGCGTTGAATCGCCTGATCTGCCTGAGGGTACCGGAATCCTGGATGTGTACCTTCCTCAGAACCCTGGCTTGATCGCAGAATATCGCCGGAACTTCTTGGGCGGAATGACAACAATCAGCGGCAACGTGCGACTGCGTTCCGACAAGAAAGATGGCATGTACCGCACGCTGACCAAACCAATCTGGAAAACCGTCAAGACCACGTTCGTGCCCTACTATGCTTGGAGCAATCGCAGGCAGAGCGAGATGACCGTTTGGCTGCCGATTGTTTGGGAGTAGAAGAGCATGACAATACGAAATGTCTCGATAATGGGTCCGAAGGAGCACCGAACGGGAGTAGTGATATGAGTCGAAGTACTTGGTGGTCCCTTGCTATCGTCTGCTGCGCCTTTTCGACTCCCGGTTGGGCTCAGCCCGGCGCTGGGGATCAGGTAAAGAGCGAAGGGCAACTCGTTCAGGATTTGAGCGGCTATCGTTGGAAACTTAAACGGATGCGCCCTGGCCAGGGTGTGAAAGAGGGATTGCATACGTTGCCGCCTGGCGATATCGAGACTCACGTGTGGATTCCGGCGCACGTGCCTGGAGACGTGTACACGGACCTCTGGAAGGCAGGGGCCATTGATGATCCCTATTGGGGCCGCAACAGCATGAAGGCCCAATGGGTGATGCTCGACGAGTGGTGGTATTCGCTGCAGTTCAATGTGAGCGAAAACTTGGCGGGCAAAGTCGTACGCTTGGAATTCGATGGCGTCGACTACAGTTGCGAAGTGTGGCTGAACGGCCATTATCTGGGACGCCATCAAGGCATGTTTTCGCCGTTTTCTTTTGATGTTACCGGAAGAGTATTTTCCGATAAGAACTGGCACAAGGGGCGCAACCTGCTGATGGTCAAGTTGGACCCGCCGCCTCAAGTCAACCACAAGGTGGCTGGGCTGAAAACGCCATGGTTCGGCGATTACTGGCGAGATTTGGTGCCATTCGGAATTTGGCGTCCTGTGCGACTGGTGGCGTCCGGGCCAGTCCGTGTCGATGATCTCTACGTCAAATCGGATCTGAATGAAGACGGATCTGCCGCGGTCCACGTGGAAGTCACGTTGGAGAACCACAACGCTAGCGAAAGAGAGGTCCTCGTGCCCGTCGCCGTGCAGGGCAAGAACTTCTCTGGCCCTAAACACATCGGGGACATCCGAACAAGCATTAAGCCTGGCAAGCGAGTCCTGAAAACCACGATCAAAGTCGATCGACCGCGACTATGGTGGCCCTGGGATTTGGGAACACCGCATCTGTACGCAGCGAAGGTTCGAGTCGAAGAACGTGGCCGGGTCCATGATCGGTCTGAAGCTACATTCGGCATCCGCAAGATCGAGATGACCTGGAATCCCGGATTCACAAAAGATGAGGTGAGTTTTCCAAGGACGGTGAAGCTCAACGGTAAGACACACTTCATTCGCTCGGCCTGTTGGGGCGGCCCTCCCGATATCTTCGTCGGACGTACCTCGCCCAAGGAATACAAGAAGCTGATCGACATGGCCAAGGCGGCCAACATGAACAACATTCGTATCTTCGGCTGGCACCCGCCGGAGATTCCGGAGTTCTACGAGTACTGCAACGAAGCGGGGCTAACAGTTTGGCAAGATGTCATTCCGTTAGGGACGGCCAATATCTCGCAAGACCCGGCCTTTGTGGAACGCATCTATCAAGAAGCCGAGGCGGCCATCAAAGAACGCCGCAACCATCCCTGCTTGATCCTGATCGAAGGCGGCGAAGAGGCCTTTTTGCGTGCAGCGGATGCGAAGTTCACTAAACGCTTTCTGGAAGAGCTGGGGCGCCGAGTGCGCCGACATGCGGATCTACCCTACGTTCCAGATTCTCCACTAACCTGTCAGATCGCTCAAAGCGTCGGCTACAAGCCCAAGGAGGCGGTCCATGCCCTGGCCTATTTCTACTCCATGGGAAAGTGGCTGATGGAAGATTGGTACACTCCCTTGGACTTTCCCATCGTCCCGGAACTGGCCATCACCTCGGTGCCGTCAGTCGAGAGCCTCAAGAAGTTCATTCCGGAGGACGAACTCTGGCCGCCGGGGCCGAGTTGGGGCCATCATTGGGCCGATCTGCAAAGATTGCGCATGCAGAACTTCGATACCTTTGGCGATGAGCGGATCGGTTCCTTGGAAGAGTTCGTCAATGCCACTCAGGATGCCCAGGGGACGATCTTCCAACTGTCGGTCGAGCATTTCCGTCGAGCCAAACCGCGGACCAGCGGCATTGCCCTGTGTCATTACATCACCTACTGGCCCGATATGAAGTGGGGCATTGTGGACAACTACCAGGTGCCGAAACGCTCCTACGACTACGTTCAGCGAGCCTATCAGCCGTTGCTGGTGAGCCTACGGTTCGACCGTCGTCGTTGGAAGGACGATGAAACATTCAAGGGCCAACTCTGGATCATTAACGATACGTATCGGGCTTACCAGAACTGCCGGATCGCGCTGACGGTCTGCGATGAACGAGGGAAGGACTTGAACAAACAGGGCATTGAAGTAGCGACGATTGCCCCCGACAGTTCGGCGTCGATTGGCGATGTCGCTTGGCCCATCGCCGGACAAGCGGACAAGCATTTCACGATCTTTCTGTCTCTGACGGATGCCCAAGGCAAGGAGATTTCGTCGAACGAATACATGCTATTGATCGGGGATCAGGAAGCCGCGCGCGAGAAGATGCGTGAATTCGGAGCGGTCCTATCCAAAACCAGCAACGAATTCACCTGCGGCAACTACTACCGTTTCTTTCCCGACATGATCAAACAGAAAGACCAGGACTGGCAAGGCCAAACGCAAACTCCCCGCGCCGCCGGATTCGGCAATGGCAAGTGATTCGGGAAAACGCCTTCCGGCAACTTCGTCTGGGACGCAAGATCAACTCGCCACTGAGGAAACGAAGAAGGCTGACTATGGACAGAAGAGAGTTCTTTAAGAAAGGCACCGCCGGTGCCGTTGCAGCAAGCATCCTACCGATGACTGGTAACGCCGCCGAGTCTTCGCCGGCTCGCCCGGACGGCTACGTTGGTGACCGCGATGACGACCAATGGCTGCAGCTTGGCAGCGGGAAGATGATCAAGCCGGACCGTAAGGAGACCGTTCAGCACGATGTGGCGGTGCTCGGCGGCGGCATGGCGGGAATGTGCGCCGCGGTTGCGGCTGCTCGAAATGGCGCGAAGACCGTCCTCGTCCAGGATCGTCCGGTACTTGGAGGCAATGCTTCCAGTGAAATCCGCGTCAACCTGAACGGTGTCACGCACCAGCCTCCCAGTCACAAGGCCAAACGCGAGACGGGGATCATTGAGGAGATCCTTCTGCATAACCGATTCCTCAATCCGCAGGAGTCGTACACCATGTGGGACCATGTGCTTTATGACTTCGTCACCCGAGAGCCGAACCTCGACGTGATGATGAACACGCAGGCGGTCAAGGCGAACATGGACGGTTCCACGATCGTATCGGCCCGTTGCTGGCAGTCGACTACCGAGACGGAGTTCACTGTCAAAGCGAAGCAGTTCGTCGACTGCTCCGGTGATGGCCTGCTTGCCGCGACGGCCGGGGCGTTGTACCGCACAGGACGCGAAGCGTCCCACGAATACGGCGAGAAATATGCACCGAAAGAGGCCGACGGTTGGCAGATGGGGGCGTCCATTCTTTTGCATGCAAAGGATATGGGCAGGCCCGTTCCTTATGAACCGCCCGCCTTTATGAGAGAGTTTCAGGCGGACAAGGCACACCCTCACCGGTCTCGGCTCAAAGAGGTTGATCCGAGCAAGATTCAAAGCTACGTCCCCGGTTTCTGGTGGATCGAACTGGGCAGCGAGTTTGACAACATCGCCGACTTGGAAGACAACCGCCACAAGCTCATGGGCTACCTGCATGGCGTGTGGGACTACATCAAGAACTCCGGCAAGTATCCTCACATGGACAACTACGCCATCGAGTGGATCGGCTCTTTCCCAGGGCGCCGTGAGTCCCGCCGCTTCATTGGTGATTTTGTTTTGTCCGAAACAGATCTGACTGGCTACCGCCGGTTTGAAGATGCGGTTGCCTACGGTGGTTGGTCGCTCGACGAGCACAACCCCGGCGGCATTGAAAACATCACGGAGCCGCCAAGCTACTTCCACGGCCGTTTCGTCGAGATCTACGAAATCCCGTATCGCAGCCTCTATTCCAGGAATATCAGCAATTTGCTCTTCGCAGGACGCAACATCAGCCAAACCCACATTGCGCTTTCTTCATCCCGCGTGATGGGCACCTGCGCCTTGATGGGGCAGGCCGCAGGCACGGCCGCGGCTATCTGTGTGGCGAAGAACACATCGCCCCGTGGTGTCTATCAGAAGTATCTGACGGACTTGAAGGAGCAGTTGCTGCGCGACGATGCCTTCATTCCCAACCATCCGGCGAAAGCCCCGAATAACCTCGCCAAGAAAGCCGGCTTGGCCTTTGCCTCTTCGACCTCGTCCGGCGACGTGAAACTGCTGACAGACGGGTACTCACGCGACGCGAAAGGCGAGACCCACCACTGGCAGTCCGACGGACTGCCCGCGCAGGTTTGGTATGAGTGGGAATCCCCAGTCGCGCTCTCCAAGGTCGAGATCAAGTGCGACACCAATGTAGAACGCAACATCATGATGCGCCGATCCTACACGGTCGGCGAGAAATATTCAAACACCGTTCCGGTCGAACTGCTGAAGTCGCTGGATGTCGAGGCCCGCGTGAATGGCAAGTGGGTGAAGGTTGGCTCGAACAACGACAATCGTCGCCGTCTGATCAAGTTCAACTTCGATCAAATCAAGGCGACTGGCGTGCGTATCACGATGAAGGAAACGTATGGCGCGGAGAACGCCAAGCTCTTCGAAGTCCGTTGTTATGAATCGTAGGGATCAGCAAATCATGAAACACTACGTCAGCAAGTGCGAGGGAGAATCATGAAAAAGAACCAACGGTCACTCGCCCGGACGTTCGTTTCGCTTGTCTTACTGCTTTCGTGCAACGCCTGGGCGCAAGAGAGCGGCTTCCCGTTCATGCTTCCGAAAGAAACGCCGAACCGCAAGATGAGCGCGGCCATGGAGCGTAACTATACCGCCTACATGGCTCCACGCCCTGAAGACAACGAACTGTATTCGCTGTTCAAGTACACCAAGCTCAAAGGTCTGGACTACAACAATCACGATGGCACCCTCTCGCGACGCGATCCATCGAAAGTGATCTTCGCGAATGGCAAGTACTATGTCTGGTACACGCACCGCCATACCCCAACGCCTCCTCAGGGGGCTGAGAAATGCACTGACACCATCCCGTCACGCGATTGGGACTTGGCAGACATCTGGTACGCCACCTCCGAAGATGGCTTCACGTGGGAGGAGCAAGGCGTTGCCGTCCCGCGTCCTCCAAAGCCAAATCCTGGATGTCGCTCCGTAACCACGACGGACATCCTGGTCTGGGAGGGGAAGTATTACCTCTACTATCAGGCCTTTTCTCAGCCGAGTGGTACGCGCGGCGAAGATAAGACTCGCGGTGACGACTGCCCCGTGGCCGTGTCGTATGCCGACTCGCCCGACGGCCCTTGGACGCCGCTTAACCAAGTCGCGATACCCAACGGAGCGGAAGGAGAATGGGATCAGTATTCCATTCACGACCCATATCCCTTGGTATACAAGGGCGAGATCTACTTGTACTACAAGTCGGATTGCGACGGAGATCCGCGTCTGGTGCGCATGCAGGGACTGGCCATCGCCGACAACCCGCTGGGACCGTTCAAAAAGCATCCACTGAATCCCGTCATCAACTCAGGCCACGAAACGACATTGTTTCCCTTCACGGAGGGCATCGCGGCTCTTGTGATCCGAGATGGCAATGAGCACTTCACGGTTCAATACGCCGAAGACGGCGTGAATTTCGAGATCGCTTCGATCGTTTCGCTAATGCCGTGTGCGGCGGGGCCCTTTGTGCCGGATGCTTTTGTCAACACGCAGCATGGCAAAGGAATCACATGGGGACTCTGCCACAACACTTGGGCCGGAACACGCGGGAAAGGGCATTCCGTACTGATGCGTTTCGATTGTGACCTGAGCCTGGACGTAGACTACGCGGACATGAAGAAGCACAGCTACATGCACAACCCGGAATTTTATTATCAACACGGGCTGAACAAAGACCTGCGTGCACGCATCGTGGAAGACGCCCACAAGTTGCGCGGAGAATAGCAGACGTTAGTTGCCCGAACGGCCCCTGTTGCGATGCAAAGAGAAATGAAAGGCACAGCATGCAGAACGAAATTCGCACGGTGGTCGTAGGACTCCTCCTGGTTGCTCACGCGGCCATCGCAAACGCGGAATACACCGAGACGATGGATCCGAATGGACTGACGAAGAACCTCCAGACGGACTTCGGCTTGGCTGATGACAACGCCAAGAGCAACCAGAGCGAAGTATTCCAGAAGGCCATCGACGAACTCGCCGACAAAGGCGGTGGACGACTCCTTGTTCCGAAAGGAACTTATCGTCTGGCGGGCGTCCGTCTGAAATCGAACATTCATCTGCTGATCGAGGAAGGCACGGTGATCAAGCCATATTGGCCCAAGGGAACGAAGGCGGTTGTTTTCCATATGGACGCGGAACGTCCGTCCAACAAAAAGAAAATGACCCTGGAGCAGGAGAGAACATACATCGAAAACGTCAGCATCCGGGGACTTGGCGGCAGGTATATTGTCGACTATTCCGACCGGGAACGGCGCGAAGGTGAAGGCATCCGCGCCGTACTGTGCAAAATGGTCAAGAACTTCCTCATTGCGGATCTCGACGTGAAGGACAACTTTACGACCTACTGCGGCATCACGCTGACCCCGCTGCAAACGAAGCGAGAGAGCAAAGACTGGCCCGTTTCACGAGCAACCGATGGAACGGTGCGCAACTGCTGCATCTTCAATGCCAGCCCAGGCTATGGACTCACGCAGTTGCATGGGGCGCAGTCGGTCCACTTCGAGGATATTTATGCCAAGGGCGGCGTGACGCTCCGCCTGGAAACGGGCGCCGTGGGGGATAAAACCGCAGTCTATGACATTACGGCCAGGAACGTGGTCAATGAAGACGGGCGTTGCGCCGTCATGTTTGGCCCGCATAGTGCCATGAACGGCGTGGCCAAGGTTGACGGGGTTCTGTCAAAAAGCAGTACGTACGCAGTAACCATGGGAAAGGGCGGCGTGAAAGCAGCCGAGCTGAAGCACAATCCAGATGCCACGGACGGGATCTTTGCCGAGGGAAGTTATGTCAAGAACATCCATGCCGTTTTCGGAGCGACCGCACAGATTAAGACCCATGCGATGATGGACATTCCGGAAGAATACTACAATGACCTGGAACTGAGGTGGTTCTCCAAGTTCTTCGAAGGGCCGTCGATTGGGGCGGTGAAAGACTCAACCGAAGGGCATTATCACGTCGTCATCGAAAACGTGACGCTCGAAGGGTTCAAATACAACAACGACAACAAGATCCTGACGCCCAAAGACTCAAGACCAGGAAAATGGGCGCACGCACTCAAGAAGTGGAAGTCCGACAGAGGAATCACTGATGAGTAGGATAGGAAACACCACATGAAAGCATCTACGCAAAGCCTTTTCCTGGCTTTCTTATTTTTCAGTCACATCTCTTATGCGGCCGACGGCAAGCCGAATATTTTGTGGATCATCACCGACGATCAACGCAGTGATTCGTTGGTATGTTACAACCGGGCGACAACCGGCAAGGCGGAGAGCGAGCTGGGATCCGGCGGCCCAGATTCTCTTCACGATTGGGGATCATTTTGAGGGACTC
>CAZUAH010000243.1:0-19923 GCA_964617665.1 uncultured Pirellulaceae bacterium
AACCACCCAGGATGGATCGCGCGGCGCCGCCCATCCGCACAACGTTGGGCGATCGTAGATGGGCAGCAACCTCGGTCGTCGTTCTGATCAATCCGAGTGGTCGCGCGAGGGTCACTGCTACGACCTTTACGTTCTCGACGAGCAGCGAACCGAGTACACCAAAGCAGCTCGACTCTGTGACGGACGGTACACTGAAGATGGATGGTACTACTACCGAATTGAAGCCATCTCGGAAGAGACAGAGTCACTGATTCGAGACCCCAAGATGTGGTTTGAATGGCGCTTCGATGTGGCGTCCGTTGGATGCGAGCCTCTTCCCCCCGATAAGCTCGAAGGGCGTTTCTGGATGCCCGGTGGACACAAGCAGTTCTGTAAAGGGGAACGAGATGGTGTGCCCTTCAAGTACCTGCGCCCACCGGGGGGGACGACGCAGTCAAACACATGGTCGTGTCTGTTGGTGGTGCTTCTATGCCTGACGCTTCCTCTGTTCGCCGTTTTCTGTGTTTGGTGGGCCATCCAATGGGATTGGTCCACGGTTTTCGGGGTGTGTGTTGCATTCACCGTCTTCTATGTTTGGCGGGCCATCCGGAGATTCCTATTTGACTGACGATTTGCATAATGTGATGAACCGGGCTCGGCGAACACGCCGACTGGTCTCATCGCCCCTCAGAAGAAACGCAAACTCGCCAAGTCGCCGCCCAACACGCACGCCGCAGAGTCGCCTTATTCGAGCGATATGCGCTTTCGAGTCATCCTCGCTGGTCCGAGTCCATCTAGCGGCGCTGCAACCCGTGATCGGCGAACGCCTTGGTTTCGCGTTCCGCCTGCCTCCCGTTGTATAATCCAATCAGCGCGCCACGTTTCTCGCCCCTCGCCGGGGCGGCGTCGGCCGTGCGGACCCGTTGTGCGAACCTTGGCGTTCTCGCTCGTGTCATCAGGTCGGAGGGCACGCGAAATGTCAGACAAAAAGTCCCGCATCATGTACGTCGAATGTAAGGCGTCGGAAGATCACCGCGGCGGTGCCCGCATTTGTCGCGTCACGTTTTCCAAATCTGGAAGCACGATTTACAGCGGTGGCCGTGTCCTCAAGCGAATCAAGCGCGGAGGAGTGTACGGCAACTACGTTGATGCGAACACGGGACTAGAGTATTGGGTGTCAGGGCCAAAACGAAATGGCGAGGATCGCCATTGGGCTGGTGGCGGTCCCATAAGGATTGATGCAGACGTCGTGGATGAATACTGGCGTGACATCCGTCAATGCGATCCACCGGAGAACCCTTTCATCGCATAACCGAGCGCCGCACAACAATGCGTGGCCGCAGAGTTGCGGCATCCATGCCGCAAACGCCTTCCTTCTTCAATCAGCGTGGGCTCTGGTGGTATGATCTATTCGTCGGCCAACGTTTTTCGCTTCGATCAGGGGCGGCGTCGGCCACACAACCCGTTGTGCGATCAAATCTGGAAAAGTCCCGTGTCATTGCCACCGGAATCTGAGTTTCGCGCTTGCATGGAAGTCGTCTACATGGCGATCCTCGATGCCCGAGTAGCTGGTTGGCAATCGGACGTGAATCCCGAGCGTCTTGCTGACCTGATGGATGCGATTCACAACATCCCCGGCCTCGTCCGGAATTGGGAATCCTGTGATCAGGACCTTCTGAAGTCCAAGCTCCTGGATTACGAACGCAAGTGGCGAAGCGACGGTCCGTGCTTGAGAACGATTTACGAACAGTTCCTGGCGGACGGATCTTGAATTTGGGGTGCAGCGACGCACAGAATGTCCGAAGAGTCCGGCATCCGTGCAGGCTGTGTTGGTGGTGCAAAACGCGGCGGCGTTGGTACAATATACGGTGGCTCGACGCTGGTTGCCTCCGTTCGGGGCGGCGTCGACAGTGCTTCCCGTTGTGCGAGCTGATAGTTATGTCCAATTACAATTCTGTTCTCTCGGCCGCATCGCAACTGCCGGTTGACGATCGCCTTCGCCTTATCGATGAACTCGCTTCTTCGGTACCGGATGACAAGCCGCCACAGCTATCGGAAGCTTGGCTTCGTGAAATCGATCGTCGGTCCGATCAGATCGACTCCGGGGCCGTCGTTACCGAGGATTGGGCGGACGTTCGCGTTCGATTGTTCGCGAAGCACGGTGTCGATGATGCAGATTAGTTTTCATCCAGATGCTACCGCCGAGTTGGAAGCATCTGCGGATTGGTACGCGGAACGTAGCCCCAGAGCTGCACGCGAATTCTGTGTCGCTATAGACGTTGCGCTTGCAAGCGTCGAGGCGGATCCGGAGCGTTTCGTTCGACTTGACGATCGCCATCGTTCGTGCGGCGTGCGAAAATTCCCATTTCAGATTATTTTCCGGTACGGCGACAATCGGATTCATGTGGTTGCTGTCGCCCACGCAAAAAGACGGCCTGGGTATTGGCGTAACCGCTAGCCGCACAACTTCTTCGGATTTGGCGGCGGCTTGCCCGACGCTAAATCCTTGAACACAGAACATCCGCAAGGTCGCTGCGCGATCGCCTTCATTCTTTCGCGACGCGGGTCCGCATTGTAGAATCAATCGTTGTCCAACGTCGTCTCCTTCGTTTACGGCGGCGACGGATGTTCTTTCCGTTGTGCGAACTGAGCCGTGCAGAAGACCGGTAAAAGACCCTGGCATCGCGTTTTACTATCTGATCTCCTACACATGTTGCCGTTCTTCGCGCTCTTCTTGATGCTTCCGGCAGCTCGCTTTCTTGGATCTGTTACTGGTGCGAACGACTTCACCTTGGCGAAAATCGCGAGAGAAGCGCTTACGCTGCTATTGATTGTGGCCACGATCTGTGGGCTGGTCTACTCTGCTGTCCTGCTGCTTCGCCTCAAAGACCGATTGTTCAATTCCCGTACACGATGTGATCGTGATCGCAGCTTTGAATAGACGCACAACTTCTTAGGATTTGGCGGCGCTTGAACACCGCACGCCCGCAGAGATTCGCCATCCATGGCGAATACGCCGTTGCCTATGAAGGTCTGGGAAGTAACAATGTCTCTCAAGCATGTCTGGGAGACCTGACGGATGGTTCGTCGGCGTCGGGCGTGCGAACCCGTTGGGCTCACCAACGTGGCGGCCTGCCTCGATTAGATATTGTATTCCTTGACCACTTCCGGTGGAGCCGGTGCATAGTGAAGTGGTTCGATGGAACAACCGGCGCGGCCTTGGCTTAGACCGCGCATCGCGCCTGCATAGCCGAATAGCTCTTTCAACGGCGCTTGTGCTTCGATGGCCGTCAATTGGCCGCGGTTCTCCGTTCGCGTAATGATCGCTCGCCGTTGCTGTAAGTCGCCTACGAAATCCCCGACGTAGTCTTCGGGCGTCAGAATGTCCAGCTTCATAATCGGCTCGAGCAAGACGGGGCCGCCCTCGACGAGTCCTTTTTCGAAAGCATCGTTGGCTGCGATGCGAAAGGCAGTGTCAGTGGACGATGCGTCTTCGTGGGCTTCGCCGCCCAGGATCGTCACCTTCAGCTTCATCAATGGAAATCCGGCGATGCGACCACCGCCTTCGCCACAGGAGGTCAACTCTTCGACAGCGGCCTGCAGCAGTCCATCGGGCAGCGAGCCAGGCGGGCATAGGTTGACGACCGTTACGGGACGGCTTCCCGCCTCGAAAGGTTCGGCGCGGATGGTCAGCTTGGCGAAAAGCTGCTGGCCCGCCACTTGGCGGTGGCATTCGCCAGTGACTTTGACCGGCGCGTGAATGGTCTCGCGGTAGCTGACCTGTGGCTTGTGGAACTTGACTTTGAGATTGAAATCACGTGACAGGCGGTGCTTGATCACTTCCAGGTGCAATTCGCCCATCCCGCTGATCAACGTCTGCCCAGTGTCACCGCTGGCGACTTTCACCGTAGGATCCTGACGCAAAAGCATGTCCAGAGTGTTGCCCAGTTTGTCACGTTCCGTGGCGTTTTCCGGCTCGATGGCCATGGAAATGACCGTTTCCGGGAAGTCAATGGACTCAAGCAGTATCGGGGCTTTCGTATCGCAAAGCGTGTCGCCGGTAACCGAGTTCCTAATGCCTATGATTCCAACAATGTCGCCGGCTTGTGCCCGATCGATCTGCTCCTCCTTCTTACTCGTAGCGTGTATGCGCCAGAGCTGTGCAACGTTTTCCTTCTTTTCTTTGCCCGGATTCAAAGCACGCGAGTTGGCCTTGAGTTCACCAGAATAGACCCGCACCCAAGATACGTCGCCCGTTTTGGCAGGCAAGATTTTGAAGACCAAGCCACAAAACGGCTCTTTTGGGTCCGGCTTCCGACGTTCAAGCTTGTCCCTCTTTTTAACGTTCACTCCTTCGACGGGAGGCCGGTCTAAGGGACTTGGCAAATACGCGGCAACCGCGTCCAGAATCGGTTGCACTCCGATTCCGTGCAGGGCCGACCCGCATAGCACTGGCTGCACCTGCTGGTGAAGCGTCGCCTTGCGGATGACTTTGCGAAGTAGATCACTGGGAATCTCCTCCTCCTGCAAAGCCAGTTCCAGCAACTCGTCATCGTAGTCGTACAGTTTCTCCAACATGGTATCCCGCCAGAACTCGGCCGTTTCGAACCGGTCCTCGGGAATGTCCGCCACAGAAACCGTCTCGCCTTCGGTCTCGGGATCGAACACCAACATCTTCATGTCGATCAGGTCGATCACGGCGCGAAAGGGGTTGTTCGTGTGCGCGGGGCCTTCACCGACAGGTATCTGCACGGCGACAGGATTGGACGCGAGACGTTCGCCGATCTCGTCAAAAGTCCCTTCGAAATCAGCTCCCTCGCGGTCCAATTTGTTGATGAATACGATGCGTGGTACCTTGTAATGGTCCGCTTGCCTCCAAACCGTTTCGCTTTGCGCCTCGACGCCCTCTCGCGCGCTGAAGACGACAACAGCGCCGTCCAAGACACGTAGGCATCGCTCGACCTCGGCCGTGAAATCGACATGGCCCGGCGTGTCCAGCAGGTTGACGTGCACGTCCTTCCAGTCGAACGCCAAGCAGGCCGAATAGATCGTGATTCCGCGCTCTTGCTCTTCGGGGTCGTCGTCCGGCTCGGCGGTGCCGTTGTCAACCATGCCCACGCGATGCTTGGCACCGCTGTAGAAGAGCATATGCTCGGTGACAGTCGTCTTGCCGGCGTCGATGTGGGCAATGATACCGATGTTGCGTATGTTGTCTATTCTGCGAGTCATAGTTGCCTGCAATTCCGTCACCCTGGCCTCGTTGCGGAGGACGGGGAAAGTCGGCGCATAAAGAACGCCGCGTTGTTGCGCGGCGTTCTTGGTTCTGCTCTGTTACCAGGCGAAATGCGCGAAGGCTTTGTTCGCCTCGGCCATGCGGTGCGTGTTCTCGCGACGTGTCATCGCCGCACCTTCTCTCTTATATGCAGCAAACAGTTCGTCGGCCAATTTCAGGGCTGTCGGCCGCCCCTTCTTCTCTCGAACCGCCAGCAAGAGCCAGCGAATCGCCAACGATTGCTGACGCGCTTTGTTGACTTGCATGGGCACTTGATAAGACGCTCCACCGACACGCTTCGACCTCACCTCAATGTGCGGTTTCACGTTCTCCACGGCGTCGTGGAAGACGTCGATCGGCTCCTGGTCCGGGACTCTCTTCCTCAGGTCTTCGAGTGCGCCGTAGAACACCTGTTGCGCCGTGGTCTTCTTCCCGTCGCACATCAGACAGTTGATGAACTTGCCGGCTAGGATGGACCCGTGCCGCGGATCCGGTTTCAGTTGTGTCCTGCTAGATGTAATACGACCCATATGTCTGCTCTATCTAATAGACTTTCGCGGCCTAGCCGCAATGCCAATTACTACTTCTTTGCACCATAGCGGCTTCGCGACTGCTTGCGCCCGTCAACGCCCAGCGTGTCCAAAGCACCACGAATGACCTGGTAGCGTACGCCCGGCAGGTCTCGAACTCTTCCGCCGCGGACCAAAACGATCGAGTGTTCCTGTAGGTTGTGTCCTTCCCCAGGAATATACACCGTCACTTCTTTGCCATTCGATAAACGCACCCTGGTGATCTTCCGCAACGCGGAATTTGGCTTCTTCGGCGTCATCGTGCGCACCTGCAAACACACCCCCTGTTTCTGCGGACAGCGGTCCAGAACTGGGGCCTTGCTCAGCTTGCGCTTCAGTTTCCGTCTCTTTCGTACCAACTGGTTGATTGTGGGCATCACTCGCCTTTGTGTATCGGCGGTCTAATTTGTGGTTCAAAACACTTCAGAATAGCGGCTCAGCACCCGCTGTCAATACGTCACTCGCTTTCCGGTGGTGGGCTGGTGTCCTCGAAGCCCTCGTCCAGAGCCACGAACCCGTCGCTTAGAAGAGAAGACGCCGTGTTATCGATGATGCTCTCCGGCTCGGGGGCATCGACGGGTTCCTGTTCCTCGCCCGGGGCGGCACTTTGCAGCAACGGGAAGCTGGTCTCCAGCCTCGCCTCTTTCTCAGCCGCCATCGCCTGTAGTGCCTCCGGCCGATAGCGGACTTCGGAATCCTGGAACGTCCGGAAGCCCGTGCCAGCCGGAATCAGGTGACCAAGGATGACGTTCTCCTTCAATCCGACCAGATCGTCGACTTTGCCGGCCAGGGCAGCTTCGGTCAAGACTTTCGTTGTCTCCTGGAAGCTGGCTGCAGAGATGAAGCTGGAACTCTGGACAGCGGCCTTAGTGATCCCGAGCAATTGCGTGCTGGCTGTAGCCGGCTTGGGCCGCTCGCCTTGTGCCGGATCACCGCCAAGCATCTCGATTTGCGAGTTCATTTGCTCCATCGTTTCCTTCGGCACGATCGAATCGACCGTGAGGTCGCAGTCACCCTTGTGGGTGACCTTCAGGCAGTTGGCCATCTGCTGGTTGACGGTGCGGAAATCGAATCGATCGATCACCAAACCGGGCAACAGTGTCGTGTCACCGGGAGTTTCCACTTTCATCTTCCGCAGCATGCGTGCGATGATGATCTCGATGTGTTTGTCATTGATTTCGACGCGCTGACTACGGTAGACGCTCTGGACCTCGTGCACCAAGTACTGCTGAACCGCCTCCTCGCCAGAGACCCGCAGGATATCGTGCGGAACGAGCGGCCCGTCGACCATCGCCTGTCCGGCCTTGACAACGTCACCCGAGTGCACCAGAAATCGTTTTCCATGAGGCACCAAGTGTTCGCGTTCGATTCCTGCCTCGCTGCGAACGACAATCACGCGCTTACCACGACGCTTTTCGCCCAGGATTTCCACTGTCCCATCCACCTCGGCGATCACGGCAGGATCCTTCGGTTTGCGAGCCTCGAAAATCTCCGTAACTCGTGGCAAGCCTCCGGTGATGTCGGTGATGCCGGTCGCTTCGCGGGGCATCTTGGCCATAACCGAACCGGCCAAGATCTCCTCGCCTTCATCGACTTCAATGTGGGCACGTTCCGGCAAGTAGTACACGTCCAACGGTTTGCCGTCGGAATCCTCCAAGACAATTTGCGGGTGCAGTTCACCCTTGTGATCGACGATCATACGACGAATTGTGCCACCAGTGTCCTTTTCCTCTCGCATGGTGTCGCCTTCGACAATGTCCTCGTAACGAACCCGGCCGGAAACCTCTGCGAGGATTGGGATGTTGTGCGGGTCCCACTGACAGAGTACATCCCCGATTTTCACCGTCTGGTTCTCTTCGACCACCAGCTCGGCTCCGGTTGGAACTTCGTACTGCTCCAACTCGCGGCCCCTGGCGTCCAGAATGGAGATTTCAGCGCTTCGCGTAAGAACGATGTTCTTTCCATCCTCGTTCCGGACGCTTCGCATGCGAGTGAACTTGACCTCGCCCTCTTTCTTGGCTTTGGTTTCGCTTTCCTCCACGCTGGTATTGACAGTTCCACCGATGTGAAACGTCCGCATCGTCAACTGTGTTCCCGGCTCGCCAATGCTTTGGGCGCCGATGATCCCAACGGCCATGCCCTCTTCCACCAATGCGCCGCTCGACATGTCCATACCGTAACACCGGCGGCACACGCCGAGCGAGGCTTCACACGTCATCGGGCTGCGCACTTGGATCTTCTCCAGCCCCAGCTCCTCGACCTTGCGGGCCATGTCGCGTGTGATCATTTCGTTTTCGCTGACGATCAATTCGTCGGTGACAGGATTCACGATATTCTGGCGGCTCACGCGGCCAGTAATAGCGTCGGCCAACTTCACTTCCACCTTCTCGCCGCGGTAGATCACGCCCTTGGTGATGCCCTGCGATGTGTCGCAGTCCTCCAACGTGACGACCACGTTCTGTGCGACGTCCGCCAGTTTTCGTGTCAGATAGCCGGAATCCGCCGTCTTCAGCGCCGTATCAGCCAAGCCCTTGCGAGCACCATGGGTCGAACTGAAGTACTCCAAAACGCTCAGACCTTCCCGGAAATTCGCCTTAATGGGCGTTTCAATGATTTCACCTGTGGGCTTGGCCATCAGACCCCGCATGCCAGCCAACTGCCGGATTTGCTCGATGCCGCCACGAGCACCAGAGTGGGCCATCAAGAACACGGGATTGATGTAACCATGGCCGCCACGATCATCCGACTTCATGGCATCCATCATCTCGGTCGTGATCTGCTCACGGGCGTGCGTCCAGATATCAAGGACCAAGTTGTACCGCTCTTGCTCGGTGATGACGCCACGATCGTAGTCTTTCTTATGCTTCATCACGCGTTTTTCAGCAGCGTGGATGTGCTTCACTTTCGTGGCTGGCGTCACCAGATCGTCGGTGGCGAACGAGAGTCCGCTAAGCGTGCTTTGCTGGAAACCAATCTTGTTCATATCGTCCAGCAGGTCGATGGTCGCCCGTCGCCCCAGTCGCTGATAGCAGTCGGAGATGACCGTCGCCAATTCGCCGGACCGCATTGGGATGTTGTAATAGTCCATGCCTACGGGCAACATGAGGTTGAACATGATACGCCCGAAAGTCGTCTCGATAATCTCGCCCGGTATGCCGGAATCGTCTTCCAACTTGATCTTACGACGTGGCGGCAGCTTGACCTTGATCTTCGCGTGAACATCAATGACGCCCAACGAGTAGGCCAAATCGGCCTCTTCCAGCGTGGCAAACGTCATACCCTCGCCTCTACGATTGGGCAAGTCGAGCGTGATGTAGTAGCAGCCCATCACGATATCCTGCGAAGGACTCATGATTGGCTTGCCGTTGGCCGGCCCGAAGATATTGTTTGTGGACATCATCAGTGTGTGCGCTTCGACCTGTGCCTCGATCGATAACGGCAGGTGTACCGCCATCTGGTCGCCGTCGAAGTCAGCATTGAAGCCCCTGCAGACCAGCGGATGCAAATGAATCGCGTTGCCTTCCACCAGTGTCGGTTCGAACGCCTGGATGCCCATGCGGTGAAGCGTCGGGGCCCGGTTCAGTAGCACCGGGTGATTCTGGATGACGGACTCGAGGATGTCCCAGACTTCCTCGTCCTTGCGTTCCAGCATCTTTTTGGCGCTCTTGATGGTGTCCGCATGCCCCAATTCCTTGAGCTTGCGAATGATGAACGGCTGGTAGAGTTCCAGCGCGATCTTCTTCGGCAAGCCACATTGATGAAGCTTGAGCGCGGGCCCAACCACGATGACACTTCGAGCGGAATAGTCGACTCGTTTGCCCAGCAGATTCTCGCGGAAACGGCCCTGTTTCCCCTTGATCATGTCGGTCAACGACTTCAGCGGGCGGTTACTGCTGCCCAAGACAGGGCGTTTGCAGCGGTTGTTGTCGAACAGCGCGTCTACCGATTGCTGCAACATCCGCTTCTCGTTACGGATAATGACCTCTGGTGCGTTCAGGTCAACCAGTTTGCGTAGCCGGTTATTTCGGTTGATGATTCGGCGGTATAGATCATTCAGGTCACTGGTGGCGAAGTTGCCTGAATCCAGCAGGACCAACGGACGGAGGTCCGGCGGGATGACGGGGATCACGTCCAACACCATCCACTCCGGCTTGTTCTCGCTGTCGCGGATGGATTCAACGATTTTCAGGCGGTTGATCAGGTCCTTCCTTTTCTGCTTCGAATTCGTCTCGACGAGTTGTTGGCGAAGGTCCTGGGACAGTACGACAAGGTCCAAGCCGACCAGCAGTTTACGAACCGCTTCGGCACCCATGTTGGCCTCGAATGACCCTTCTCCCCACTGCTCGCGAGCTGCACGAAACTCCTCTTCTGTAAGCAGTTGCTGCTTCTCCAGGTCGGTATCGCCCGGATCGATGACCACGTAGTCCTGGAAATAGACCACTTTCTCCATACTCGTAGTCTTCATATTTAGCAGGTTGCCCAGGCGGCTGGGCATAGCCTTAAAAAACCAAATGTGGACCACTGGCGCAGCCAGTTCGATGTGGCCCATGCGTTTGCGCCGTACTCGCGAGTGAGTGACTTTCACTCCGCATCGATCGCAAATCATGCCTTTGTACTTCATGCCGCGATACTTGCCGCATGCGCATTCCCAGTCCTTCTCCGGACCGAAAATTCTCTCGCAGAACAGACCGTCCTTTTCCGGACGGTAGGTGCGGTAGTTAATGGTCTCGGGCTTCTTTACCTCGCCGAACGACCAACTTCGAATATCATGCGGTCTGGCCAAGCTAATCTTGACCGATGCGTAGTCGTTGATCCGGTCATAAGCACTTTCGCCGATGGTCATCTGCCCGTGCTCCTTTGATGGATTAGAAAGTATTCAAGACGCAATCACGCGTTATGTTCAATTCAGATCCGGCGTTTTTCCAGTTGCATATTCAGCGCCAAACCTCGAATTTCGTTCGTCAATACGTCGAAACTGGCCGGAGTGCCAGCCTCCAACGTGTTTTCTCCCTTGACCATGGATTCATAGATCTTGGTACGGCCTTCCACATCATCACTCTTGACCGTCAACAGCTCCTGGAGAATGAAAGCTGCTCCATAGGCTTCCAGAGCCCACACTTCCATTTCGCCAAAGCGTTGGCCACCGAAACGCGCCTTTCCACCCAGGGGCTGCTGAGTGATCAGCGAGTATGGGCCCGTACTTCGGGCGTGGACCTTGTCGTCGACCAAGTGGTGCAGCTTGAGCATGTAGATGTAGCCGACCGTAGTCTCCTGCGCCAAAGGTTCGCCCGTACGGCCATCGTACAATTGCACCTTTCCATGCCGCGGCAACCCGGCTTCGCCCAGAGCATCGTTGATGTCCTCTTCCGAGGCTCCGTCGAACACTGGAGTGATCGCCTGAAAACCGAGTTTGGCGCCGGCCCATCCAAGATGCGTTTCCAGAATCTGACCCACGTTCATACGGCTGGGAACGCCCAGTGGATTGAGCAAGATTTGCAGCGAAGTCCCATCCGGTAGAAATGGCATGTCCTCTACCGGAAGAATCTTGGCGATCACCCCTTTGTTTCCGTGGCGGCCAGCCATCTTGTCGCCCACGGCGACGACGCGTTTGGCAGCGATGTAGACTTTGACCATTTGCAGTACGCCGCTGCGGAGTTCATCGCCGCGTTTCAAGCTATTCAGCTTTCGATCTCGCTCGTCGATAGCGTCTTCCACTTCCGGCCACTGGGCCGCGTAAATACTCTCCAATTCCGCGATCTTCTCCTTGCTTTTCATCTTCTCCGTAACCCAGCCCAGCCGGAAGTTCTGTGCCTTTTCGACAATGAACTTCGGATTCTGGTCCTGCACCAGCGGCGTCTTGTCCTCGTCGGTCAACGTGCGGCCCGTCACGCTTTCCATCTGTTCTATCATCGCCCCAAACGAGCGGGAGATTGCATCGTTGCCCCCGGTTTCTACCTGTTTTAACTCCTTCTCGAATTCCTTGCGTTCCTCCTCGGAAAGGCTCATGCGGCGTGAGAACTTCTGAGTGTCGATCACGATGCCTTCAATTCCAGACGGCGCTTCCAAGGAATCGTTCTTGACGTCCTCGCCGGCGCGTCCAAAAATCGCGTGCAACAGTTTCTCTTCAGGAGTCAATTCGGTCTTCGATTTTGGCGAGACCTTGCCTACCAGGATATCGCCTGGGGTGACGTACGTCCCGATCCGGACGATGCCGTTCTCGTCCAGGTTACGCAAAGCCTTCTCGCTAACGTTCGGAATGTCGCGGGTAAACTCCTCGCGTCCCAGCTTCGTCTCGCGAATTTCGACGTCGAACTCTTCGATATGGAGCGAGGTGTACACATCGTTCTTGACCAAGTCCTCGCTTATGATGATTGCGTCCTCGAAGTTGAAGCCGTCGAAGGACATGAAGCCGACGAGCACATTTCGGCCCAACGCCAATTCGCCTTCGTACGTCGCCGCACCGTCAGCAATTACTTGCCCTTTCTCGGCTTTGTCACCGACACGGACGATCGGTTTCTGGTTCAGGCAGGTCCGCTCGTTCAGTCCGCGGAACTTCTTCATTGGGTAGACATCCTTGCCGATCTCCAGCCGATCCGCGTCCACATAGGACACCTTGCCGGCCCGATCCGCTTTGACCACCATGCTCGAATTTTGGGCCACGTGCCTCTCCATGCCCGTGCCAACGATTGGCGGCTCGGTGATCAGCAGAGGAACCGCCTGACGCTGCATGTTTGAGCCCATCAAAGCCCGGTTGGCGTCGTCGTGTTCGAGGAAAGGAATCAGCCCCGCCGACACACCGACCATCTGATTTGGTGCCACGTCCATGTACTCGACCTGGTCGGGCACAACAATTTCAAAATCGGCTCGGTGACGAGCGATCAGAGTCGCGCCGCCAACTAGCTTACCGCGATCGACCTCCGAGTCAGCCGGTGCAACATGAACTTCTGCCTCCTGGTCCGCCCGAAGCCAAACGATTTCGTCGCCTAGTTTGCCTTTCCTGACCTCTCGGTAAGGGGTGGTCAGGAAACCATACTCGTCCACCCTGGCAAATACCGCCAAACTGGATATCAGCCCAATGTTGGTGCCTTCCGGTGTTTCGATAGGGCAGATACGACCGTAGTGGGAAATGTGCACATCGCGGACCTCGAACCCAGCACGTTTTCGATTCAAACCACCTGGGCCCAGAGCAGACAAACGCCGTTCGTGCGTAAGCTGCGAAAGCGGATTGGTCTGATCGACAACCTGTGAAAGTTCGCCACGGCCAAAGAAGTACTCGATCGCCGCCGAGATGCTCTTAGGATTGATCAAGGCACGGGGTGTCATGTCCTCAAGGTCTTTGAGGCTCATTCGCTCCTGCACGGTTCGCCGGAGCTTGAGAAACCCCTTGCGAAGTTCGTCGCTCGCCAACTCGTCGATCGTACGCAGGCGGCGGTTCCCCAAGTGATCGATGTCGTCAACTTGAGCATTTTCGCTGCTCATTTGCAGCTCAAGCAGGTACTTGATCGCCTCGATCACGTCGTCGGGCCGCAGCGTCATTTCTTCTTCCGGGACATCCAAATCCAGTTTGCGGTTGATCCGGAACCGGCCGACTCGCCCCAGGCGATAGCGATTGTCGTCGTAAAACTTCTCCGTGAACAACGTTCTCGCTTTTTCCAACTGAGGCGGATTACCCGGGCGGAGCCGCTGGTAGATCCGCAGTAGCGCCTCTTCGTGGCTGGATGTCGTATCCTCGGCCAAGCTGTTGAAAATCAATTCCGTCTTGACCGGCGGCATGACCTCCACTTCCTCGATATCTGAAGCGCAGATCAATTCGGCCGCGTTCTTCGTAATCTTGTGGCCCGCTTCGACAATCACCTCGCCGGCGCGTTCGCTGGAAGGCGGGAACACCACGTCGTCCACGGCTATCTTGCCTTCGACTTTAATTACGCTGCGCCCGTCGACGACGTGTTCGACTGAAACAGTGTCTTCATTGAATTTGCGAATGATGTCTGCATCCGTACTCAACTCGTCGCTCATGGCACGCAACAGCGTCATGGCGGAGAACTTGCCACTCTGATCGATACGAACGTTCAACGCGTCCTTCTTGGTGGCGTTGATCTCGATCCAACTGCCACGTTCCGGGATGACTCGGCAACTGGGTAGCTTTCGATCCGAAGTGCCCTCGGTCTCCATAACGAAATCGACACCGGGGCTACGGTGCAACTGGCTCACCACCACGCGTTCCGCACCGTTGATTATGAACTCGCCGCCGCCAAGCATTATGGGTAGATCACCCAAATAGACTTCTTCGTCGACTGGCCCATCTTTCTTCTCCAATCGCAGCCAAACGCGAAACGGCCGACCGTACGTGAGTCGCAATTGACGACACTCGTCCGGCGTATAACGCGGTTTGCCCAGGTCAAACTTGAGGTACTCCAGCTTCGTCTGCTTGTCGTAACTCTCGATCGGGAAGATTTCGCGCAGGACGCCTTCCAGCCCCTGGCTCTTCTTGCGTTTCTCGGATTCAACATCATCCTGCAGGAAGTCGCGGTAGCTCTCCGTTTGGATTTTGGTCAAATCCGGAATAAACGGGGCTTCTCTACCACTACCAAACTGCCGTTTTTCCGTAGGCTCTAGGCGTCTTTGGACTGAGGTGGCCATAGGTGTCTGCTCCGGGAAACACAGAATCAACTGCCGGAAGCCGAGCGCGGGCTACCGGCACAGAAACGGGAAAGACGACGAGAGGGATGCCCCACGCGCGCAGGACTCCCTGGGAAGGAATAAAGAAGAAAACGCGCTTCGATTCGTTGTATGAGAATCAAGCGTAAACTACCCCCACCGCCAAACGATGTATCGCCGGACGGTGGCCAGTCGTTTGCAGGGCACGGGTCTTACTTGAGCTCGACGGACGCACCAGACTCTTCCAATTCGGCCTTCATTGCGTCCGCATCCGCTTGCGACAAAGCTTCCTTCAGGGTAACCGGAGCGTTTTCGACCAACTTCTTCGCCTCGATCAGCGACAAGCCTGTCAGCTTCTTCAGGACCTTGACGACGCTGATTTTGTTGTCGCCGAATCCTGTCAAGACGACATCGAAAGCGGTCTTCTCCACTTCCGCCTCCCCAGCGTCGCCGCCGGCGCCTGCCGGCGCCATTGCGACCACGCCACCAGACGCGGCTTCAATTCCATACTCGTCCTTCAGATAATCGCTCAGTTCTTTTGCCTGTTTCAAAGTCAACTCGACGATTTTGTCGCCAAGCTCCTTGGTATCGGCAGAGACTTCGAGGGTTGCTGCTTCTTCTGACATGGCTCTCTGGGCCCTTTCTCACACTGGACATCGAAACGACTCGACCGCGTCTTTGATGCCTACGGTTACGGAAATAGATTCGTTGTCTTTGTAGGTCGGGGCTCGGCCTGACAGGACCGCAACCACACCAACTAGCTGCGAGGACGGGCCCTGACCCACATCGTCTCTTGGGTAAACGCGAGTTCAGCGCTTGGTTATTCTTCCGCCTCCTCTGCCTTCTTCTCGATCTGGCTGGCCAACGCACCACCGGGACCCAGCAATTGAGCAACCAAATTCCCACCGGGCGAGAGAATCTGTCCCATGAGCAAACTCAGTTGCTCCTCACGGCTCGGCCACTTGCTGATCTCCTTCACTCGTTCCGCCGTCAGATGCTCGCCGTCCATAACGCCGCCACGAGCTTCGAACTTGGCGAACTCCTTGCCCTTGTCCAGAGCGACGATCTCCTTGGCCAGCGAGATCAAATCCTCACCACCCCATACCATCGCCAGCGTGCCTTCGATGCCCTCGAACGCAGCGGCCAACGGAGTGCCCTCCGTCGCTCGCTTGGCCATGCTGTTCTTCACGACCATGAGGCCGATGTCCTTCTCGCGCAACTGCTTCCGGAGTACGACCGTCTCGTTCGCGTCAAGGCCGATCACGTTGACCAGCAGCGCGTCATCTACTCCCGTCAGTCGTCCTGCGATTTCTTTCGCAACCAAGTTTTTGACGTATTTGCTCATTGTTCTGCAACTTTGTTCTGATTATCGTCGGCAAGGACGGCCCGGGGCGTCTTCGCCAATGGCCAATCACCGGCTCATGCGGCAACTCGGATACCTGGACTCATGCTCCCCGCAATCGAAACCGACCTAACATACACGCCTTTTACCGCAGCCGGCCGCATTGAAACGATGTGGTCGATGAAGGCCTGAATATTGTCCTTCAACTTCTCTACGTCGAAACTCAGCTTTCCAATCCGAGCGTGGACGTTGCCACCGGAATCGTTGCGAAACTCCACCTTGCCCGCCTTGTATTCTTTCACCACCCGCGCCACATCGGGAGTGACAGTGCCGGAACGGGGCGACGGCATCAGGCCTCTTGGACCAAGGATTCGCCCTAGCGGGCCCACCATGCCCATCATGTCTGGCGCGGCAATGCAGGCGTCGAAGTCCACCCAGCCATCCTTGATCTTCTTGGCCAATTCCTCTTGTCCCACCTCGTCAGCCCCGGCTTCTTTGGCAGCGTCAGCCAGATCCCCTTTGGCAAAAACAATCACCCTTTGGCTCTTGCCTATACCGTGGGGCAACACAATCGAACCACGGATGATCTGATCTGCCTGCTTGGGGTCGACCCCAAGCCGCATGTGGACCTCTACGGTCTGATCGAATTTCGTATTCGCGCAGTCCTTTAGCAGCGCCACGGCCGCATCAAGTTCCAGCGTCTCATCCGCTACGACCTTCTTCTCTAACGCCTCATACCGTTTTGATCGCTTCACCATCGCTTTGCCTGTCCGATTCTTGCTGGACGTTTCCCGTGCCGTCGCTCAACGCACCACTTGCCGCCGAGGCTTGTGATCAGTCCTCGACTACAATCCCCATACTCCTGGCAGTTCCTTCAATCATCCGGCAAGCAGCCTCCGGTCCGCTGGCATTCAAATCGACTATCTTCTTCTCGGCGATCTCCGCGACCTGCTTCCGAGTAACCGTTCCCACCTTCTCCTTGTTTGGCACTCCAGACCCTGACGCAATACCGGCAGCCTGCTTCAGCAGCGATGCTGCTGGCGGGCTCTTCGTGACAAAGTCAAACGTTCGATCGCCGTAGACTGTCACGATGACAGGGATCGGCGTCCCATTGTATTCCTTTGTGCGGTCGTTGAATTGCTGCACGAACTGGCCGAGGTTGATACCGAACTTTCCAAGGGAAGTACCCACGGGTGGCGCCGGCGTGGCTTGACCACCGGGGATCTGAAACTTCGCCTGCCCTTCCACCTTTTTCGCCATCTGCCATACCCTTTTTACTCGGAGACGGAATCCGTGCTTGCTACGACTACACGGCCTCCACCTGCCAATGCTCTAGCTCGACCGGCGTCGAGCGGCCGAAAATGTTGATCATTACCGTGATCCGGCCGTTCGCCTCGTCAACGGTCTCCACATCGCCTTCAAAGTTCTGGAAATAGCCGTCCTTGACACGCACTCGGTCGCCTGACCTGAACGGAATGGCGGTCTTGATCTGCGCCCCGTCTTCGTCTTCTTTGGCGCTGACCTTGAGGATGCGTTCGACTTCCACCGGATCCATCGGCGTCGGCTTACCAGCCGAGCCCGTGAAGTCTCCCACGCCCGGTGTCTCGCGAACCAAGAACCATGTGTCATCGTTGATCGCCATGTTCACCAAGATGTAGCCCGGGTAGAGCTTCTTCTTCACGACACGGCGTTTTCCGCTCTTGTTGAACTCCGCTATCTCCTCGGTGGGAACGACGATCTCCCCAAAAAACTCCTCCACTCCCTCAATCTTGATTCGTCGCAACAAGGCGTCACGAATCGAATCCTCGCGGTTCACTTGAACCTTCAGTATGTACCAGTCTTTTTGGCATTCCTCCTCGTCTTCCGCTACGACGGCTCCTTCGTCAATGGCCTCCGCAGGCTCCTTTGTCTCCTCTGAGGCGGCCCGTTCCTCATCGACCACTGCGGCCTGATCCGATTCCACCACAGCAGCCGCCTCTTGTCCATCGCCCTCGACAACGGCTTCTTCCGTCGCCTCAGGCGGGTCCAACGGTTCGGTTTCACTGTTCGTCTGGTCAGTCACCACGATGCCCCTGAGTTATTTCGCTGACTTCAGAATCCCTATGGCCTCGAACAGCCATCCCCACAGCAGGTCAAACCCGAACAACACGGTCGACAAAACGAAAATGACAAAGATCACGACCAACGAACTTCGCATCAACTCGGGGCGAGAGGGCCACGAGACTTTGTTTACCTCGGCTTCGACAGCGATCAAGAAATCTGCAAAACGTGGCATATTGACCACGCGATAGCTTATCCACAAGCCAAGCATGAGCAGGACACCCGAAAAAGCGTACACCAATCCGGACGCCAACTCGTCATCGACGGTTAGCCCCACCCCCGACAGCGCCGCCTTGACCCACGGACCTGCCGTTGACCTGAATACAGACACACGCCAAGCCGCAAGCGCAAACCCAATGGCCAAGGTCGCAAAAGTCACCTGGCGGGTTATCCTGCCTTGACTGCGTTTGTAGACACCGACTTGAAAAAGCTCACCAAACCACATACGCGACGTGGCAACCCTTTCTTTGGACACTGGAGTCCACTTCCTTGTAAGAGGAAAAAATCCGCATCGAGCGGCCAGCGGCGCGGGCCGTACGCCGCCGATGCG
This sequence comes from uncultured Pirellulaceae bacterium, assembly GCA_964617665.1. Classification (GTDB taxonomy): domain Bacteria; phylum Planctomycetota; class Planctomycetia; order Pirellulales; family Pirellulaceae; genus JADHUC01. The sequence goes on from CAZUAH010000243.1 coordinate 18,471, forward strand.
GGTGAATGGCAGGGGCGGCGGGACTTGAACTCGCAACCCCCGGTTTTGGAGACCGGTGCTCTGCCAATTGAGCTACACCCCTGAAGATATTCCTTACTCGACAATCTTTGTGACCACACCGGAGCCAACCGTCCGGCCGCCTTCGCGAATGGCGAAGCGGACGCCGCTATCCATAGCGATTGGCTTGAGCAACTCGACAGTCAACCTCACATTATCGCCGGGCATGCACATCTCGGCTTCAATCAGATTGGATGTCCCTGTCACATCCGTGGTGCGGAAGTAGAACTGTGGCCGATAGCCACTGAAGAACGGCGTGTGCCGCCCACCTTCTTCCTTCGATAGGCAGTACACTTCCGCCTCGAACTTGGTATGCGGCTCAATCGATCCCGGCTTAGCCAACACCTGCCCACGTTCGATCTCATCTCGCTTGACCCCACGAAGCAGGCAGCCCACATTGTCACCAGCCCTGCCCTCATCAAGCAGCTTCCGAAACATCTCGACGCCCGTGCAAACCGTCTTCCGCGACTCCCGCAAACCGATGATCTCTACTTCCTCGCTCGTTTTCACTACGCCGCGTTCGATACGACCGGTAGCCACGGTTCCGCGACCTTCGATGGAAAAGACGTCCTCGATCGCCATCAAAAACGGCTTGTCATCCTCGCGCGCTGGCTGGGGGATGTTCTCGTCAATTGCATCCATCAGTTCCTGAATGCATTTCGTCGCCTCTGGATCCTCTGGGGTCTTGTAAGCCGCGAGGCTGTTACCCTGGACGATCGCAATATTGTCACCATCAAAGTCGTACTTGCTCAGCAGTTCTCGGACTTCCAACTCGACCAACTCCAGCAACTCGGGATCGTCCACCAAGTCGACCTTATTCAGGAAGACTACAAGCGCTGGGACGTTCACCTGCCGAGCCAACAGAACGTGCTCTCGCGTCTGAGGCATCGGGCCATCGGCGGCCGATACGACCAGGATGGCGCCATCCATTTGGGCTGCACCCGTGATCATGTTCTTAATGAAGTCAGCATGGCCCGGGCAGTCGATATGGGCGTAGTGCCGGTTCTCCGACTCATACTCAACGTGCGCCACAGCGATGGTCACGGTTTTAGTATCATCCCGGACCGTACCGCCCTTGGCGATGTCTGCATAAGTCTTGAATTCAGCAAGTCCCTTTTTGGCCTGCGTCGCCAGGATCGCCCCAGTCAAGGTCGTCTTGCCGTGGTCAATGTGCCCGATCGTGCCAACATTCACATGAGGCTTAGTCCGTTGATATGTCTCCTTGGCCATTGTCTCTTACACCTACATTTCTGAGTGCGTCAGTACTTAAACAGTTGTAACAACCACACGCTTAAATTAGTCGCCGCATTCGCGGCCACACGGGAGAGCTGCTGACGGGAGTCGGACCCGTGACCTCGTCCTTACCAAGGACGCGCTCTACCAACTGAGCTACAGC
>CAZUAH010000244.1:0-19778 GCA_964617665.1 uncultured Pirellulaceae bacterium
CGCCGAATATCCGGCTCGTCATCGAGAATCCAACAGCATTTTGGTGCCGAGGCAGTATGTTGATTCAGAGCGACTGGTGGTTGCGCTGATGGGCGACCCGCAGATTCATATGAATCCCAAGAGCCCGGAATACGCGCGGACGGCGATGTCAGATATTGAGAAGGTCCCGCACGACTTTCTTGTGGTGTTAGGCGATCTCGTTCAAAACAACCCTAAGTTCTACGATGACTACGAGGCGATCATCCTGGAAGAATCCACTCGACCAGTATTCAGCGTCGCGGGTAACGCGGACCTCAACTGCGGGCTAGGTGAATACCAACGCCGCACGGGCATGCCGTTATATTTCTCGATCTATCGTCGTGGAATTCGCTTCATCTTTCTCAGCGTGACGAAGGTCACCGGCCCGAAGACGCACATTTGCTGTCTAGGCAAGGAGCAGATGGATTGGCTGCAATCTCGGTTGGCGGCGGACAAGGAAGCAACGACTGTCATCTTTCATCACGCCCCAGTGTTCGAAACGACATGGCGTAGCGAAGATCGCGAGTCGTTGCCTTTCCCCGGATCCATGTATCTGCAGGAATCGAAGCAGATGCGAGAGCTGTTCCGCCGGTATCCGAATATCAAGGTGTACGCTCACGGGCATCTGCATCACACGTACGGAGTCAAGGACGAGTTTGGCCGCGGCGAGTACTGCCTGGAGAACGGAGTATTGCATGTCAGTGTTGGCGCCACCGCGGGCAATCGCGGTAGCAGTTTCCTCTGTGTAGAACAGGATCGCATCGTGATGCGAGTTCGCGATCATAGTCAGGCCAAATGGAAGGATCAGTTCGAGTATGTCCTGAAAGCCAAAACCACACTGAAGGATATTTAGGAGACTTCAGATGAGACGATGCCTCCACACCGTGCGCATAACCTATGCAATTTTCATTGGCGTGGCTGCTTGCTTTGCGCCATCCAGCGGCGTGTCAGCTCAAGAGACGAGGGAAACGGCCAGCGGCATCTGGCGGCCTTTGCCCAGTTCGCATGAGGAGGGGCTGCTTGCCGATCGAGTCGGACTGTGGCGCGAGAATCGTCTCTGGTACATATCCGATAGCGGGTATCTGCTATCGGGCTTTGAATCGCGACCCGGCGTTCACCCGTGGCAGGGAGAACATGTTGGCAAATGGCTCCACGCCGCAACTCTGGCCTACGAAGAGACCGGCGATCAGAGACTCGGACGGCGACTGCATGAGACCGTCCGGCGGCTGTTGGCGACGCAACATTCCGATGGATATCTTGGGACGTATGCAACTGACAAACGCTTCTACTCGGCGCCGACGGATAAGCGTAGTTGGGATGTCTGGTCGCATCGATACAACCTGTACGGTCTGCTGACCTACGAGCGATTTCATCCGGATGACCGCATTGTCGGTGCCTGCGAGCGAATGGGAGACTTGTTGATCGCCGCCTTTGGCGAAGGCAAGGCGGACATTGCCCAGAATGGAACAAGACAAGGCATATCGAGTACGACCGTACTCGAATCGATAATGATGCTCTACGAACGGACGCGGGAGGAGCGTTTTCTCAAGTTCGCGAGACATATCGTTCAGTGCAGTGAGAATGCGCCCGGTTTGCGCCTAATGGGCTCCATGTTGAAGAAAGAGGATGTTTCTGGGTCGGGTGATGGCAAGGCCTATCAGTTGATGGCCAACCTGCTGGGTTACCTGCTCCTGTACAAGAACACGGGCGATGAGCGATACCTGGCGACCGTGCAAAACGGCTGGGAGAACATCAAGGCTAACCATCTGTACGTGACGGGAGGGCCTTGGAGTCGAAAGATGCCCTACAACGGAAACAAAGAGTGCTTTGCTCTTTCGAAGGATTTCTCCCCTGAGCATGCGGACGTCGAGACCTGCTCGACGACCACATGGATTCAGTTGAATCTGCACCTATTGGAGCTAACCGGCCAAGGCAAGTATGCCGAAAAGGCGGAACGAGCGGTTTTCAATGCCCTGCTCGCCGCGCAATATGGTGAGGGAGGCGACGAGTGGTGTTATTTCACTCGAGCCAACCAGAACTCGCGTCCCTACAATGACAAGTTCCACTGCTGTGCTTCGAGCGGACCGCGGGCGCTGGAGATGTTCTCGCACTATCTGATCGGCGAAGTCGATGGCGGCATCTCGCTCACCAGCTTGGTTCCCTGCAGCGCGGTTCTGCCGGATTCGTTGGGCGGGGGCAAGGTCAGAGTGACGGGGAACTACCCGCGCAACCCTAACATCAAAATCCGGTTCGAAGAAGCGCACGACAGAGAGTTTGTTCTTGAGTTCCGAAATCCCGCGGACTCGCGCCTTGCATCCGCCCAGATCAACGGCGGCGATATCACCGTCAGCAAGAATGATCGTGGATACTACCAAATCCGCCGGGTCTGGAAGACAGGTGACGAGATCACGATAGAATTCGAGTTTCTGCTCAAGAGCCATGTCGAGACGCCGAGGGCCGGTCAGAGCTGGGTCGCCTTTACCTATGGGCCTTGGGCACTGGCGCAGACGACGGGCAAGGACACCGTCCTCGTCGAGCCGTTTGTAGGGAAGGAAGTTCTGTCAAAACCGGCATCTGAATGGCTTGCGCCGTACAAGCCGCGGGAGGGAGGCGATCCCACATTCCGTATCAAGTACACGGGAATCCTGTTGTCGCCATATTACGCCACGGGAAGCAAAGAGACTGGGTCCCGCACGTACTTCAAGCCGATCCGACAGTAGGCATAGGGCCGTTTCCACCGGGCGAGAGATTCAGGAATTGAGGGCGGCCCTCGATGCCGTGGGGATCTAGAACCGTACGTCATAGCAGTACAGGGTGTCGTGATAGCGTAGGAAGAGCCTGCCCTTGCAGAGCACAGGATGGGCCCATGCGTCCTTGCGTTTGGCGAGCTCAAAACTCCCAACGGTCCGAAAGCCGTCTCTCGTCAATTCCTGAAGCGTCATGTTGCCTCGCTCCGTGAGGCAGTAGTATCGACCGTCGGCATAGATGACCGAACCGCGAGGAATGTCGGCCAGATGCTTCGGCGTTCCCGTCGCAGGATCGATGGCTAACCAGCCCTTGGCCATGCCGCGGCTGCTGGCGCCGAAGAGACGCCCTGCGACGGACACCAGTCCCCCGTGGCCCACCTTCAGGTCCGCTGTCCACGCTCTGTCCGCTGCCACACTTGCGAACTGTACTCCATACATCCCACCAAAGTCACGACTAGCGTTCGTGAAGATCAACCGATCATTTGAGAGAACCGGCGTGCTCACGATTGTGGCCTTTGGGTCCAAGTGCCTCATCTTCCAGCACAGTCTGCCGCTGTCGGCATCCACCGCGAAGGCATACCGCGCTCCGCCGTTAACAAGTAGACGCTGCTTTCCCACAGCGATCAGAACCGGGGACGCGTAGGATGGCTGCTCCTCGTCGATAGGCGGACTGGCCCAGACCGTCGCACCAGTGAGTTTGTCAAGCGCTGCCATGAGCGCTTTCTTTCCGGCCGGCGTAAGGAACACGTGGTCGCCGTCTACCAGCAGCGACTCACTGATGCCCCAGGTGATGTTCTTTCCCTGGAAACGGTGGAGCATCTCGATCGCCCACAGCTCGGTTCCCGTGGCTGCGTCCAGGCAAGCGACTCGGCCGTGAGCGTTCATATGATACAACTTGCCGTCATCGTAAGTGCATGCAGAGCGGGCGCCCGGAAACGAGCGTTTCCACGCAGCACCGTTGGTCGTTTGCCAACGGCGAGAGCCGTCCAGCGAGAAAGCGCGAATGATCAAGTCGTCTTCTTCATCGCCGGTAATATAAATGGTGTCATTGACGACGATCGGCGACGAGTAACCTCGACCGATGCCGGAGATCTTCCCGATACATTTCGGTCCGCCAGAAGGCCATGATGGCAAGAGACCGGTTTCATCACTGACGCCATCGCGGCGAGGGCCACGCCATTGCGGCCAGTCAGGTGCGACCGAGCGAACCAAGGTGAGGACTTGTGGTTCCTCTGCAATGACAAGGGGCGTAATGGAAAGAAACACCGCAACCCACACGATGTAAACAGCACGGCTCGCGTGCCCGCTCATATTCGTTCCTCCTGTTTGTGAATGTTGTGCGTGAGGAGTATAGCACGAATGCGTTGAGTATGCGCTCGAAGGCAGGCAGGAACAGGCGCATCCTGCCCACGCCGCGGGCCAAGACATAGAATGCCATCCCACCAGGAGCGGCTCAGGCACTATGCGGCATGCCGACAGTCTCGCCAACGCGACTCCCGTCTGGTTTATCGCGGCGCTTTCACGTGCCCGGCTCGTCTACCCTAGCTGGGTGCACGAGTGTATCACTTGTCATCCGAATTCCGCCACCTTCTAGGTTTTCATCTTTCCTGAAGATGCCCGCATCCAAGACATCAATTAAGGGCACTTTCCAAGCCTGAGCCACTGCCTCAATTGCAGCGCCCCAAGGCGACATCCAAAACCGATTCCACACGGGATGGTCGGCACGACGACGAGGATCTCGATCAGGCCTAAAGTCGTGGAGCCTCTTCATTCTACCGCTCGACACCCCAAGTTGGTCTTCCTTGAGTTTCGGAGGATTCCATCCCGCGACACCCCAGTGTTCTTGAATTAGTTCTAGCTTGTCAGGCAAATCCGTCTGACCTGCGATATCATCGAAGCTCTTGTATCCTTCTCGATCACGGAAGATTGGGAGGCCGCCTGTATCTCCGCCAAGAACGCGAATCAGCATGGCGACGTCCTTTAGCGCATTCGTGTCGTTCGTAAGCGATGTCGCTAATCGACTTTGACTTGTAGCCCAATTCGCCAGTGGCAAACCCTCTAAGCACGCTCTTGCGGTGCTCAGATTCCTCGATGCCTTTGACGCACTGCCAATAAAGAGACCACAAAGATCCCCTGTTCCCATCGCCCGGAATTGGCCAGCCGTGACCTCGGCAGGGGCGTACAGCCCCCGACGCAAATTCGTACCGATCCTGTACGCAATGGCAATCGCCGCCCGTCCAATGAGCTCACCGTTCTGGCTAACAATTGGCGAAATGTTCTCTGCGATTCGCCTGCACGATTCGTCTTGAAGAATCACGTCTACATCATCTCGGTACAGCAGCAATCTACGAATCAGCTCGGACGCCTCGATTGTCGTCCAGTCATTTGCGTTTATCGCGGCGCAAGAGACTCCGCTCTCCGAAGTTCGCAGAGCGACGTCGAACGCTGGTGCGAGCCAGACGCAAAGATCGGGCAAGGACCATGGTTGTTCCTTCTGATACTGATTCTCCGGAAAAGGCGGCCACGGCCAGAACGTTCCAGGTCCAAGCAATCCGCCCTTCTGCCGAGGATCTCCTTTCAATCGCAGTGAAACAACCGTGCCTGGGTCGAGGAGTTGTTCGTCCAGTTCCGCGGGTCGGAGAATGATTCTTCCTTTCAGCCCCTTCGCGAATTCAAGAACGCGGCAATCCGCCTGAGCGTCAGAAGGTCGTCGAGTAACTACGCGAACTGACGACGCAATCATGAATACGGAAAAGAAGCCGATCCCGTACTTCCCGGTCGGCTCGAATCCGAGTGCCGCGAGCCCTGGATGTTCCTGGAGCGCTTGCTGCGATTTCCAGTAGCTCATCCCAAAATCCAAAAGGTGTCCGGCCAGGACATCGTCAGACATGCCAATGCCATTGTCCGATACGGTTAGAACGAAACCGTGCTCATCTTCTGAGAGCTCAACTTCGATCTTCCCCCAATCACCCGGACGAGACTCCTTCATTCTCCTTGCAACCACAGCGTCACGAGCATTTTGAAGAAGCTCGCGTAACGGGACATAAGGTCGATCACCGTAGAGGCCCTGCCCGCCCAATGTCTCAATAAGTTTTGCGACATCCGAAACATGGACCGAAGTGTCAACAGGCGTCCAACCATCAACCTTGATGAAGCGGATTAGTTGTTTGTGAAACTGTATGCCCGCCACTCGATTCGCTGATAACTGCGGGCGACTAAGGTCCGACAGGCACGCGTCGGCTCCTCGGAGCTCGCTATCGGCTAGCTGGAGCAGTTCTTTCCCTACCCACCAGGCATCCGAATCGCAACGTTGGAATGGCGAACTGCTAGTGAACACAACCGCTCGATTCTCCACGAACGGAGCCATCATTCGCTCTTGGAACTTCCAGTGATTCTCGGCGACGCCCGTCGGCTTTCGCAGAGATCGCAGTAAAGCTGGCGCGCGACGCGAGTCTATCTGAATTGCATCGCATGTGCGCAAGATCACCGCCAGCTTGAGCGGATCAACGTGCCATTCTGGTGGCCCGCAGGCTAGCGGCCCATGCGTCTCAGAGAGTTGCTCCGTCACCTTGTCAATAGCCCACCAGTGACTGTGTGCGATTTGTCCAATCAAATGTCCGAATGCTTCTCGGAGGTCGGCATCATCAATCAAGTACCTTGGGTTGCCACTACTATCCGCAGGAAAGCTCGCGAGCGCCAATCCAGACGCCTGCTGTGCGTGGCGCTGGCGCAAGAAGAACTCGGTAGCCTCTTGTTCGATATCTGCAGGCAGGTTGGAGTAGTCCTCTTCTCGAATTGGCCGACCCACGTCTCGGCGGAAAGCGATAGCTGCACAGTCTCTCCAGAGAGTTGTCTGTTTAACGTCTTCACGAATGTCTTGATAGCTCGCCAATGCTAGGCCGGCATCGTGCAGGAGAAACGCACCGCCGAGAACATAGACTTCGGAACTGTTGATTGGATAGTCGTCACCAAGAAGGAGATCAGCACACTGCCACAGTGCGTCAGTGTGTTCAACATCGTGGACAGTCAAATCTCGAAACGATCGGCTGATCTCGCCAGTCAAAACCGAAACGCGATTGTGAAAGAGTTTGAACGATTCTCGGAGACGTGATACGTAATCGCGTTCGAGTTGTTGATTCGGTGAGTCGTTGTACTTCCTTTCGCTGAGCGAACGTCTCCAAAGCGCCGTTGATTGGATAATTTGCATCTATCCTGGTTCCTTCGTTCACCGCGCTGTACTAGTAATTATCCGGTCGTGCCTCCAGTTGCCAAGGAGAGCAGAAGTAGTTTTCCTCCGTTGAGCGAGGCAGATAAACAGTCAGATCTATGGCAACAAGTACCGGCTTCAAGACTCGGTCTTCCTTGGCCAGCCGTCTGACCGTAACGCGGATTGGAGCTCGAACGCCTCCGGTCCGCTGGCAGCGGAGAACGTGTAGGTGTTAGATCGGGGACGAATAGATACCCGGCGGTGCGGCCGGCGCCCTTGACGTGGTTGACGACGGCCGTTCCGATATGACGATATGCGATTGGTCCCCTTAGCAAGCGAAGGAGGTACACATGATCTGTCACCAACGGCCACCGTCTGTCGGGCGCGGGCGTGTACTTGATATTGGATTGGCATTCGTCACAACGATGATTGCGGTGGCTAGCGTTTTTTCGCCGTCCATTGTGGGTGCGGCCGACGAAGGCAAGACCGCAGCTCACGCGCGTTTTCGAGAGGTAGTACCGTGGCTGCCGAAGGGAGTTTTGCCTGAGGGTGAGATCCTCGCGTTCGAGGAACATGCCCAGTTCGTCTATCTGGCTGGTCGACCGTCGGTATCTCAACATTCTTCTCAAGGTGATGATCGCGGGGGAGCTTGCATCAGATTGGTCTTCCTGCGTCCCGCGACCTTGATGATTGATGCTTGGCCCTTCGAGGCGAAACGGTGGGATAGGGGCGAGCTGACGGCCATGAGCACGGTCGAAGCGCCATCGATTTCCGGAAAGAGATCGAAACGGGCCCTTTGCGTATACCATGACCCGACGCAAGAAAAAGAACGAAGAGCTGTATCGATGCGCGTTGAAAACAACGTGTGTGACGTTGCGATCACGGAAGGTGATCGGACATTTGACCTTGTGCTTCCGTTAGACGTACGGAAGACCGCACGGATCTCCGTCAAACCGACCGATGGGGACACGATCCTCTTGAACCGGCGTTTGCCTGCAGGGGTCATGCCGTTCGGACAAGAAGGGATGCGGCTGATCGAGAGATGGGACTCTCGCTATCGAGCAGATTTCCGGCCGGCTTGGGACAAGGGCTTCCCTTCCAGTCATCTCAAAGCGGCGGTCGAAGGTGGCGTGATCAAGCCCGGGCGCGCGGTTGTGTTGGGTTGCGGCACGGGTACGAATGCCATCTATCTGGCGAAGAAGGGATTCGATGTGACGGCGATCGACATCGCCCCTACCGCGCTGAATTTTGCCGAAGAGAAAGCAGAGAAGGCGGACGCGAAAGTCCGCTGGCTGCTGGCAAGTGTGCTCGCGCCGCCGGCGAACCTGAAGAAGTTCGACTTTATCTTCGACCGTGGTTGCTACCATGGTGTCCGCCGCAACAACGCCGAGGCGTATGTGAGGACCTTGGAGCGATTATCGCGGCCGGGCACGAACATCCTGATTCTCGCTGGCAACGCGAACGAAGAGCGCCACTATGGCCCGCCGCGGGTGAAAGAAGAGGAACTCCGCGGAGATTTTTCGTCGGCCTTCGATTTTGTTCGGCTCGACACCGTCCATTTCGACTCCGTCGACCCAAACCAAAAGGGAGCCCTCGCCTGGTTGGTTCTGCTCCGTCGGAAGGTGGACAAAGAACACTGAACGTCGACCGCTGGCGACGGTATTAATCAGTGACTAGGATGTGCTCCAAGTCGCCTTGTGGACTGGTCTCCTGACCCATCCGACCGAAGGGATCCCCTGAGTCCTGGAGACCTGCGGTCTCGCGCGTCCCGTGGTCAGGAGACCGCGGGACAACTTTGTATCCATAATCATGGCCAGGATGTGCTCCAAGTCCTAATCCCTCGGCTTCGTCAACTATGAGGTTTCCCCATGAACGACGCTTTGACATCGAATTGGTACTGGGCGATGCGCGTAATCGCACTGGCGGTTTGCATCACCACATTGAGCTCTGTTTCTGCTCAGGATGATGCGCGCAGCATCCTGGATCAAACCAACGTTGCGGGCGGTTTGGCTGTCCAACTTGGCTGTGAAGACGTGAGTCTGTCCACCTCGCTTGGTGCCGACGAGCGGTTCATTGTTCACTGTCTGGACACGGATGCTGAGAACGTCCAGAGGGCAAGGATAAACATCAAGGGTCAAGGGCTGTACGGCTTGGTCTCCGCCGATCACTTCGATGGGCGTAGGCTGCCCTACATCGACAATCTCGTAAATTTGCTCGTCTGCGAGGATCTCGGTGATCTGCCGATGGACGAAGTTCTGCGCGTCCTATGTCCGGGAGGCGTCGCCTTTGTAAAAACGGACTCCCAATGGTCAAAGATCGTCAAGCCGTGGCCCGATGAAATCGACGAGTGGCCCCATTACCTGCACGACGCCCAGGGAACGATGGTCAGCTCTGACCAGATCGTTGGACTCCCGCGGCGGCTTCAGTGGATCGGCGGCCCCAAGTGGATGCGGAACCACGATTTCATGGCCAGCCTCAGCGGTATGGTGTCGGCTGGCGGCCGGGTTTTCTATATCGTCGACGAGGGGTTGAGAAACCACATTTACATGCCCGCTCGCTGGACGGTCGTTGCTCGCGACGCGTTCAACGGCAAGATCCTTTGGAAACGGAGGATCGACTCATGGTTCCCCCACACGATTCCTTTCAAGAGTGGACCAGGGGAACTTCCAAGAAGAATCGTTGCCGAAGCCGATCGCGTCTACGTCACTCTGAGTATCAACGGCCCGCTTTCCGTTCTTGACGCCGCGACGGGCAAGACGGTTCAGACCTATGAACAGACCAAGGCGGCCGAAGAGATCGTCTCGTCCGATGGCGTGCTGTACCTTTTGGTCGATCCCGACAAGGGGCCATTCCCCTACCGGCACGCTTCCGACAATCGGGGCCAAGAGCGCGATCGCGTTAACCGAGAGTTTGGCTGGTCGAAGGAGAGCCCAGATCGGGTCGTAATGGCCGTGTCGGCAGACTCCGGCGAAACAGTCTGGAGGCACAAGGGCAATGTCGCAACGCTGACGCTCGCTCTCGACGAAACCCGTGTCTTTTTCTACAACGGCGAAAGTATCGTTGCATTGGATCGGCGAGACGGCCGGAGACTTTGGGAATCAGAGCCGGCCGGCAACTCCACGACGTCTGCGACCGGCTACGCACCCAGGCTCATGGTAGGTGACGACGTCGTCATCCTCTCCACAAAGGGCCGAATCAAGGGTGGACGTTTGGTGGGCGTGTCGGCTGAAGACGGCAAGGTCCTCTGGCGATCAGATCAGCTTGGATCCGGCCATTTCTCACCTGAGGACCTGTATTTGATCAACGGTGTTGTCTGGACGGCCCAAACGGGCAAAAGCCAAACCGCCGGGACCCATTTTCAGGCCATTGATGCGAAAACGGGAGAAACAGAACACGACTTCGTTGCCGAGAATTTGGAAGTCTTCTTCATGCACCAGCGCTGCTACCCAGGCCGCGCCACCGAGCGTTACATCATGACGTCCGGCACTGGAACGGAGTTCCTCGAACTGGGCACAAAGCACTGCGAACTGCATCACTGGCTTCGCGGCGCTTGCATCTACGGCTTGATGCCCGCCAACGGACTGTTGTACAAGACTCCCGACTCGTGCGCGTGTTACTATCAGTCGAAACTCCACCATCTGTGCGCGCTGGCACCACCCAAGAAGGAAAGCCGAACACCCGGAGCCGCGTCGCCAAAACGCCTGTGGAAAGGTCCCGCGTACGAAGCAATTGCAGGTTCAAACCTTCAGACCAAGGCCTCCAAGCTCCAGCCTCGCGGTGACTGGCCTACGTATCGAAGCGACAACGCGCGAAGTGGCGCAACAGATAACGCCGTAGCGACCGACGTACAGACTCGATGGAAGGCGAACATTGGCGGCAAGCTGAGCGCGATGACGGCCGGTGCTGGGAAGATCTTCGTCGCTGCCGTCGACCAGCACACGATCCATGCTCTGGATGCCGATTCCGGCGCGGCCGTCTGGACATACACATCGGGCGGGCGCATCGACAGCCCGCCGACAGTTGTCGGTGAACTCGTCCTCTTCGGTTGTGCCGACGGCTGGGTGTATTGCCTTACATCCTCCGACGGTGACCTCGTGTGGCGATATCACGCAGCGCCGGCTGACGACAAACTTGTGTCATATGGGCAGATCGAATCCGTCTGGCCCCTTTCGGGCAGCGTCTTGGTGCGCGACGGTGTGGCGTATTGCCTGGCAGGCCGCAGCCTGTTCGTCGACGGCGGGTTACGCCTGATTCGTCTGAACTGCGTTACCGGCGATCTTCTCTCAGAGACCGTCATGGACGACAAGGATCCACAGAGTGGTGAGAACGTTCAGACCCTGATGGCGGGCAAGGCCGTGCCGGTGGCCAACGCCGACCTGCTCTCATGCGACGAGAATCGCATCTACATGGCGGCCCAGCAGTTCGATCTCGCTGGCAATCGGCTCGACCTGGAGATTGTCCGGGGCAAAGAACGGGAACAAGCGGGCGAAGGGCGGCATTTGTTCTGCCCCACGGGCTTTCTAGACGACGCATGGTTCCATCGTTCTTATTGGATCTACGGCAGAAACGCCGGTGAAGGGCACGGAGAGTATCCTGTGCCCAGGAGCCACACGCCGTGCGGCCGGATCATGGTTTTCGACGATACGAACGTGTACGGCCTGATGTCGGAGAACCTCGGCAATAACATCAACCCACGACAGTCTTACACGCTGTATGCAGCGAAGAAGGAAGCGCCAATTACCCAGCAGCCTGCCTCTGATGCTGATGCGACCCGTCGCGGCGCCAGGCGGAAGGCCGCCAAACGTAGCGTCCCGTATCTCTGGCAGATGAAGCAGTCCGGCATTCTGGCCAACGCCATGGTCCTCGCCGACAGGAACCTGTTCATGGCCGGGCCGCCCGACGTTGCCAACGAGGAGAATACGTTTGGCTTCGTCTACAGTGGCGACGACGAGATCCACCGACAGATGCAAGCCCAGGAAGACGCCTGGCTTGGCAAACAAGGCGGCGTGCTCACGGTCGTCTCCGCTGGCACAGGCGAAAAACTCTCGGAAAAAGGAATCACCGCCATCCCAGTCTGGGACGGCATGATAGCAGCTGGCGGACGACTGTACATGTCGTTGCAGGACGGGACAGTAGTTTGTTTGGGCGAATGAGCGAGCTCCTCAGTACACCGAAACGCGACGCTCTGTTCGATATCGAGAAGGGTTCAGCCGAACACACGACCTCTCAACGACACTGCAGACAATGACCGAGGCAATGAAGGACGAGTTGAAGAACCCTAGATTGAAAGGAAGACCGCATGATGAAGCGCAGCATCTGGATCAGCTTGGTTCTGGTGGCCACAATCGGGCTCTCGGTTTCGGCCGGGGAAGCGAAGAAGAGGCAAGCAAGAAAGAGACAACCTAAGACGATCGTTGCGGGGGCTCCGGCCTTTGAAGGGGCTCAGACCGAACTCTACAAGACCATCGGTGACGTGAAGCTCTACCTCCACATCATCAGGCCCGATGGGTTCAATGCCTCGGACAAACGACCGGCCGTCGTTTTCTTTTTCGGCGGCGGATGGAGCGGCGGTTCGCCCAAGCAGTTTCAAGAACATTGCCGTTACCTGGCCTCGCGAGGCATGGTGGCCATGGCAGCCGACTATCGCGTGAAGAGTCGCAACGGCACGTCGCCCCGCGAGTGCGTCCAGGACGGCAAGTCGGCCGTCCGCTGGCTTCGCACCAATGCCGTGCGGTTGGGGATCGACCCCGACCGGATCGCCGCAGGCGGAGGCTCGGCCGGAGGACACGTGGCCGCGGCTACGGGCACACTCGATGGGCTGAATGAGCCGGGCGAAGACACCTCGGTCAGCGCCAAGCCCAACGTGCTGGTCCTCTTCAACCCCGTCTACGACAACGGGCCCGACGGCTACGGCTACGACCGAGTGAAGGAATACTATCGAGAGATCTCGCCTCTGGACAACATCAAGCCGGGCGCCCCACCGACCATCGTCTTCCTGGGCACCAAAGACAAGCTCATTCCCGTGGCCACGGCCGAGGAGTACGAATCCAAGATGAAAACCGCCGGCAGCCGCTGCGACACCCATCTCTACGAAGGCCAGCCCCACGGCTTCTTCAACTACGGCCGAGACGGCGGCCGCTGCTACCGCGACACCGTCCACAAGATGGACAAGTTCCTCGCCTCCCTCGGCTACGTCGAAGGCCAGCCGACGATCCCGGTGGAGTGATCGTACCACGGAGAGGCTTACTCCACACACCACTGAATCGACTACGCTCGGCAAGTGCGACGGCTTACACTTCCGCCGGTAACGCAAATGGTTCGCGGTAATCGCGGGTCAACAACCGGCAGGCGGTTTCGTCGTCGATGAAACGCTCGGTGGCGGGATCGAACTTGAGCGTCCGCTCGGTCTGGTAGGCGATGTTGCCCAGGTAGCAGAGGCTCGAGGAAAGGTGTCCTTCGACGACGTCGGACGCGAGACGTGCGGAGTCGCGGGAGCGGACGGCCTTGATCCAGTTCTCAAAATGCGGATCGTTCATCAGCGTGGGAGGCTCGCCATTGGTGCTCGGCCCCGGTTCGTGTTTGCGACCCAGGAAGGTGTAGTAGTTGCTGAAGTCGGGCACGATCATGTAGCCTTCCGAGCCGAGGAAGATCGCCCCCACCAAGTCGCGGTGATTGATCCATGGGTACGTGGTCCCCATGCCGGATTCGGGATTGGCGAAACCGGTGCGGGTTTCGAAGGTGACCATCACCTTGGGGTCGTCGAATCTATAGGCGACGGCCAATTCGTTGGGGTGAGTCTCATCGCAGGTCGGCCGGGAATAGTTCCCGCCCATGGCTTGGATCATGGTAGGATGCTGCGTGAGTTTCAGGCCCCAGCGGATCATGTCGAGTTGATGCACGCCCTGGGCGCCAAGTTGGCCGTTGCCGTATTCTTTGACAAATCGCCACCGCGGGCTGAAGGCTAACGTATTAAACGATTTCTCCTGCGCTGGTCCCTGCCAAAGATCCCAGTTGAGTCCTTTCGGTACCGGGCCGAATTCGTTCTTGCCGGCCGCTCGATACTTGTACGCGATGGCTCGAGCCATGTAGACTTGGCCGATGACACCTCCGTGCAGTTTTTCGATTCCCTCGCGCACCCCGGCGCTCGACCGGGCCTGCGTACCGTGCTGTACGATCCGCCGGTACTTCCGTGCGGCGTCGACCATCATTCGACTCTCAGTAACGTTGTGGGCGCCGACCTTTTCCAAGTAAACGTCTTTTCCCGCCCGGCAAGCCCAAATTGTTTGCAGGGCGTGCCAGTGGTCGGGCGTGGCGATACTCACGGCGTCGATCGAGTCGTCTTCCAGCAACTCTCGGTAGTCGACGTAGGTGTCCGGTCGACGTCCGGAACTCTTCTCGCACTCCGCAGCTCGCCGGTCCAGCACGTTGTCGTACACGTCGCACAGCGCGGCGACTTCCACGTCCTTGTCGCGGAGCTTCTGAAGCGAGCGTATGTGTCCGCCGCCGCGTCCACGGACACCGACCACTGCCACGCGAATTCTGTCCGCGGCGGACGCCCGGTTTTCGGCTATGGCGGGCACGGCAACCAGCGTGGCGCCCGCTGCGGCCGACGACGAGAGGAAGCAGCGTCTGGTTTTTCTGGGACTGCTCATGATTATCTCCTTCTACGGCCCACAGCCTCCCTGCCGTGACCAAAGCCGATTGCGCTCACACTGCGAAGAGTTTGTTCTTTCGCTTCCAGTTGATCCTAGCGACCCAGACACTGCCGTCGCTACCATATTCATTGTCGACCGGCAAAATGTAGTCCGGTCCCCACTTCTGCATCCACTCCGCCACGGTGACCCAGGTCTCGTTTTCGCTGACATCGGTGACGCCGAAGTTGCCCAGCCGTGCGCCGCGCTCGGGAACGAGAATCCGTTCGGTCTTTCGGATCACGCGCAACCGATTGGGATCAACCTGAGCCATGAACAACGGAGCCCGGTGACGAAACACGTGGTCGTTGTTCGCCCCACGGCGAGTATAGACCAGAAATAGGCCGTCGCTGTGAGTGACCCAATGCTGTTGCGTGTTGTAGTTACCCAAATCCGAATCGTCATCGAACTTCCAGGGCTGGATTGACTCGAAGTGCAGGCCATCTTTGCTCCGTGTGATAAAGCCTCGCTTGTCGTTGCGGATCGTCAGAAGAAACTCGCCGTTGAAGCAAGTCAGCGATGGCTCATGCAGGCCGCGGGTCTTATCGTCAATGAACAGCTCATTGCCGTGTTCCTGAAAACGCAGTGTCTTGCCATCAAACGTGCAGCGAGTGACCGTTACGCGCGAGTTCTTTCCAGGTGGGCGAAAGTAGACCGGCAGCAGAATCGAGCCATCCGCCTCGTCGAAGCGTTGGACGCAGCCGGCACCGGCATCGTGGAACTTATCCGTGTCCGGCATGTGCAGTTTCTGCCAAGCCGCCCACTGGTCCGTCTTTGGATCGTAGATTGAGTACGCAGTGTGCCGCGGGCGTGGATGCGCAACCTTCCAATTGGGCGTGTAGACAACCGTGTGCCCCGTGCCCAGAAGTGTCTTTGTTTTTGTATGCCACCGTGGCCAGGAGTCACTGACAGCGACAGGGCGTTCCTGGCCGTCGATAGTTTCGTAACGGGGAGCCAACGCGGCATGTTCCCGCGGTTCGGTCCACGTGTCGCCGAGATCGTCCGTGCGCATCCCGAAAACGCCTTTGAATACATCGCTGCCAGCGACATCTAGCGTGTTGATCGTCATCACGACGCGGGGCAGGCCGTTCCGGCCAGCGTTCGGTACGGCCCCAGCTCGGGGGTGACACCAACAGCGCTTGCCGTCATAAAGCCGCGTAGGCGTGTCTCGAGACAGGTGGTAGGGCGGCTCGTGGTCATCCGCAGACCCAAACGTGGTCGACGACGATGGTAAGCAGAGCAACGATACGCTGCCGCAGAGTGATGATTTCAAGAAGTCACGTCGTCGAATCATGGAATCCCTCGTCAATTTTGTCAGTCAGTTTTGGCCATTTTGTTTGGCAAGACTTCAAGCACAGCGAAAACGGCCCGGTGATCGGACGCAACTGCTTCGTCCAGGACCCGAACTTCGACCACCCGCCAGTTTTCAGTAGGCCGAAACATAATGAAGTCAATCTGTTTGGTTGGCTGATTCACCGGGACGGTTGGTAGCACCTTCTCATTGGCACGGATCCACATGCTCCCAAACTCGCGCAAGGTCTTGCTGTCTGGAAGGTCGTTCAGATCACCGGCGAGCACCGCCGGTTGGCTCGTACTGGTCGCGACCAGCGCGTTGATCACCTTGGCCGAGGCAAGCCGTTCGCGGTCGCCGGTGCGGTGGTCAAGATGCGTTGCCAGGAACAGTAGCGTCCCGCCCTCGTTTGGCATCTCGATTTCAACTTCCAACACCCCCCGTTGCTCGCCGTGGTCGAACAACGGAGGCAAATGGTTTTTGTGCCGGTTGATATTAAGTCGCGACAGAACTGCGTTGCCGTAGTCGCCGCCTTGGTAACGGATGTTCCCGCCAAAGACCACCTTCATGCCTGTGAGCCGTGCCAGTGCCGCGGGCTGATCGACTTTGTTCGTGCGTTGTGTTCCATCGTCCACTTCCTGAAGTGCGACCAAGTCTGGCTTCACTGATTTGACTACGTCGGCGATGCGCGGGAGATCGAGCTTGCGATCGACACCCTCTCCGTGGTGAATGTTGTAACTCAGCACCCGCAACCGTGTCGGCCCGCCGCCGGAATCAGTTTCACGGCTGCCTGCTGTGGCAGTGATCGCGAATACCAGCAACGCTACAAGTACGCCTTCCCAATGTGATATCATCATCATCGCGCTCCCACACGTTTGCGACGCGCTTCAAATCCAGACGCCAGTTGTTTCGTCCATTCCGACTGACCTTCTGGCAAGTTGACCGCTCCTATCCGCTGCCTCTGAATCCAAGCCTCTTCAAGCCTGTTTGAATGCGTTCGTTCTCGTGCAGGAGTTTCCAGATTAGCTGGGTCGAGTAGTTCTCGAACATCAACGCCACCAGTCCCTTGTTGATGCCCAGGTAGCTCCGGCCGATCCACGGATTGTCGCCTTCGGCTTTCGTCATGAAGCTGTAAGCGTCATACAGCCCGTACTTTCCCACAAGACCAGGGATGGTGTACGTGTATTTCAGTGCTTCGATGGATTCTCTTGGCGTGAACACGACGAAAGCAGATGCGCCATAAGGAGGAACCGTGCCGTCTTCGAGCAGAGGGTGCCCCTCCGCGATGGGCTGGGAACCGTACATGCCGCTGTAGCCGGTCGATGGGCTCATGCACGCTGACATGCCCCACGAGTTCGGCCCCAACCCCTTTATCTGATCGGCCTTGTCGATCGCATATTGACGTGCCGCAATGGCTGCGTGCCTCGAATTGTCGAACCAGTTGCGTCCCAGCTTGTCCTCCATGTTCCTGAAGTCAATGAAGCTGTGGGTCCATTGGTAGGTGAAGGCGGCTCCGGTCCCACAGAAGATGAACTCTTCTCCTTTGTACCGGCCCTTGTGAGTCTGCATGGCGTAGTAGGAATCCGCCCCAACAGCGAAGTCGGAATTGGGTGCACCGGCTCCGAGGACATACAAGAAAATGTGTTCGGAATACGCTGCCCATGCGCCGAAGAGACCGTCTTCATTCATATCGGGAGGCGGGTTCGACGGATTTCGCTCGGGATAGCACGCAAGGTAGGGATGCTTGGTCACCGGGTTGGTGAACCACCTCCAATTCATTCGGGCGTAGAGTTCGTCGGCCAGTTCCTCGATCTCCCCGCCAAAGTACTCGCCGGCAATCAGAGCTCCCAGAATCATGGTTCCCGAACCGGCATTCGTGAGTTCAACGTTGCGGGAATCTCTCCAACCTCGGAGGCCGGTTCTGGGATCGATAAAGTGGTAGTAGAAACCATTGACATTCTTAAGTTTCTTGAGGGTGTTCAGTGTAATCCGTATCCGGGTGTAGCCTTCCTCTCGCGTAATCCAGCCGCGCTCGACACCAATGACGATGACCGCAAAATAGAATCCTTGGGATTCAATGGGGATCGGCGAGTACTTATTTAGTCCAACGTAATCCCCGCTTGTCATACCGTAGGTAGGACTGTTGGGATCAGAAATCCACTCGTTCCAGAAGAAGTCGAAGCAGCCGCGCAACTCACGTTCCATCAGAGGCGTCAGCGGCTTCGGGGTGGAAGCGACGGGAAATGCCGATGGGCCATCTTCAGCACGAGCATGGCCCGTGACAGTTAACGCGATCGCAAGGCACAGCGCCGGTCGAATCATAAGGTCGTATCTATGTAATCCGTTCATCGAACGAGCGTAAGTGTTACTTTCACAAGAATACGGATTGCTATTGGCATTTGCCAGGTGATTGATTCGTCACCGGTTTCTGCATCAATGAACTGGCTGATATTCTCTTTGCTCCGGTGTCTGGCTTCACGGATGGCGATGGTGCCACTAACGGCTGTCCCGATTTTGTTCCCAGATCGACTTCAGTTGATGAACTTTCAGGCCATCGATGCACGCCGCGCCACCCTCGACCCTGACGAGCAATTCCTTCACGGATTCGTCCTGAACTCGCCTGGGCTGGAGATAGTAAACCGCGCCGTGTTCGCCGAATACTTCGACGGTAGGGCTGTCGACGAAGACGCGCAGATCAAGTTTACCGTCATCCCGGTCATAGGACGTGAGCCTGGCGTCGGGGAACGTTTTATTGGCGACATCGTAAGTGATCCAGTTCTCGCTGACCTGGAGCGCCACACGATCCAGAGGATTGCCGTCCTTGTACCGGAGCGAGAGTTCGATTTCGAGAAGCGTTGTGGGTCTCGCGAGAGGAATTCGGATTTCGCCCTCGACGACCTTGTTCTGAACACTGGCCAACGCAGGCTGGCGCAGCGCTTCAAGTTCCTTCACCGGGTTGGCGTAACAACGCACTCCGTCGGTCGCGGTACGGAGTGACAGTTCAAGCGGCAGGGTAAATCCCTGGTTGTAGGGTGCCTGCGGATCCTGTGGCTTGACCCGCGCCCAGACCATGCAGATGGCCCGTCCATTGGACGCGTTGCTGAAACACTGGGCCGCTTTCAGCGTACCGCCGATGGTCTGGCGGGTGCCTCTAAACTCGGAAGTGAACTCCTTTCCGTCGAACGTGCCGATCTGATATTTCGGAGTCGCGTCGAACAGCATCCACTTTCGCTTGTTCGGATCGCCGTCGACCGGCAGTTCCACGAAGTCGGGGCATTCGTGAAATACCTCGTCGGAGAAGCTGGCGAAAGTCCAGTCTTTGAGATCCTGGCTGGTGTAGAAGGCCATTTTTCCTGTGGGCGGTTTTCCTTTTTCAATCTTCTTCGCGGCGCGATAGGTGACGATGCACCAGTGCTGGCCAGGCTCGTACCAGAAGATCCTGGGCTCGCGACCGCGGTGGCTGATGATCGGATTGAAATCGCGCAACAGATGATAGGTACGTCCGTTGTCGGTCGAGTAGGCGAGCGACTCGCCGACGAACTTCTCCCCCTTCTCGGATTGGCTTTGGTCTCCACCGCCCACATCGGTGAAACAGGCGATCAGCGTCTTCGTGTCGCTAACCTGTTTGCCGAGGGTGTTGTTATGATCCACACAGGCGCTCCCGGAAAATGCTGGCCCCAGGCTCATTGCCGGATGAATAGGCTGGCCCTTGGCGACAGCTCCTCCCACTCGGATCATCCGGGGCCATTCTTCCCAGTGGACCAGGTCGCTGCTGACCGCGTGTCCCCAATACATGTTATTCCACGCTTTACCGACCGGGTTGC
>CAZUAH010000245.1:0-13937 GCA_964617665.1 uncultured Pirellulaceae bacterium
CAGCGACGAAGCGATGCGAGTTGGCTGCGGAGCGTGTTTAGCTTTGTCATGTCTCTTCGGTTGTTCGCTCGAAAGAACAGCTCACTACGTCAAGTTGATCATTTTTCTGAAGAACCACTCTCCCAACATCAGGCCTACCAACGCAATAAACCACAGTGGCGTGCTCCAAAGTGGATGATTGCGCGTGTAGGACTCCTCGATCGACTCCAATCGCAGATCGTCGGGCAGACTGGAAACAGTTGTCAAATCGTATGAATTCCCATTCGTTTCTCTGGCCAACTCTTCCTGCAGGCGGACGTTGCGAACTCCGCTGCGGCGTTCAGCCGACACCCCAACGACGTCGAAACGAACTTCGCTGAATTGCCCTGTTATGGGATCCTTAACGCGGACGCCATATTCGCCGGCTGCGTAGACGGGTATACGGGCCTCGAATACGCCGGTACGGAGCATTTGCACGGGAATGTCACGCATTTGGGCGGCTGCCCCGTTTCTGCCAGGAATAGTCAATTCCGCCGACAGCGTACGATCCGGCAGATCGCCTGCTGCGAGTGGTTCAAAGTTCTCGTCGTAGGCTTCGATCGTCAACGTGACCTTCTCTTCCGCCCGGTACCGCTGACGATCCGTACGGACGACGAAACGTTTCTCGGCGCCCAGTGCGTGGCTCATGCCCAAACGGTAGATCAATTGGGACCAAAACTCGCGATAGTAGCGTTCGCCGTACATTCGCCGCAAACGCCACGTCTCGTTGAATCCGATGTAAACGACCTCGCCCGCACCGTATTGGCGAATAGCCATTAGCGGCTGAGGAGTCCTGCCGTCGCTGCAAACGTCGGTTGGGTGTTCGGCCAAAGCGTAGGCGTGCCCCTGCAATTGAGCAACAGGCTGGTACCAGGGAAGTAGCCTCAGATTGTTCCAGGCCTTCACATTCTCGACGTCATTGTCGCCCAGTTGCATGAACGGATACCGCGACGCGTGAGGCGTTAATCGCAAGCGAAACGCGCGGTCATCTCGAAGGCGAGCGTCCGGATCGATAATTACGGGCAGCATGTCGGCCAGCGGAGTATCGTGCAGTTCCGCCGGGCCGAATCGCGGCCCCGCAATCACGACCAAACCGCCGCCAAACCGGCCGACGAACTCCTTGACCATTTCGCAGAAGCGATCGCTCAGTGCATTGCGAGGCATGTCGCCCAGGAATATCACGTCGTTGGCAAAGAATTCGCTTCGTTTGGGCGTCAACGTCGGCACAAACAAGACGTTCGACTCGCGCACTTGAGGATCGGACGAGGCCAAGTAGGTGCGAAAACCCTGCATGCCGATCAACTTATCTCGGTGAAAGACCTCCTTGACGAACCGCCATTCCCACGTCGGCTCATGGGCAACGTACATCAGCCGCAAATAGTCGTCGATAATGTTTACTTCGCGGGTGGCCCGGTTATTCTCTCTGACCACCTCTTCTTCCAACGATTCCACCTGAGCCACGAACTCGAAGCGGCCCGAGTCCTCTGGCGTGAAGGGAAAGTCCACGGTTTCGAGCGAAGAGGTTAGCGGAATCGTCTGCTGGCCAACAGTTGTCTCTGCCCCGCCTGCATCGCCGAATTCGCCGCTTAGCTTGCGGGCGGTCAGCATCACGGTCACGTCGCGGTCCTGCAATCCGGTTTGCTGTAGTTTGACCATGATGTTGGTCTTCTCGGCCCGTTTCATTTTCGGATCTGTCTGCAGGTCAACTGCCAGATCGATCGTCTCGGTCGCTCCAATACCCACGGTGTGAACAGGCACTCCTACCCTACTTGCCGCCGATCGGTTCTCTTCGCTGCGGTTTCCCATCGGGGCGACGCCCGAGTTGTGAGCGAAATCGCTAAACATGACTACGCCGGCCAGATTGCCGGCGCCAAACTGTTGGCCAACGTCGTTCAATACGGCCCCCAACGCCGTGACCTGGCCTTTGGCGGAGAGTTGTTCCGCGATGTGTCCTGAATCTGGCGCGTCGCTGCCTCCACCGTTTAGATCCAACTTGCGAAGTTGACTGGTGGTATTGCCATCAAAGACGAATGCCTCCACGCGATAGTCTTTCTCGTCGCACAGCCGATCCAGCAAGTTCTCCTCTCTGTTCAACAGTGCCTGGACGTATTGAATGCGTGAGACGGAAGTGGGCTCCTTGGGATCTCGCTCCAGTCCGGCGACGTGATCTAGAGCGTCACGCTGCTTCTCCGAATACTCGTCCTCGATCGCCATGCTGTCGGTTCCGTCAAATACGAGGTACAGCAATGGCCGTTGCACGTTGGTCAGCGAGATTCTCAGCGAGGGATTCGCGAGCGTGATGAACAGCAAGGCCAGCAGAAGCCCTCGACTTGTCCCCAGCGCCATCCGCATTCCCAATGGCCCGCGCTGCTGATAGCGGACGTAGAACAGCATCGAGGCAAGAAATATGCAGACCACACCAGCGAACACCCAGAACTGCCCTTCTACCGCCCAGGGCGCAGCCAGTGACGGATCGATCTGATCGATCGACGTGACGTTGTCCAGACCAAGTAGCCAGCCAAGTGCTTTCGTCATCGTTGTCTATGCCTGAGCGTTTCCGTTATTCTCCTCCGTCCCGCGCGTCTTCAACGCCGAACCAAGCAAGATGGCCAGTTCGACAAAGAGCAACCCCAGCACGGCGACAATCAGCCACCACCAGCAATCCTGGCCGCGAATCTGGGCACCAGCAAGACTGATGTCTTCGGCCGGCCCAACCCAACCCACCGTCGTGTTGACAGTTCGCTCCTGAAACTGTTCACGCGAAAGGGCCTGGAGTTCCGATTCGGCAGAGTCGCCATTTACCGTCAGAGGCACCTCCCAAACCGTCTGCTCCAATCCATTGTTAGTCTCGCTCGCCGGGCGGTATGCAGCCACGCGGTAAAGACCTCGCGCCAAAGGATCTTGAATATTGAAGCCCAATTGCTCCCTACCGATGAAGCCCGTATCGAGGATCTCGGGATCTTTCTCACGTCCGGGGCGACGCAAGGCCACCGTAACATCGTGCTGCGCGGCAGGCAGCGGCAGCGTGATTCGCTCGGCACCGGGGAAGTTCCTCTGCGGCAGCGTCGATTGCACCAGACTCCGCAGGATTCGGTCGAAAATCAACATCGTGTTGGTCTGAGGAAGCGTGTTCCAGTCGGAAAGCAAACCGCTGGAGACGAACAGTACAGTACCTTGCCCGATGCGTCTCTCGACCAGGTACGGCGTTCGCTCCGAATTGTCAAACCGAGCCAACACGCGTGGGTGTGTTCGAGCAGCCAACTCGGACAGCACCCTCTCTCGCTCGTCCGGATCCTCAGGTAGCTCTACTTCGTCTACGGGCGCGGAATGGTCGTTCCAAAGCAGCCAATTTGGCCGCATTTGCTGCAGCCGTTCCTCAGCTTCGCGGAGCTGCGTCTGTTCCTCTTCAGTAAGCTCACCTCCCGCATCCAATTTCGCGTACTGCTGACGACGTTTGGTGGCATCGGCCACAGAAAGATAATTCTCCTCTAACCGATTCATCTCGGCTTGGTGCAACGCACCAATGGCTTCCGAACTGAGATCGGCCTGAACTGCCTTGAAGAAGAAGGGCTCGGCGTACAGATCTCGGAGTTCCGCTTCGCCGACGCCAGCCAGTTGGAAGTAATAGTGCGAATTCAGACTCTCGTAGGAGAGAAAGAAAGGCTTGAAACCGTTGTTCGCCTCGTCCGGAGTCGCACCGATCGGATCGGAAAGCAACGGGGCAGGCAGAATACCAGCGCCCTCTAACCAGGCTGTGTCGGTCCAACGGCTCGGATCGAATCCGCTGTTGATCGCCGGATCGTAGTCGCCGCCGGCGACGATCACTAACCGGCCCCCCTGTTCCACATATTCACGGAGCAGCGGAACCTTCGATTCCGGATCAGCGATGCCTGCGACCACCACAAGTCGGGCGTCCTCCAATACGCTCTGCTCCAACTGGTCGAGCCGAATATGTCGAGTCTTGACAAGTTGCTTCGGGGACTCGTTGCGACTGGTCACCGGCGCCAGCAGCTTTCGCAGATGTCGAGTTTCGCCCAACCGTCGCTTGACCGGGTCCTCTTCTTCTTCGCCATACTGATCCACGAACGCGACCGGCAGCGCGGCCACAACGTGCACGACCAAGTGACGCTCGTCGTCTGCGGGCAGCCGATCCGGTGTGATGGATGCTCGAATGGGCACGGATACTGGTTTCCCAGGTTCCGGCTGGTATGTATTGAACAGGTACTCGAACGGGACCTCTCGGGCTCCCAGTGCCGGTTCCAGCGTGACCGTCTTCGAGGCCACTTCGATGTCGTCGACGGTCAAAGTGACTTGAACGTCATGTCGCGAACTGGAACCCTCGTGCCTCAGCTCGACGATGAACGTTGTCGGAGTCTCGATGTCGGCCACGCCGTCTTGAATCCGCAAGCCGGAGATCCATGTGTTCTCCCAATCGTCCGGCGACACGTCTACGACCTGCAAAGACGGCAAACCATCGAATTGATCTGGACTGGTCAAATCTCTCCAGTTGGATACCTGCTGATCGCTGAAGAGCACGACGCGTTCGCCCAACATCGGCCCCGCCTCGCAAGCCTTCTGCGCCTCGTTAATGGCCCGCTGTACGCTCGCCGATCGGTCCACCACCTCGATTGAGTCGAGCGCCTGCAAGGCGTCCTTTTTTGTATATGCGTCGGGGCTGTACCCGTGTTCCGATCCGCATAACGGAATGACGGAAACGCGACTATCGGCCGGAAGTTTATCGATCAATTGCCGGGCCCTGTTCTTTGCACGATCGAGCAAGGTGCCTTCCAGCGACTCGTAACCCATACTCATGCTGTTGTCGATTACCAACACGGTGTGTAAGGGCTTCGATCCATCGTACGCCTCGTCGCTTCTCGAGAAGAAAGGTTGGGCCAGCGCGAAACCGACCAGCAGTATGGCAACCGTCCGCAGCAGAAGCAGTATCAGATCGCGCATTTGCAGGATGCGCCGATTACGTTCCAGAGCTTCGCGCAAGAAGTCCATGGCCGCCCACTCGACGACGCGAAATCGCCGGCGGTTCAGCAGGTGAATCACAAACGGCCCGACTGCGACAATCAGGCCGGCAACAGCGAACGGCCAAGCGGCGAAGGAAGGCAGGAATTCCATTTGCGTTTATCGTTCCCCGTATTTTTCTCGGAAACTCTCGATCTTTCCTTCTTGCAGGATCGGCAGGTATCGATTCGGAATGGCCAGGATGAAACACGCTACGGATGTAGCGAACAGTTGGCCGGGCTTGCCACCCACACGACCACCTCCGCTGCCTCCTCTGTCATACCAGGATCCGTGATTGCCGGGATCGCCGGCATTGATGAGCTGTGATTCCACGAGATAGTCACGAAGAATCGGATAGTTCTCTTCCCAATCGTCGCCGCCTACCTGATACAGCGCCTGCCCAACGTAGTACAACGTGTACGCGTCGAACGGCATCGTACCGTCGCGGCGTTTCGGTTTGCGTGACTGTTTGATTCGTTCGATGATGAAATCCATGTTCTTGGCAATGCGCCAGTCGTCGTATTGACCGAACTCCTGCATGCAAACGACTCCGGCGGCGGCCATGGCCGTCGTGCCTTTTCCGCCGCCCTTGGAATAGGTGAACTGTCCCGGCAGCTTCCTCAGTTCCGATTCGGGGGCGTTGCGGCGGCCACGGCTGGGTGTGTAGTGCTCGCGCACGCTCTTGATCGCCAGATCGATCACTTCGGGTGCCACTTCCAATCCGCTGTCGACGGCGCTGCGCAATGCTTTAGCCTGCATCACTGCCAAACTCAGATCGTGGCCGCGCGACTGTCGACGAGCACGGTAGTCCCAGCCGCCGTCTTCACACTGCGTGTTGGCGATCAGTTTCAGTGATCGATCCAGCACCTTGTTTAGGCGGCGGTCGCGAGTCGACGTCATTCCGTGGGCTTGTCCGAGTACGAACGTAGCCAACCCATGGTTGTACATGTCTCGTTGCTGATGCGAGACGTTCAACAGTCCAGACGGTTTGGCTTGGTCCATCACGTAGCTCAGAGCCCGTCCCACGGTTCTTCCCTTGGCCCCACGTCCAGGCGCGTGGCCAGCGGCCATGAAGGCCAGCCCGCCTACGGCCACAAGACCAAGATCGTTAGAGGTCCAATTCCCCTCGGCACCTTGGTTCTGCTCCAACCAGTCAAGCCCTCGCTCCAGCGCTTGCTCGCTCTCAAGAGTGATTTCCCAGTCGCCTTCAGCAAATGCCAGTTGCGGCGACGTAACCATCGCGATGGCCGTAAAGGCTAAGATCAGTCGTATCATGGAAGGAATCAATGTGCGGATGTAGGCTAGCACCGAAACGCCAAATATCGGATCAGGCGGGGATCGGCGTCGAGGTTTCTGCCGATAAGTCTATATGGTAGCTGACACGAAACGAGTATAAACCCCTTCCAGACAAGGTTTTTTGACTTCTGCTGGTTGCGGTGCGAGAAGGTACACTGCATGTTGGCCAAGTTCCGCGAGATGAAACGGCGGGTCCGCCGCTTTGTTTTTCACACTGTTCTCCACGCCGATGACCCACCCCACCGGTTGGCACTAGGTCTCGCCATCGGCATGTTCATTACGTTCACGCCCACCGTCGGCTTGCAGATGGTCCTGACCGCGTTTTTCGCGTGGCTGCTCCGAGCCAACAAGATTGTAGGTCTACCGATCGTTTGGATTAGCAATCCCGCCACGATCCCACCGATCTTCTACTTGTGCTATCGAGTCGGACGATTGGTACTGCACATGGAACCGGTTGGCGTCGATTGGTGGGCAGCCCTTTCGCAACCGCCGGAGACGTTCTCTGGCCGAGTCTCTTTCTACTGGGAACGTTTTACCGAAATCGCTGCGCCACTGTGGATCGGCAGCTTGATCGTTGCGTCGATTATTGGCTACGTAACCTATTACGTGTCCTACTACGCGATCT
Organism: uncultured Pirellulaceae bacterium; assembly: GCA_964617665.1. GTDB lineage: Bacteria > Planctomycetota > Planctomycetia > Pirellulales > Pirellulaceae > JADHUC01. Next base: position 6,953 of record CAZUAH010000245.1, read on the forward strand.
ACGGCTACCGCATGAAACGCTGGGGGCAGTTACTGCCGCCAAACCGAAATGGCACGGGCGAGGAAGAGGAAGCAGCGGAAGGTAATTCGTCGCCGTGAGTCGCAGGAGAACAAAATCGTTCTCAGCGTACCTAACGCCGACTCCGATCTCGTGATACCGCAGGAGAGAACTGTTTCGCCATTCGTACCAGCAGCTTCTCCAGCGCCAATCGAGCTCGTTGCGGCGAAGAGTGACTGCCCTTCAGCGCCAAGTCTGTCTCCAGCAGCCATCGGTACATACGTGCGGCGCGTTCGCGCCCGAGTTGTCGCAATTGTCGTTCGGCACGCTCCATGGCCTCTTTCGGCCATTTGCGGAAACCGGCCTGCTCAAGCGCCTGTCGCACGCTGGGCTTTCGTCCTACCCGTTGAGTGTGCTGATAGATTCGAGTAGCCGCGGCAAATCGTCGCAAAGACCAGGAAACTTGCCCGAACAACGCAATCGGGCTTTCTCCGGACTGTAGCAAACGATCAAGTTGCCCGAGTGCATCCGCCGTATCGCCGTCACACGCAGCGTCCAGCAGCTCCCAAATAGTCTGCGTACGCCAGCCACCGACCACATCGCGCACCATTTCCGGCGTGATCTCGCCGTCCGGCTCGACAAACAACGCCAGCTTGGCAAGTTCCTGATCCAGCAAGCCGAACTCTGGTCCAACCAACTCCAGTAGCAGTTCGCCGGCAACCGGTTGCAGTTTCGCATCGTGGTGCTGACGGCTCCAGGACGATAGCCATTTCACCAGCCGTCCTTCGTCAAGCACCTTGCGTTTCCCGACCGCCTTCTGCGGTGCTCGGCATTCGATCTGCAAACCGTGCTGATCGACGGCTCTGTACAATCGAGTGTTGCTCTGCCAGTTGGTCACGTCCAGCACAAGCACACTGTTCGATTTTGGCTTTTCCACGTAGTCTTCAAGTCGGGCGCGGTTGTCACGAACGAAGACGTCGGCATCTTCCACGATGGCCAATCGCCTGCCACCGCCCCCGAACAGTGCAACGGTTGAAAGCTCGTCGGCCACGTCACGCCATTCGACGTTGTCACCGGCGAACGTTGCGAAGGGGGCGTCGTCGTCTTCAAACACATTCGCGCGAAGCTGCCTGATCGCAAGCTGTTTGAGAAACGCCTCGTCACCAAACATGACCGAGATGGCCGCCGGCGGGTGCTTTTCGGGTGTGCGAATGTAGTCGAAAGCATGAATGGTGTGTGACATGAGGCAGATCGCAATCTCGGAATTCAGGTTTTTCTCGTGCAAGACCGCCAAAGGCAGACAAACATGCCGCCGAGGACGAAGACCCCCCAACCGATCCAAATTACGGTCGAGAAAACCGCGCCGGCAGAGGCGGAGGATCGCGGCTGCAGTACTGCGTCGAGGACAATTATCAAGAGTACCATCGGTAAGAAACCGGCCACCCCGCCCATGAAACCACCGAAGCAGACATTCCCGATGCCGCGAAGGATTGCCACCGACCCGCGCCGGTTCCGTGGACGAATTCTCAGACTTGGCCGGTTGGCCTCCAGTATTTCGCTCGCCTCCTCCCGTCGACCGGCGAAGACCTCGACAATCACATCGTCACCGCGACGCACTTGACGCGATTCAATATCGTTCAACCGCAATAGTCGCACGAAACGTCGGGGCGAAACGAGCCCGCTTTCCGACGCCACCGCAATCCAGTCGTCGAATTCCAATCCGCCGCCGCGTTTGCCTGGCTGCGGCTGATTCTCCCTCGCGTCGTGAACAGCATCCAGTGTGGCGCGAATGCGTTCGGCAGACTTCGGTGGTGTTCCTTGCTCACTCCTTGTGTTGTCAACGAATTCCATGCGGCTCGCGCCGGTATCCCGATCACAGTCCGCATCTCCGTCAGTCTGCCATTCGTCAATGCCGTAACACGCAATCAGGAAACGGTACACTCGGGAGTAAACGTGGTGGATCCACCGCCGATGCGCAGGGCATCCCACCACCCGTTGCTGGCTTTCGGCCAAACGCGTGCGCCAACGGTCGACGATTCTCGTTCGCGCGGACATGGCTTTCGCAATGATTCAGCGTTATTCCGAATCCTCTGGCATTCTATTCGTGGGGACCCGGCGCAACAAGGCAGCGGACCACGGTACGAAAATCCATTCAGCCTCCGATCCATCATCTCGCGTTGACATGATGCCGATGCAGGCTTTCCCTGGAAACAACTGACCTACGCCGGTTGAATGATCCCTACATTTGGCATATCATGAACCAGCGGTATTGGGGTCCAATTTTATCCATTTGTTAGCGTTGTGTTTGGGGCTACATACCAACTGGCCTGAAGCACCGTGCCGGATGTGACGGCCTCATCACGACGCTCTGCTCATCGCAGGATATCCCCATGGCTTATCTTGAAGTTGTGCGCGGCCCCGGAGTGGGATGGCAGTATAAGCTGACCGAAGATCAGACAACCATTGGTCGCCACCCTGATTGTCAGGTCGTGCTTCGGGAAGTCGCCCGGGTGAGCCGACAGCATGCTCACATCGAGCTTCAAGGGGAGGACTACTACCTGTCCGATTTACGTAGCCGCAATGGCACGTTTCACAACAACGAGCGTATCGACCAGACACCCCGTTTGTTGAGAGACGGTGACGTTGTTCGAATCTGCGATGTCGAGTTCGCCTTTCGTCATTTCACCGCGGAGCTGCGCAAGCAACTTGCGAAGACTGCTACTTTTCCAGAGAAGGGTGCCTTTCTAAAAGTCGTCCTGGTCGATGACGACGACGAAGACGACGATTCGTGGCAGTCGACCATTTCGCGCGACATCGTTACTACCGATTCGGACACCGCGATTAGTAGCGTCACTAGCCTGGAAGCACGAATGACCGCATTGGTCGGGATTGCCCGAAGTCTGGGCAAGGTAGTTGCGCTGAACGATGTCTTGCCGAAGGTCATGGAGAGCCTTCTGAAAGTCTTTCGGCAGGCGGATCGCGGTTTCATTGTTCTTGAGACCGAACAGGGCGAGTTGCAGCCCCGTGCGCATCTGGCTCGCTCGCGAGCGGGCGAAGATGCGATTCGCATCAGCCGCACCATCGTCCGGCGTGTCATGGAAATGAACAAGGCAATTTTCACGCGCGACGCAATGCAGGACGAACGTCTGAGCCAAAGCGAGAGTATCGCTGAACTGCAAATCCGCTCGATGATGTGCGCCCCGCTTGTCGATTCGCAGGGCGCACCTCTCGGCATCATCGAGGTTGACACCTTGGACGACGGCAAGCCGTTCCAAAAGGAAGATCTAGAGGTCCTCACCATTGTGGCCGTCCTGGCAGGCATAGCCATTGACAATGCGAAGATGCATGAGGCGGTGGTCCGTGAGAAGGTGATGCAACAGGATCTGGCCATCGCCCACGAGATTCAACGCAGTTTCCTACCGCAAAGTCGACCCAAGATTGAAGGCTACGAGTTTTTCGACTACTACCATCCGGCCGCCCAAGTCGGCGGAGACTATTTCGACTACATCCCCTTGCCGGGCGACCGACTGGGCATCGTCGTTGCCGATGTTGCAGGGCATGAAGTGGCAGCGGCGATGTTGATGGCGAAATTCACGGGCGAAATGAGTTCGCAGCTGGAAACCGAAAGCCAGCCAGCCTCGGCCTTCACCAAGATGAATCGCCGCCTTGCCAACAGGCCAGTGGAACGCTTTGTCACGGCCCTGGCGTGTGTGCTGGACCCGGCAAAGCACGAGGTGACCATAGTCATCGCGGGGCACATGCTACCGATTTGGAGACACGCAGACGGAACAATCGAGGAGCCGGGCGAAGAAGTATCCATTGTACCGCTTGGTATCAAGGAAGACGCGGAGTACCGTCAGACCGCAATCTCTCTGGAACCGGGCGACTGGTTGGTCATGTATACAGACGGCATCAGCGACGCAAGGAGCCCAGACGACGATCGATTCACCGTCGAACGAATAAGAGACTGCGTCAAGGAGGCCGATCAGGCGCAAGACGCTTTTCAGAGGATTGTCAGTAAAGTAAGTCAGTTCGTGGGCGATCGACCACGCGAGGATGACATGTGCCTAGTGTGTCTGCGGCGAGTGTGAGGGGCGCCCGTCCAAGCGCCATTCCTTCGATCACTTGCGAAGGCCGCCTTCAACCAATTGCAATTGGCGCCCGACCAAGGATGCCAACTCGGTGCTGTGCGTGACAAGGACCAACATTGCGTCCTCGCGCTTCTGCAAATCGACGAGCAGCTCTCCAATTCCCATGGCGTTCGAATGGTCCAGATTTCCCGTTGGTTCGTCGGCTAACACCAGCTTTGGCTGGTGAATCAACGCTCGTGCTACACCAACTCGCTGACGTTCGCCGCCGGATAACTCGGCGGGACGATGCTGCAATCGCTCGCTCAAACCGACGTGTTCGAGAAGACTGTGCGCTCGCTCGATTGTCTCCTCATCCGGCCGGCCCTCGGCCACCGTAGGTATCAGTACGTTTTCGAGAACGGACAACTGCGGCAATAGGTGGTGATCCTGAAACACGAAACCAACGTTGCGATTGCGAAATCTGGCGAGATTCGCTTCATCAAACTCGAAAGGGTTCTGGCCGTCCAGTTCGACCGTGCCCGATGTAGGACGGTCGAGGGTACCGATGATGTGCAGCAACGTACTCTTGCCCGATCCGCTGGGTCCGACGATGGCGACGTTCTCGCCCGCCCCCAATTCGAAAGAGACAGTGCGCAACACCACCAACGGATCTGCCCGCGTGGCAAACTCCTTCGAAACGTCGTCAACAACGAGGTTGCACATAGCTATCAACTCAACAACGACAAACATCCAAGACCGTAAAACGTGTATTCAACGTCAACCGCCTCGTCCCAGGCTCCACCGAGAAAACCGCCCTGCCCTTGCTGCAAACGTTCGACGTAACGCGATGCAGCTTGTGTATCGACATTTTCCATCGCGTCGAGGTCCGCGAGCGTTAACAAACCGGTAAAGGTGCTAAGCAAGTCAGCGATAGGAATTCGAGTGTTGGCCCTCAACCCCCCTTCGTCGGTCTGCATCTCGGCCAGAAAACTTATCGTACCGTCACGAATCTCGTTGTCCAGCGCGTCAAGCGAACGCAATACGCCAATGGCGGCGGCCGTTGGGTTTGTGCTTGGGCGTTTCGCGACGCGGATTTCACGAAAGCCCCCTTCCTCACAGCATTGAGCCAGGACAAAGTCGATCAGGCGTTCCGGATGTGGGACCGGTTTCCCGATCAATTCGTGACACATCAGAGCCAAAAAGCTGTAGTAGGTACTGCCAGCCCCGCCTTCCTTTGATTTTGCGTAGCCGCCATCTTCCCGTCGCAACTGCTCCAATGTGTCGACAACGTCCTCCCTCCATGTGGGCGAGCAGTCGCCCAAGACATCGATCCCCGCCGACATATCCAGCAATGCAGCACCGTAGACATGCGACATGTAGTCCACGATCGAATTGCGGGACGCCATTTCATTCCTGAGAAAAGTCGCAGCTCGTTCCGCTACTGGCCCGTACAACTGACCAAGTATCGACAAGGAACGCAGGGCAAAGCCTGTGTAGTACAGATCGCTATTTCCGTCTCGGTCCGTGAACCCGCCATCGGACCGCTGGCTCTGCGTCAGGAAATCGGCGTGTCGCGAACGTACCGCTCCAGGCAGTTGGGCCGCTCCCGCGGCGAGTCGGATTGTGAGCTGTTCCAGATACTTGGCCATTGTGAGTTGCACCCTACATTCCCAGCGGCGAAGTTGTCCAGTAGGCTAATCGGTCCTCGATTCCCCGATTCAGATTGCGTACCCCACCGCAAGGAGAGAATGCAGTGAATATCGCGCGAGAACGTCTTCTCTCGTCGGCCATCGGGTTGCTAATGGCTGCACTCATCAGCGGATGTTGCACGGAGAGCGAGTCTCCTCCGGCTGAGCAACCGGTCGCTGAAGTGAAAAGCAAGGTAGAGACCGATGCCGGCAAGGCCCCTACCAAGCCCTCTGCCCATCAAGCCATGGACATCTTGCTAGACGAGAAATTGGACACCATAGTGGCCCAGTGGGTCGTGAAATATATTGGCGGCACCATCAAACACCATGATGACGGGCGAATCGCGGGGGTCGATCTTCGGGGGTGCCGTGTCAAGGATGATGATCTCAAGCGGCTTTGTGATCCAAAGGCCCTCGACGCGTTGGTGGAACTGCGCACGAACAGTCCCGATGTTACGGATGAGGGTATGCAATATATTAAGACGCTTTCGGCACTGCGCATCCTGGACTTAGGTGACACACGCATTGGCGACGAAGGTGTCGCGCAAATCAAAGGACTGACGAACTTGGAGGAGATCAAGCTGACGCGGACGGACGTGCGGGACCAAGGGCTGCAGTACTTGGCGGAATTACCGAATATCAAACGCCTGTTTCTGGCTGATACCTACGTATCGGACGACGGAATCGCAAGGTTGACAAAACGGAAGACGATTGAATTGCTGAACCTGTCCAACTGCAATCTGCTGTCCGACAAGACACTGGAGCATGTGAAGACGCTGAAAAACCTGAAAAGCCTGAAAGTCTTCGGATATGACATCACCGACGATGGAATGGAGAACCTGAAAGGTCTGACAAAGCTCAAAGTGTTGGGTTTGCAGGACACATCCGTTGGCGATAACGGGATTGCCCACCTGAAGGGCATTACCACGCTGGAGGAGTTCTACTGCCTGAACGTATCAATCGGCGACGACGGGCTGGCGGCCTTGATGAACAGCACGCGAATGCGGGTCATGGTGCTTCGCGGCACGTTGGTTTCCGACAGCGGCATGCAGTACCTTGGAAACATGAAGAACCTCACGAAACTGGACCTCAGTGAGACATCTGTGGGCGACGACGGCATGAAACACATCAGTGGGCTTGAGAGTATCGAAGATCTCAATCTCTTCTTCAGCACCGTTGGGGATGCCGGCTTGGAGCACGTCGCCAAATTGACGAATCTACGCAGCTTGA
>CAZUAH010000245.1:14037-16506 GCA_964617665.1 uncultured Pirellulaceae bacterium
CACCGACCAATACAGCGAATCAGCGATCCGCTTGAAGGGCCATCCTACGGCTATCCCGACGACTGCAGATCCGCCAATTGCTATCACTGCGTGGATGATTATTCCACTGCCGAACGTTCGCAGGTACGTCAGCGCGAGGCCAAAGGTGACCATTAGCCAAAAGAACGAGCGAGTGTCGAATTGGAACGGTCTCGGTGAGAGCCGATCGCCGGATTCTTCGTTGTTTTCCATCAAATGCAGGGGGCCTATCCTATCAGCACGTATTGCTCAACAAACTAGGCAATCGAGCGGCCACTTGGTACAGTAGGATTGTAGGTTACGGCACGATACAAATCACTGGGTAGTGTCGTTCCCGAGGAGCATAGATCCAACTATTCTTTACTTTCATAGGAATCTACTCGATGGCAGCTTGGTACTGTCTAATCGGCGACAAAGAATACGGCCCCTTCAGTAGTGAACGAATACAAAGCCTTGTCCAGAAAGGCAAGTTGACTAGGGATCACTCTGTGCGCACGAGCACCGACACCCAGTGGACTCCCGCCTCCGACATCCCAGGTCTATTCCCAAGCGAAGAACCGAAGGCTGCCGCTCCCAAGACCGCACCCCCGAAAGCCAAACCGCCCGCGTCGCCACCTCCGGCCAAAGCAAGGCCCCCAGTTGCTGCCGAAACAACTAAGCCGCCGATGCCTACCGCCTTGCCCGTGACATCGGAAGAACCGGAATTGCCGAGTGCTCTCCCCGTCGCTGCTCCTGTCGCTGCACCCGTTGACGCTCCTGTCGCTACCCCTGTAGCCGCGCCGGTAGCAACTCCTGTTGCTGCGCCGGCCAGTATGCCAGTAGCGGCGCCAGTGACGTCCTCGTCGCCAGCCTCGCCTCCCAAGGACCCCGCCGAGACGATTGCACACGCCAGAAAGAAATCGAAGCAACAACAATACCTGATTGCCGGTGGCCTCGGGGCCGCATTGATCATACTTGGCATCGCGGGAGTTTGGGCACTGAACCGTTCTCCCAAGACAGAATCAGAGGAACAAGAGATCGCCCAATCGAAACCCGACCAAACGAAACCGGTCGTGCCGGCTGAAGACATCGAGGCGGACCCCAATCCCGAAACGGATCCACCAGTTAAGGAACCGGTCCGCCAGGTAGCCGATGCGAAGAAATCCGCTGCTTTGCCCGCGATCAGTCGGTGGCTGGACGCCTCTAGGAAACAAGGTGTACTTCGGTTCTCCGACAGCATGATCAAGTTTCATGTTGTCAACGTATGGCTTGACTCGAGTGACTCCGGCGCGCGGACAGTGACTGTCGAACTAACCCTCACTAACGGCTCGTCCAGCGAGTCGTTGGACTTCCGGGGTTGGTCGCTCGCGGAAGGCGCAAAGATGGATGACGCGGTTGTCTTGGCCGACGACAAGGACAATCGACTATCGGCATCGTCGGCGCCTGGCCGAAGCGTGAGGCCGGGATCGGCATCGCGTCGCCTCAAGCCTAAGGAATCCGTGAAAGATCAATTGATCTTCGAGGCTCCAACGGGCGAGTATGAACAGTTGCGGCTTCGCTTGCCATATGCAGCCATTGGACGCACCGGATACATGGGATTCGAGATACCTGCCGTAATGATCCAAGACCGGCCACCCGGCGAGGAAGAACCGGTCGCCGCGGATGCGAAACCCGACATCATGGAACCTGACACGGATGATGCCGCGCCAAAGCCCGAGATCGCAATCAAACCGCCGGCACCGCCGAAGTCGGACGATCCCTTTTCCATCGACGTGTTACGTAATTCGATCGAAGAGAGCATGAGCGACGGCGAGGAGCCAAAGCCGGATACGGATTCCAAGCCATTTCCGTCCGACACGCCAGAGCAGCCGGACATAATGGACGGTTCGGGGGCTGCCGGCGACATGGATGGCCAGATGGGGGAGCGTAACGAGGAAGAATGAATCCGATTCGCTGTCCATTCTGTAACGCAATCAGCCCCGCCGAGACCGTCACGGCTGGCCAGACGATTCGTTGTGCGTCCTGCGCCAAGACGTTCATGGCCCCATCCACTGTCTCGGCGCCAGCCGTGCCGACCGGCCCCACGCCTTCAGGTGCGCCCAGCGTTCCGACAGTCCCCACGACACCGGCCGTGCCTACACAAGGCGTGAACGCCGGTGTGCCTAGTGTGCCGACTCAGCAGCCATCTCCGACACCACAGGTCCAGGCCGTACAGCCAACCGTTCCTGCCACGACCGCGGCGTCCCCGAACGTCGTGACCAGCCCAGGCACAGGAGCAGTGCAAGTCGATGTGGCCGACAGACCAACTCGCACGACGTCCAGCGGCATGCTGAGTATTTGCCTGCTGGTGGGTGGCGTGTGCATCGTGCTCGGCGGCCTTCTTCTGGTGGTGCTGCTTGTCAAAGCAGGACGTGAAGAGGACGAACCCGCTTCAGAAACTGCGATCGGTCGGCCGATCATCTCGCTCACCCC
>CAZUAH010000245.1:16606-19682 GCA_964617665.1 uncultured Pirellulaceae bacterium
TCGTTTGTCTCTGACGATGGTCACGTCGGTGCCACTTTGGTTGACGACAGCGATCGGCAGTACGAGATGCTGGCCTTCACCGGCGTTACCGAGGTCCAGGGACATACCCGCGAAGCGACGTTGGGCACAAACGAGGTGGCGAAGGATGTACTCGTTTTTGATATCCCTTCATCCATCAACCTCCGCACGATCCAGTACTTCCACCTGGATCTGCCCGCCGATGCGTACGGCGGAACTGGCATCTATCGCTTTGAGATCCCGCGACACATTGTCCAGGGATTCTGAATTCGACCGTTCCTGGATCTGTTCTAACTCTCTCCGTAAGCAAGGACTGCGCGAGTACCGTCGCGCATAGCGAGTTTCAGTCATGAAAGCACTGGTGACCGGAGGCGGAGGATTCCTGGGCCTATATATCGTCGAGCAACTGGTGGCTCGAGGTGATCAAGTGCGCAACGTTTCGCGTTCCCGGTACCCGGAGTTGGACGCGCTGGGCGTCGAGTCGATCCAAGGCGATCTACGCGATCCACAGACGGCCACAACCGCTTGCGAAGGCGTAGATGTTGTCTTTCACACGGCCGCCGTAGCAGGGATTTGGGGACCGTGGGAATACTATCACGGGATCAACACCGTGGCGACACATAACGTGGTGGCTGGTTGCCAAACTCATGGCGTGCCGAAGCTGGTCTTCACTAGCAGCCCAAGTGTCACCTTTGATGGCTCCGATCAGCGAGATGTTGACGAATCAGTGCCATACCCGACGCAATGGCTGTGTCACTATCCACACACCAAAGCCCTGGCAGAGCAGCATGTGCTTGAGGCCAACGGCACAAATGGACTGATGACATGTTCCTTGCGGCCCCACCTTATTTGGGGCCCAAGGGATCATCACCTGATTCCTCGGCTCCTGGAAAGGGCGCGTTCCGGCAAGTTGCGGCAGGTGGGAGACGGCGCGAACATGGTCGACATGATCTACGTCGAAAACGCCGCTGCAGCCCACTTGCAGGCTGCTGATGCATTGGAGCCCGGTTCGCCAGTCTGCGGCCAGACATACTTCATTAGCCAGGGCGATCCCGTAAACTGCTGGGATTGGATCAGCCAAATCCTTGCACTGGCTGACCTGCCAGCGATCACCAAATCAATCTCCTTTCGTGCGGCTTGGCGAATCGGCGCAGTGATGGAGGGAGCCTATCGCCTGCTGCGGCTGAAATCTGAGCCGAGAATGACCCGATTTCTGGCTGCGCAACTGGCTAAGGATCACTATTTTGACATCCGACGGGCGATCGACGATTTTGGCTATCGTCCGCAAGTGTCCACCGAAGAGGGCATGCAGCGTCTGGCCGCTTGTCAATGTGTGTGTGAGTAGGTAATTTGATGTATTTCTTGACCAACTCGTGCGTCAACAGGAAGTTCCGATGATCGCCTCCACTGCGCCAAGCCGTCTGCCCGATAGTCAACGCATTGTGTTGACCGGTATTGGCCTGACTGCGCCGAACGGGAACTCGCTTGCCGAGTTCCGCGAGGGGCTCCTGAATGGGCGTAGCGGCGTCAGCGAATATGAGATTCGCTATTTTGGCAAGACGGTCGCAGGGATTTGCGATTTCGACGCGCGGCGTCATCAGCATCGAAAGGAAATCCGCCGCGGAACGCGTGCTGGAAGTGTGGGCGTCTACTGTGGCAACGAAGCGGTGGTGGATGCCGGGGTGGACTGGGACAACGTCGATAAGTCGCGGGTGGGCATCTACTTAGGCGTCACCGAGCACGGAAATGTCGAGACCGAAAACGAAATCCACGAAATCAAAGGCTTCGACTACGATACCTCGTTCTGGTCCCATCATCACAACCCGCGCACCGTGGCCAATAATCCCGCGGGCGAAGTTGCGTTGAGCATGGGCATCACTGGCCCACACTACACGATCGGGGCGGCCTGTGCGGCCGGCAACGCGGGACTTATCCAGGGCGCACAAATGCTCCGCTTGAACGAGTGTGACGTGGCCCTGTCTGGCGGCGTGTCGGAAAGCATACGTACCTTTGGCATCTTTGCCAGTTTTCGTAGTCAAGGCGCGCTGGCCGATCATGAAGACCCGACGCAAGCCTCGCGCCCCTTCGATGCGGACCGCAACGGCATCGTTGTGGCCGAAGGCGGTTGTGTCTTCGTCCTGGAACGCTTGGACGATGCCAAACGCCGCAGCGCAAAGATCTACGGCGAGTTGGCCGGCTATGCCATGAATACGGACGCAACTGACTTTGTCCTTCCGAATCCGGAACGCCAAGCCCAGTGCGTCGAACTGGCGCTAAAGCGAGCAGGGCTGGTAGCGGAGCAGATCGACATTGTCAGCACGCACGCTACGGGTACCGCCAGCGGCGACACCCAGGAATGTACGGCGCTGCGAAGCGTTTTTGGCGAGTCGGAACGAACTCACTTTAACAACACAAAGAGTTTTGTTGGTCACAGCATGGGGGCGGCCGGTGCGTTGGAACTGGCCGGAAACCTGGGTGCTTTCGACGACGGCGTCTGTCACCCGACGATCAACGTTCAGCAACTGGATCCCGACTGTGCACTAGACGGCTTGGTGATGAACGAGCCGCGAGAAGTCGGGAAGCCGACCTATATTCTGAACAACTCCTTTGGCATGCTTGGGATCAACTCCGTCGTGATTATCAAGAAACACTGAGGAAAGGAGACAGTGCGGCATGATATCTGCCGACATCCGCCAGGAGGTTATTGACATTCTGGAAGACATCGCTCCGGACGAAGACCTGAGCGGTTTGAAAGACGAAGTGGCGTTCGCCGACCAGCTGGAATTGGACAGCATGGACTTCCTGGACATCGTGATGGAATTGCGCAAGCGTCATCGCATTCAGATTCCAGAGGAGGACTACGGCGAACTGGCCAGCATGGCAAGCACGGTGAAGTACCTTGAACCGCTGATGAAGGACATGTGATAGCAGGCGGCTGGCGTGTCCCGCGCCCTGGGAAAGCCGCACGCAGGCCGCGTGCATCACGAACCACGCGGCGAAGCCGCAAGATGTACGACACCATCATCATTGGCGCAGGAATGTCGGGATTGGCCGCGGG
>CAZUAH010000246.1:0-19675 GCA_964617665.1 uncultured Pirellulaceae bacterium
CGAATAATCGCCGGGCGCCTCGCCGTCGATATCGGTTCCGACCTGCGTCCACGCCCCGCCGCCAATTGTGTACACCCGCACATGTCCCGAGTCTGGGCCGTTGCCATTGTTGCCGTGCGCTCCGATGGCGACGGTGGTTCCGTCCGCACTCAGAAACACCTGACGGCCCGAAAGATCCCCGTAGGCCTCGCCGTCGATATCGGTTCCGACCTGCGTCCACGCCCCGCCGCCAAACGTGTACACCCGCACATGTCCCGAGTTGCTGCCGTTGTCATCGTTGCCGGGCGCTCCGATGGCGACGGTGGATCCGTCCGCACTCAGTGACAGCGAGACGCCCGAAACATCGTTGGCGGCTTCGCCGTCGATATCGCTTCCGACCTGTGTCCACGCCCCGCCGCTACGTGTGTACACCCGCACATGTCCCGAGTCGCTGCCGTTGCCATCGTTCTGGTCGGCTCCGATGGCGACGGTGGATCCGTCCGCACTCACTGACACCGAGCGGCCCGAAAGATCGTCGGTGGCCTCGCCGTCGATGTCTGCGCCAAGCTGTGTCCAGCTGGCGCCGGTGCCGGCCAGAGTGACGTCTCGTCCGCTGGCCTGTAGGTTCGACAGAGCGACCTCGAGCGTCTCGTCCAGTTCGACGGTATAGTCGCCGTTGACATCGATGCGAATCTCGCCGTCCAGGTCGCCGGCGTTGATGGTCAGCGTGCCGGTTTTGGCAACGTAATCGCCGTCGGCCGTGGTGGCCGTGCCGTCCTGGGTCTCGAACTGGACCGATACGTTTACGTCCACTGGGTTATCCAGCGTGACCGGGAAGACCAACTGCGGCGTGCCGGTGTGGGTTTCCAGCACCGGCATGGCGTCGCCGAGCGTCAGCGTAGCACTGTCGTCGTTTTCGATCGTGCCGGTGCCGTCGCCGGTGGTGATGTCGTCGGCGGCAGTGGGGTCGATGTTGGAGAGCGCGCCCAGGAGCACGTCGAACGTTTCGTCCAGTTCGACCTTCGTGTCGCCGTTGACGGTGACCTGGAACGGCTCGATTTCGCCCAACGTGCCGTCGAAGGTTAGCGAGCCGCCCGTGTTGGGTTCGTAGTCGTTGTCGGCGTCGGTGGCCGAACCGTCGGCCGTGTCGATGGCCACTGTCAGGCCGCCCTGGACGTCGTTGTCCAGGGTTACGTCGAACGTGAATGTCGTCCCCGCGTCCGTTTCTGCTTCGCTGACGCCGGTCACCGTGATCGTGGCTTCGTCGTCGTTCACGATCGTGCCGGTGGCGGTGGAGGCGATGGTGACGTTGCGACCGCTGGCGACAAGCGTGTTGATCTCGCCGATCACCGTTTCGTCCGGTTCGACGATACTCTCGTCCGTCACGTTCACCGTCACAATCTGCGGCGTGGTCGAGCCGGCCGCGAAAGTCACCAGGTGATCGGTCACGGGCGTGAAGTCCACGCCGGGCGTGGCCGAGCCGGTGGCCAGCGTGTCGAACTCGACGGTCACAGCCACATCCACCGGGTTGGTGATGGTGACAGTGTAATCCAACTGGCCGGTCGCTTCGTCGACCGACTCACCCACCACGTTCATAACAGCCGCATCGTCGTTGGTGATGGTCAGTTCGGCCGTGTTCTGGTCGTCGATGGTGGCGTTCGATACGGCCGTCACCTCGAAAGTGATCGTCTCGTCCAACTCGACCAGGTCTTCCTGGACGATCGGTACCGGCACGTCCATCTGCGACACGCCAACCGGGAATGTGACGGTCATGGGGAAGTTGCTGCTGTCGTAGTCCGCGCCCGATCCCTGAGCCGTACCGCCCGTGATGGCAACTTCCACTTGGGAGACGACCGTATCGCTCGATCGTTCGAGCGTGACCACCGTGCTGGTGCCCGTGCCTTCACTGTCGGAGTAGGTGGCGGCCGTGAATTCGACTTCGGCCAGAATCACGGTCAAGTCGAAACTATCGGTGTGTGATCCGCCGTCGTCGTCTTCCAGGGTGACGATGACCGTGTACGTGCCGCCTTGGGTGTACGTGTTTTCGATATCGAACGTGCGGCTGCCCGTGGGCGATACGGTGAACGTTTCGTCCACCACCGCATCGCCGTCCCAGTCCACGTTCACCGTGTGCACGTCGAGCGTGCCGGGATCGGTGAAGTTGATTAGGCGCGAGAAGTAGCCTTGCACGACGGGCCAGATGGTTTCAGACCCCCCGGCCTCGAACTCGGGAGCCACGTTGTTGACGGTGACGGTCGCTGTTTCGGTGGCCTCGCCAAGGTCGTCGTCTTCCACGGTGACCGTGATGGTGTAGTCATCCGGCGTGCCGTCGGGATCGTCTAGATACTGATGCGGACGGCTGAAACTGCGATCGCCAACGGGCAGCGTGAACGTCTCGACCCCGGAATCGTCGCCCCAATCAATGTGGACCGTGTGAACGTCCAGCGTTCCCGGGTCCGTGAACGACGCGTTTAGCGTTACAGTACCGTTCTCGTTGGCATACACAAATCGCTGAGCATTGGCGTGCAATGAGCGCATACCCCTGCTGGGCAACTCATTGGCAGATCTCGTCGCCGAGTATGAATCACGTTGCCATAAGGGTGGACAGATTGGAGCGGCCCAGAAACGGCGGATCCGAAACCAATTGATGCGTTCTCGTAGCCGGATTCGAAAGAATTCGGGAGTCTCCTTCAAGGCATCTCTCGGTCGCAAAGACTATCAGCCCGGTGCCGGCGGTGTCCTTCATTTCGACAACGCCCGGGTCGTGGCCGCCGGGGATTGAGTCGATCACCGCCATACTCATTCAGCAGTGCCGTCATGTAACCGAGCAGCCAGGTGTGCGGCCACCTCGGAAGTTCTCGGGGCAATCAGAACTTCGCGGGTGTTGTCGTCATGAGCGCTCAGGGCGAAAACGCTTGAGCGCCCGGGACACGCCCACATGAGTTACTTCGGGGGCAAACAGGCCATGGAGCGGATGTCGTCATTTGAACGACGCATTTCGACCCAGTACACGAAGAGTTCCCATTCCGTGGCCGCGGCGAATCAGATTGATTCGCGCTCGAGGGGTGTCGGACCTCTGAGGTTTTCCGCATGGGCCAGGGCGATGTGCCCGAACCGGACTCGCAAGATCGCCATCGTTCGGGGAGAACTGGCCCATTTATCGCTTGTCCTCTCACAGGAAGTGGTTGAGGCACACGCCGCTTTACCGGATTCGATCGGTATTCAATATCTGCCGCCAATGCGAAGATTGCGTTGAGTCAGGCGGACATCGGCTCCCCTAATCATCACAAGCAGCATTCCTGATCTGACCCCTGTCCTAAGATTGCGGCGTGTGTCCCAGCCGTGATCTTGAAGCACAGTTCGTCAATCGCTACTCACCTGGAACGCGAGGTACGTCCCTTCGAAATCGGCTGAGTAGTTCCAGTATGTGGCGATGCTGAGGTGCATCGTTTGGAAGAGCCTCCAACTCTATGATAGCCAACTGAATCAGGGCATCGCCATCGTCGCGTTGGCCTTTGTCGCGATAGACTCGGCCTAGCGTGTAGTTTGCCCGAGCGTGTTGGATCTGAGGGTCGGTCTGGTCAGGACTATCTTCGACAAGACGTTCCAGCGAAGTGATCGCTTGGCGAAGGGCTGCTTCCGCGTTATCGTACTCGTGCAGGCTGCGGTAAAGGTCGCCCATACGTCGAAACGCTTCGGCTACGCGAATCTGAGCTTGCGGGTTGCCTTGCCCTTGCTCGGCAAGCCGCTCGTGGAAAGCCAGCATACGTTTCAGCGCGTTGAGCATGCCTCGCGCTTCCTTGCGATCGAGCCGCTCTCCCGGTCGACGGCGCGATTCGATTTGTGCGAACAGTTCCTCCAGCGACTCCATGGCGACCCCTAGTGCCGCTTCTGCTCGCCGCCTTTGCTCGGCTTCACGCAGGCGTTGCTCCCGTTCGCTCTGCCGCAAAGCGGCTTCGCGTCTTTCGCTCGCCTCGGCTTCCTGTTTGGCCATCACGGCATCGGCTTCCGATTGCCGCGCATACGCCAAGGCGGTATCGATTTGGTCATAGGCCCAACGGAGTTGTACGTACCCGATACTGGAGAGAAGCGAAACGGCGATCAACAGGACCAGGGAAACGGTGGACATGATGGCCAGTCGACGATTCCGGCGACTCCAGCGCCAGACCCGTTCCAGCGTTGTGACGTGACGCGCCTGAATCGTCCGTTCGTCAAGGTAGCGTTGCAGATCGTCGGCCAATTCACCTGCTGTTTGGTAGCGATTTTGCGGTTCTTTCGCGATCGCTTTGGTAACGATCGTCTCCAGATCGCGAGGCAGGTCGGGGAGCAGGCTGCGCAATGGCGGCGGCTCTTCCTCCATAATCCGCCGAATCAACGGCGATCGCTCCTGATCCGTAAACGCAGGCCGCAACGCCAACAGTTCATAGAGTGTCAGTCCAAGGCCATAGACGTCACTGCGGGCATCGACTTCGCCGTGGAACGTCTCCGGAGCGACATAACGTAGCGTACCAACAATGTCATCCGCTGCTGTAATCTCGTCGGCGTTCAGCAGTTTTGCGAGTCCGAAATCAGTGACCCAGACACTGTCTTCCTCGTCCACCAGGATGTTGGCCGGCTTCACATCGCGATGCAGCACGCCCTGCGAGTGCGCATGCTCCAAAGCGTCCGCGACCCCAACGCCGATTTGTGCGATACGGCGGAAGTGTCCGGGAAACGTGGAACCAATTCGCAAGACCGCTGGCGGGAGGTCGTCAGACAGATCTCGCGTCTCCGACTCCATGCGGTTTGTTACCGCATCTGCAACTGCCGACGTTGGAGCCTGAGACGCGAATCCGCTTGTCTGTTGCAAGTCGTGCAGCACCGCATCCAGGCCTTGCCCATCGATGAATTGCATAACGTAGAAGTGAATTCCCCGGTCCTGGCCGACACCGAACACCGGCACGATGTTTGTGTGGTGCAGCCGAGCCGCAGCTTTGGCCTCGCGAACAAATCGTGCCACATGACGTTCCGAACGGGCCATCTGCGCCGGCAGAATCTTGACGGCGACGCGTCGGTCAAGCGACTGATGAACGGCTTCGTAGACGACGCCCATACCGCCCTGTCCGATGCGACGAACGATTTTGTAGTCGCCCAGTTGCTCGGGATCGGCGGCTACCGGGGATCCACCGGAACTTCTAGACACGCGTTGCTGTTCTCGTCGGCAGGCGAGTTGTTCGATCATCTGAACGGACGGAAACAGCTCGCGAATCTCATCAGCGCATTCGGGATGGGCATCGGCGTACTCCGAGATCGACGGCGACTCGCCGCGACGCAAACGCTCGGCGAACTCGTCGGCCAAAGTCTCGACGATACTACTGTCGGAATCGGACATCATCCAACCTTGCGTGCACTCCTGTTGTCAGTCTACTGCTAACGGGGTTTCCATCGTGATTCTACCTCGAGTCACTGGCCAAGGTCGAAACCGGGCACGGATTCCATGACCTCACGAAACCTCTTGAGCGCTCGAATGTAGCGGCGACTGGTGGCGGCTTTCTTGACACCCACAATGCTGGCCACTTCGTCGTTGCTCAACTGTTCGAAATGACGCAGGATCAGAACCTCGCGGTCGATTTCGTCCATTGCCTCAAGTACTTCTTCGACCTTCTTCGCCACTTCGTCCCGCATCGCAGCCTGGCTCGGCGAAGTGAGATCCGCCACCAGCCAGCCAGCCAACGAAATCGAGCTAACCTGCGGTGCCGGCCCAAGGTGTAGCGAAACCTCTCGACCGGCGTCCCGCATCTTCGCCAGATGCCGACGGTGGACGTGGATCAGCGTGTCTAACGCCACACCACGGACCCAGACGAATACGGAAACGGTCGGATTCTCCAAGAAACGGGGTAGACGTTTACTGGCCTCGATAAACGCCTCCTGCACGACATCGGCCGCGTCGACTCGCCCGGAAAGGCGAGGATCCAACCGCAAGTCGATAATTCGCTCCAAACGATCTTGGTGTCGTGAAAACGTCTCCGCCAGACACTGTTGACCGTTGCGGTGCAGTTCTTCGATCTGGGGATCGGTGGATTCGATACTCACAGCCTACCTGCATTCTCCGTGTTGTCTTTCCGTGGCCACCATCTCAATGAAACCCCGCTTGCGAGTCAACAGGCCGGAAGTCGACACATTTTGTCGAAAGATCTTCGCATGTGGTAAACAATCTCTCGCGACAGTCGGTTTGACAATGGTAGGACGAATAAGCCCAACCTTCAACGTGCAAGCCGTCGGCCCCGTAAGCAAGGCGTGACAAGGCACAGTAAGCCTTGCTCCCGGCGCGATGACGTTGATGCTACGGCCAGGAGGTGCCGAAACGCAACGCCGTGGATGGTGCAAACCTCCCACGTCGAGCGATCGTGCGCCCGCAGAGGCTGGTTTGGCATACGACCGAAGGTCGGTGCCACTCTGACAGAGCCTGGCTTTCTTTCATTCTTTTCAGGAAAAACTCCTCCGCTGGTAAACAATCGCCGTCCATTTTCGATTCTTGGTTTGTTGGGACAACGATCAATCGATATTCCTGCAATCGCCCCCCGTTAACACCCGGGATCCAGGAAGATGTCAACGGGGATTAAGAATCGCTGGAAAGAGACGGTGAAAAGCGTGTGCGCCATGGTTGTACTGTTGGCTTTGTTCCCGAGCGCGCTGGCGCAGTCGCAACTCCGGCGATCAGGTAAAGCGCTCACGACGTTGGTTGAACAGTTAAAGCCACCTCACACATTAACGGCCGTCCCGCCAGGCAATGCCGCTTACCCACACGTACTTTCCCCAGGGTCCGAGCTCCGTCGTGATCGTCAGACGCCGCAAGGAAGGAGCCCAGACTGAATACCTATGCGGGCGGTGGACGCACGCGAAGGCGGTCTCTCGCGGATGAAAGAGAAGAAGCGAAACACGGGCAAGGGATCGACGCTGTATGTGATCCTTCCGATCGTTCTCATTGGCGTCACTGTGTTCGGGCGCGGCTTTCGCGTGCACCGGCTCCACGAAGGCATCATCGACGCACGCCCTTTTGGCGTTATGCAGGGCGAATTCGAGCCTCAAGAGGCGCTTTTGCTTGCATGGCCATTGCCTACGCTTGCGCATGGTCCTGAAGGACGCGATGGAGGAGATCAGGTCGCCTGCGATATCGTCAAAGCACTTCGGCGAGATGTCCAAATTGTCGTCCCGGCGTGTAACGAGTCGGTGCGAATCCGAGTCACACGCCAACTCGTGGAGGCAGACATTCCCGAAGACTCCGTACAATTCATCCCCGTCCCGTGCAACTACCGATGGATTCGTGACTTCGGTCCGGCCTGCTTGAAATCGGCCTGCGGCTCATACGCCTTAGTTGACGCCGACTATTTCCCCGCGGGCTTGGCAAATCTGCATCCCCAGGAGGATCAATTTCCGAGAGCTTTGGGGGCCTACCTTGGCTTGAACGTATTGCGTGCACCGATTGCCATTCAACACGGAAACATACTGAGCAATGGGCGCGGGCTATGTATCATGACTGAGACCGTGATGCTGGGGAATCACACCCGAGGGTACGGCGAGAAAGAAGTCGCCCAGGTTCTTCGTAGTTTCTACGGAGCCGAACAGGTGGTGTTTCTGGAACGGATGCGAGGCGAACCAACCGGGCATGTTGACATGTTCGCCGCCTTCACTTCGCCCAATACAGTGGTCATAGGTCGATATTCGCAGAAGGGGGACCCTGTGAATGCCGCGATCCTGGATCGCAACGCCGCGCGACTGGCGGCGTTAGAAGGGGCCTACGGCAAGCTTCGTGTAGTGCGCATTCCCATGCCGTGTCGGCCAAGGAGAGAAAGCGGGGTGGATTTGTGGCCGACGCACACCAACGTGATCTTCGGTAACCGCAAGCTGCTCGTACCGATCTATCCAGGCTTGGACGCAGAAGCCGAGTCGGCAGCGATTAGCGTGTTCGAGGAACTGTTACCCGAGCGGGACATCGTAGGAATTGACGCCAGCTTGCTTTTACCGACTGGGGGTAGCTTGCATTGCGCGACGCTGAATCTATTCACGTTAGGGAACGGCGACAAGGCCGCTGACGACCACCAACATCGATGAGAAACGTACGCCAACCTGGTCCCAAACAAACAGAGCCCCCAAGCCCACAGCGTGTGCTTCGATCCAGAGCGATCGCTGTGGCAGCTGTAGTCGCGGTTGGGGCTTTTGGTGTGGCGATGATTCAGGCAGGCCAGCAGCGAATGATCGTGGAGCGAGTCTGGGCACTCGACGGGTATGTTGCTCGCGAGGGTGAACGTCCAGGCCACTCATACACGCGTCCGACCTCGTATCGGGCGTTGTTCGGCGACGAGTTCATGAATCCCGTGTTTGCCGTTCGCCTAGCGGAAACAAATGCAACGGAAAGTGATCTCATCTGCATTGCCCGACTCAAGCGACTTGAGTACTTGGATCTCACCAATACTCAGATCAACGACGAGGGGCTCTCTCATCTGGCCGGCCTGGAGCATCTCGAGGTTCTTGTACTCAACGGTACCTTGGTTTCCGACGTGGGGCTGGCCAACCTGTCTTCCTGTACGGCCCTGCGCGTCCTGAGCCTCGAGGAAACGACCATTACTGATGTTGGACTCGAAACACTGGTTGGCCTGGGAAGTCTACAGTGGCTCAATTTAGGTGAAACCCGAATTACGGATGTCGGGTTGCGACAACTTGCTGACTGTCGCAGCCTGCAGACTCTGGTCATTGAAGGATGCGACGTGAGCACCGAAGGCGTTGCATCGCTGACGGCAGCATTACCGCACATTGAGGTCTACGACGCGAGCGTTCGTCGCCCGTTCTTCAGTGAGTTCGCACCGGAGTTTTGACCGATTTGCGCAGCAGCAATATGGAGAATTGCCAACTGACGTAACAAGCCTAACTCGCATCAGCCACAATCGGAAAAGTCGTATTGCAGCAACTGCTAGGGACGCCTTGAGCGAGTCTTTTGGGTGATCGCGCACGAAAGCGCCCGACTGCCGACAGCTTCGCCTCTCTAGCGCTTCCTTGCTCTCGATAGGCGTCCCGTACGGAGGGATCAGGTGACGTGCTGGGAGAAACGGCTGATGATAAGTCTTTTCGTTTTACCTACTACTTGCATTTTCCGTGTTGTCTTTCCGTGGCCACCATCTCAATAAACCCCGCTCACAAGTGAACGGATCAGCGGTTGGCACATTTT
The DNA here is from genome assembly GCA_964617665.1 of uncultured Pirellulaceae bacterium. Taxonomy (GTDB): domain Bacteria; phylum Planctomycetota; class Planctomycetia; order Pirellulales; family Pirellulaceae; genus JADHUC01. Next base: position 9,182 of record CAZUAH010000246.1, read on the forward strand.
TCCAAAAAAATCTCCGCATGTGGTAAACAAAATCCGGTGGCAATCGGTGTTAGGTTAAAGAGACACACGTGAGACGCCAACCAGTTGTGCGCCGATGCGCTATGCGCCGGCAGAGCTGAATTTGCGTAACTCAACATTGACTTCTGTCTTGTTTCATCTCATTCACTTTGTCAGGGAGTATCGCCATGCGTAGAAAGTCGAGGGGTAGTGGGTTCACGCTCGTGGAGTTGCTAGTGGTGATTGCCATTATTGGGATTTTGGTGGCCCTGTTGCTGCCGGCGATCCAAGCCGCCCGCGAGGCCGCACGGCGGACGCAGTGCAACAATAATCTCAAGAACATTGGGTTGGCGCTGCAGAATTACCACGACACGTACAAAACGTTTCCAATGGGAGCGATGCATGCCGGGATACGAGGAGTCGCCGTTCGCGTAGGGCCTTCCTGGCAATACGGCATCTTACCATTCGTCGAGCAGCGTAATATCTACGACAAGATCGCGGCAACACAGCAAACTGGCTACGCCAATCCTAACGTCAACTTCAATACGGGCTCATTGACGAACTACGCCAACGATGTACACGTAGCGTTAACCAAGTTAGCACCCGACTACATGCGTTGCCCGTCCAGTCCGCTGCCCTTGATGCGCACTCAGGTCGGGGAGAGATGTCTGCCTTCGTACGTGGGTATTATGGGAGGGACGGATATCGATCCAAGCAATAGCACGCTATATCCGAACCAAGCCTGGGGCATACCGACCAGCACCCGCGTCTATCAGAACGGTGCGAACGCGGAAGTCTCCGGCACCGATGGTGTGATCGCTTCGAGCGGAATGCTGCCACCTTGGGAGCACGCAAACATGGCGAAGTGTACTGACGGCACTTCCAATACTATGATCGTCGGTGAACAGTCTGACTGGCTCAGAGACGTCGACCCAACCGCATCGGACAAGTATCACGGGGATCCCGGCTGGGCGACAGTCTCCTGGACTGGCGGTTGGCTGACATCTGGGAGCAGCAGGACCACCAGTATCAACACGTCCACTACGAATACACATACTGGACGTCTCTACAATCTCACCACTGTCCGCCACAAACCTGATTTGAAGCAGGTAATTGACGGCACAAGTTCCGGAGGCGGGGCTCCCGGATGTAGTGTTGAACACACGTCCGGTAACGGCCTCAACAACCCGTTGCAGTCGCCTCATCCGGGAGGTGTGCTCCTGGCGTTCGTCGACGGTTCGGTGCAGTTCATATCGGGAACGACGGACTTGGCCGTATTGTTGCGGGTTGCCATCCGTGACGATGGACAGAACGTCAAAATCGATTGATTTGCCTCTCCAAACTTGGACCTCATTAACCGCTGGTGCCAGTCGGTCCAGCGGGTTTGTCTATGTCGGACGCCAAAATGAACGCAGATGGAGTTAGTGCTATGTGGTTCGTAAGATTGTTGTGTTTACTGAGCATGGTTGCGGTAGTTGGGTGTGGCACAAGCGGAGGCACACCAGCAGCGGACACGGTTGCAGATCCCATCCAGGATGACATCCGGCCGGGCCTTGAAAACATTGCCCAAACCGGCTCGCTTGAGTCTCTTGGGGATATTCGCGAGGCAACGGAATACGGGTTGAAACCGGTGGACGCCACCAAAGCGGAGATGATCATGAAGGAATTGGACGAACTGAAGAGCAAGTCCACGCCCGCGGCTATCAAGGCCAAGGCTGCGGAGATCATATCCAAGCTGTGACGGCGAGTAACAGCAGACGGCAACGAAACACCAGGAGTTGGTGCATGTGCGGCATGGGCTCCTGGTGAGATGAATATGGCAATCGAATGCTCGAACGTTTGAAGCGATCCAGCTGGCTGCGGGCGGCCTTCTTGTTGTCCTGAAATGTCGGAGTCAAAACACTGCACACGATGAACATTGACGGCCACGACTCCTGGATCGAACACCTGCGGCGCAATGGCGAGGAGTTCCTGGCGGAGGCGTTCTACCAACACCGGGATCGCTTGGAACGAATCGTTGATTTGCGACTGGACCCTCTTCTGTCGAGGCGGGTCGATGCGTCCGATGTCCTTCAGGAGGCATTTCTCGAAGCCCAGAAACGTCTGTCGCGTTACGTCGATAATCCGCGTGTGCCTGTGTTCGTGTGGCTGCGTGGCGTAACCTTGGACACTTTGATTCGCGTTCACCGTCGTCACCTCGCCGGGATGCGTGACGCTCGTCGGGAGTTCTCGTTCCAGACGCCGCAGGTCAGCTCGGTTTCCTTGTCGGGTTGGCTTGTGGCGGACCTTACTTCGCCGAGCCAAGCTGCGATTCGGGATGAGATGACGAAGAAGGTCGAGGAGGCACTCGACGCCATGAAAGAAATCGATCGCGAAGTACTCATCCTGCGTCACTTTGAGCAGCTCAGCAATGATGAGGTAGCTGCGATCGTCGGCGTCGGGAAATCAGCCGCCAGCCGCCGTTACACGCGGGCGATCAAGCGGTTACGTGAGACCTTGCAAACCGTTCCCGGGTTCAGCTCTGGCGAATGAATTCCCGCCCTTTTGCCCCTTCTATGTCAACGTGATCGAGATGTTTCGCTCCGGCTCTCGTCAAGAAAACCTCCGCCTGCTGTAAACAACCAGCGGCGGTAATTGGTTTGGTAATAGCGGAACGATTGAACCAAACCTACTTGTCCTAGTCGAAGAGGTGTGTCATGAGAGTCTTGTCATTCAGACATCGTCGTGCTTTTACGCTCGTTGAACTTCTTGTTGTAATCGCCATCATCGGAATTCTGGTAGCGCTGCTGCTTCCTGCGATCCAGGCGGCGCGTGAAGCAGCACGGCGGACCCAGTGCTCGAACAATCTCAAACAACTGGGGGTAGCCCTACACAATTTTCACGACACCTACGGTAACTTCCCTGTCGGCCAGCCGGATGACGACAACAATAACTACGCCTGGGGTTCGTACCTACTACCGTTCATGGAGCAGCAAGCGATTTACGACGAACTCGTCTCCGGCGGCGCCGCATTGGTCTACATCAACGGTGGCAGCAATCTCGAGGTTCACAACGCTATTCAGGCGACAGCTTCCTTAAGCAGCAACTCGGACACTTACAACTGGTGGACTCAAGTTGGCAATAACCACGGCAACAGCGCTGCCAAGACGGTTCTGGACGCATTCGTCTGCCCAAGCGACATTCTGCCAGAAACCGACGACGATGGTTATGGCAAGTCCAACTACTGCGTCTGCCTGGGCGACGAATCGCCGTGGACTTCCAGTTCGCCGTCCTGGAGCAGTCCCAGTGGGCAAAGCGGACAGACTGGGCTGTTCCGCTTGGCCCAAACCAATTATTCGCACTACGTTACGCGTTTCTCAAGCGTTGTCGACGGAACCAGCAACACCATCGCCATCGGCGAGGTCAGCACCACGGCGAACGTCAACGAGTCGAGCACGGGGTCGGTCTTCCCGATTTGGGCTGGCGGCAATAACGATTGGCCGGGGCAGTGGCGCATTAGCTCGTGGGCTCGTCTGACCGGTCCTAACTGCCACATCAACAACCGCACGGTTGCCAACACGGTCGTCAGTCTCAGTTGGTCCGATTTTAGCTACGGAAGCCAGCACCCGGGAGGTGCTCAGTTCCTGCTGGTCGATGGCTCGGTGGGCTTCCTCAACGAGTCGATCGACACCGAGACCTACGCCTATCTGGGTGCTATTGCCGATGGCAATCCCGTGCAACTTCCATAACAGCAATCATGGAGCTTCTGAAGAAGGTATCAAGAAATGAATCTCAACACACGACTGACCGACCGGATTCTTATCGTCACCGCCGTCGCCTTGCTTTCGGGATTAGCCGGATGTTCGGGTGGAGACGCCGACTTCGAAGTTGCGCGCGTCGACGGGAAGATCACCTATGAAGGACAGGTGGTCAAGGGCGGCAGCATTACCTTTCGGCCTGTCCGTGTGGTCAGCACAAGACCGGGCATGAAGGGCAAGCCGGCCACCGCTGCGGTGCAAGACGACGGCACGTTCGTCCTGTCCACCTACGGCGAGAAGGATGGGGCCGTTGTCGGCCAGCACGAGGTAATGTATACGCCGACCCATGAGGGAGCAAAATCCTACGAGAACAAACCAAAGCCGTCGCCATACGCCGGCCTCGTTCCAAAGACGAAGATGGTGGAGATCCAGCTCGGACGCAACGCGATTGACATTGAATTGGTTACCCCAGGTCAGAGATCGGTTCAGTAATGGCGAATGAATTCGCGGCAGTCTTGCCCTCTATGTATCAACATGCCCGAGGCACTTTCCTCCGGGTCTTGTCAAAAAAGTCTTCCCCTGCGGTAAACAACCAGCGGCGACAATTGGTTTGGTAATAGCGGAACGATTGAACCAGACCTTCTTGCCCTAGTCGAAGAGGTGTGTCATGCAAGTTTTCTCGATCAGACGTAGTCGTGCTTTTACGCTTGTTGAGCTTCTCGTGGTAATTGCCATCATCGGCATCCTTGTCGCGCTGTTGCTGCCGGCCATCCAGGCGGCGCGCGAAGCGGCCCGGCGGGCGAAATGCACGAACAACCTGAAGCAGTTCGGATTGGCGCTTCACAACTACCATGACACGTACGGCACGTTCCCGGCGGGTATTGGACCGGGTACGCACAGCGGTAACGCAACCGCTGAAAACAGGGAAGCTTGGGGCGGCATCGCATCGATGCTCCCGTTTCTCGAGGAACAAGCGCTGTACGACAAGGTCAACTTCAACTATTACTGGTACAGCGCCGGCAATGCCCTAGCACCAGATAGAAATCTGGACGTGAGCAACACTCGCATGGCCGGTTTTACGTGCCCCAGCGATCCGGGTGCCCGAGGGCCACGTAGCGATGGTTCTCCGATTTCTTACAACTTCTCACATGGACCGCAGTCTAGTTGGTCTGTGGGCGCCAGTTACCGAGTTGGATTTGTTACCAGGGCCGTTTGGGGGACTTTCGCGGATATCACGGACGGTACATCCAATAGCATCGCAATGGCCGAGGCGAGAATAGGCCTGAACCGAGGCATGTGGGATCCGACCAAAGTCGAGCCGTATTACCGGGTTGTAGGTACGGGCAACTTGCTACAGAGCCCCGTCCTTGGCAGCAGCAGAACCTTCACGAACCAGGCCGTGGACCTTGCCACAATCAATACTTACTATCAGAACTGTCTTTCGATGTATGCTTCAGGCAGTGGCTGGAACGCAGACAGCGACGATCAAGGCCGTTTCTGGTCGGCTGGTCGAGGGCTTTGGGCTCCCTACATCACGACGCTCGTCGGTCCAAATGCCGGACCGAGTTGCGACAACGATACTTCGGTGACAACAGTGGATGTTAAGGACCCGAGCAGTTATCATCCGGGGGGCGCCCTCTGTTTATCGGCGGATGCTTCTGTGGACATGGTTTCGAACGACATTGACCAAGCAACGTGGATTTCCATGGGCACGATCAACGCAGGTGACAACGAGTAACGTGCCGTTGCTCAGGTGTTCCGTTAATCAGGAGTAGTCTCAGTGATGAAGTGGTTGAAGCTTTGCTGTTTGTTGAGTGCTGTACTTACGTTTGGATGTTCGTCGCCCGCCCCGCCCCCAATGGCTCCTGACGAGGAGCCCACAGAGATGGAGGTCGACACATCTGTGGAGCAGGGGCTATCCAATGACTCGGGAAACTCGGGAGAGTCGAAATTGTAGGTTGACAACGCGGCCTCCGGCTTGATCCAAAGTTGGACGGATCTCCAGGTCCGTCCTTCAAGAGGCGCGCGTGACGATGCTGACGTTATTGTTCAAGACTCAGAAGGGGACGTGGCTGCTGACAACGAGCCGCGTCTCCTTTTTTGCGCTCTGTACGCGTCATCCACACAGCAGACGTTACTCTTACTGCTGAAAGCTCACAGGCCAAGCCTTGATCATACACCGCAACCGGTGAGGATTGACACCACGACCTACGCGTATTTGGGCGCCATCCGAGATGGCAATCCAGTGCCGTCGCCTTGCGCCGGCCTCGTTCCAAAGACAAAGATGGTCGAGATCCAGCCCGGACGCAACGCGATTGACGTCGAATTGGTTGCCCCAGGTAAATAATGTGTTCAGTAGTGGCGAATCAATTCGCGGCAGTCTTGCCCTCTATGTATCAACATGCCTGAGGCACTTTCCTCTGGGTTTTGTCAAAAAAGCCCTCGCCTGCGGTAAACAACCAGCGGCAACAATTGGTTTGGGAATAGCGAAACGAGTGAACCAAACCTTTCTGTCTCAGTGGAAAAGGTGTGTCATGCGAGTCTTCTCCAACAGAAGACGAAGTGGTTTGCGGGCTATTCAAATGACAGTAATGAAAAGTCTTCGTCTCAAGCATGCGACGAGCATCCTTCAGGCAGTGCTCTTGCTGGCCGTCGGCCTTGTGGTAATCGGCGCCCTGTGGACTCAAGAAGTCCGCACGGCGGAGGCGAGCCGAAAGGAGGATCTGACAGCATCGCAGGACTGGTTTAGCGCCCTCATCTGCGAAAGCGAAGTCTCCCGTTCGGAATTCTGGGCGATGGCACCGCAAACGCCAGCCGCAAATGCGCCGCTCGTGGGAGATCCGGAGCGAATCAAGGCATTACTGCCTGCGGGAAGTACATACGATGTCCTTGTCAAGGGCGGCTTCGTCGCACAACGGAAGGGCAATGCGTGCGGCGGCCGACCGCGGCCCCACATGGCGTACGCGTTCGAGATGTCGTACCGGCGGGTGATCGAAAGCAACAATGGTCATCGGATTGTCGAACGCCGCTCGTTTGGTGCTGTACGGATGGCCAAAATCCTGTCGGAGGCGGACGGCATGAGCTTGCAGTTCGGTCCTCCCGACGGCCTCGTGTTTGACGGTATTCAATTCCCTGGGCCGGGGGTGGGGATAGTCGCCGCTCTGGTTCGCCCCGTGGCCGAGGCAATGTTGGGTCTCGGAGCGGAAATGGTCGTCAGCGGTGACGCGAGCCTTGCCTTGTTGGAAGAGGATCCTTTGTCCGGTAAATCGGTCCGGCTTGCCTACGTGGACAGCGTTGGGATCGAGTCGGTCGAGGCACTCGGCTCGCCCTTGACTGGAGCCCAGCTTCTTTCCTTCTTCAGTCAGCCGGTCCTTTCCAGCGATCTCCTGCCTGGCCAGAACGCAAGGGACCGTCTCTGTACCACGCTCGACACCATCCGGCTGATTCCTTTCTCTGATCCAAGCAGGCGTCCGAGGGCCGACTCGAAAGTGCTGCTCGATTCCTTTGCTGCTTGTGACGGAAATCTCCGCGGTTGCCGAATTCTGCAAATACCGTTCGAAACGCATGATGAGGAGACTTCGTTGCCCCTGGCCTCGGATCAAATCTGCGCCATCGCCACACCGATGGGCGTGGTCCACTACGATCCCGAGGGAACGTTCGTGACACAAGCGACGCTCTATTGGCGGCTCACGGACTTGGAGGTTTCGCTGGATCGGCTGCTTTTCGAGGGGGGCTTCAGGGAGTTCCAGAGTGTGCCGACGCTCACTGTCCATTACCACTGCGAGAAATCGTAGATGAGTTCCGTCGTAGCCTATGGTGACCTCGCGATCAGTATCTTCGCGATTTGCCTAGCCGCGGGATTTCTTTTCTGGACCGGCAAGGCACTCGTCCACCACTTTCGACCGTGGATATCGAACACCACCGCCTTAGTTACACTCGCACTGACGCTCGTCTTTGCAGCGACCTTGCACGGCCAATTGACCCTGGTCCGCTTGCTGCCGGTATCCAATGCCATCGTCCTGGGCAACTGGCTACCTTTAGGTGCGGCGGTCTTGGCCGGGATTGTCGCCGGTCACTCGTCGGTCCCCGCGTGGCGACGTGCGGCCACAGTCGGCATGTTGACCGGCCTGGCCTGGTACACAATAGCTTGCGACATGTTCGCACCCGCACCTCAGCCTGATCGGCCCCGCTTCCTTGACGGTATTTGCATGCAGACGAACGCCGACTCGTGCAGCGCATGCTGCGCCGTCGCGCTGCTGACGGAGCATGGGATCCCGGCCCGCGAAAGCGAGATGATGGAATTGTGTTTGACTCGCCGAGGAGGCACGCCGGAACTAGGCCTCTATCGTGGTTTGAAGCTCAAAACGCAGAACACACCCTGGGACGTGGAGATCCTGTCGTGTACGCCCGAGGCGCTTCGCCAGCCAGACATGTATCCGGCGTTGCTGCTCGTGGATGCCAAACCATCTCACGATGGAACCGACCAGCCCTGGTGGCGTCCTCGCAAAGCGAACCATGCCGTCGTTGTCTATGGAATCACGGAGCACGGTTCGATCGAAGTCGGAAATCCGAGTGCTGGGCGCAAGAGGTGGACGTTCGACCACCTTCGTCAGATCTGGCTCGGTGACGGATTGCGCCTAATGCGACGTGAATAGTTGGGGGGCACATTGCCCTTTTGTTCCCGCACCGAGATGAGCGATCCCTAACCGTTCTTGCGGACGGAAATGATTGAAAAAAATCTGTCAAGAAAGACGGTATCTGGTAAACAAACGCCGTCCATTTTCGATTCTTAATCTGTTGGGATGACGATCGCGCGTATTCTAGCGGGAAATCACCCCCCCTAGCCGACAGGTCCCGGAAAGATGTCAACAGGAAGTAAGAATCGCTGGAAAGAGACGGTGAAAAGCGCGTGCGCCGTGGTGGTACTGTTGGCTTTGTTCTTGCTTTGCAGGCCAGGCTTTTTCGCGCGCGGCAACAGCGATGGCGGTGTGCTCGACGTGTTTGGGGCTGCTGTGGATAACGGAACTTGCCTCGACTACTGCGAGTCGGACAGCGACTACGAGGACCAGGAACTAGAGTACGGAGATATGCCCTGTTTCATCGACCTGGGTGATTCGATCACGTTACTTCAAGACGCTCGCAACAGATTACTGGAAGCGGTAGTCAACCAAGACGCGCAGGCCACCCTGGCCTCCTCAGCGGAATACCACGAGGCTGTTCAGCAGGTACAAGCGGGTTTCGTCACACTTAGGATGCATGTGGCCCCCGATGATTTCCAGTACGTTTCTCAGGAACTTCTTGCCGGCTACGTGACAGACGAGGGCCAAGCCTTTGCGCCTTGCGAGTTAGGCGCTTTTGCAGAGGACATCTGGCAATGAGACTGATTCTTGTGTTTCTTGCGCTCCTTCTTGCGGCTTCGTACGTACCTGCCAAGGCGCAAACGGGGCCCTTGGGATCAGACAGACCAATGATGACATTGGTTGATGCGCTGAAATCCGGATATCCAGTGACCGAACGGATACAGGCAGCCGAAGCCTTGGTCGGATATGAACAATCCGCCGCGGTGCCCGTGACGAAACTCCTCCACAGCGAGGATGAGCGCGCCCGGTACTATGCTTGTTTTGCCTTGAACCGACTAGGTCCGTACGCTGAAGGCGCCGTCGCGGACCTGATAGCCATCGCAGCAGATCCGAAGGATCCTCTACAGCGCGACGCCGTGCGCGCCTTAGGACGAGTGGGCCCTGCTGCCAGTCCAGCCACGCCTGTCTTGTGCAAGTTGCTCGGCGAAAGTGATTCGAGGCTCGAGGACTACACCATCATGGCTTTGGCAGAAATTGGAGGGAACGCCGTACCCGTACTGGTGGAGAACCTTCGATGCGACGATTCCGCCGTTCGCCAATCCGTGTGCACGGTACTTCAACGGCTGGGGCCGAAGGCGAAAGCAGCAGTACCAGCACTTGTTGCGCTTGTTCTTGAAGCCGATCCGGAACTCTATGATGCGGCTTTTCTCGCGCTCGCAGAGATAGGTTCTTCGGCTGTCTGTGATTTGACGCACATGCTTCAGTCCGACGACAGACACGTGCGGCGAGGCGCCGCAATGGCGCTGAGTCGGATGGGTGGCGCGGTGATCCCGGCAGTCCCGGCCTTGTGCGATGCGACAAACGATCAGGACGCAAACATCCGGTTCTGGGCAGTTCGGGCTTTGGGAGAAATTGGCAATTCGGGCGGCGGGGTCACAGATTGCCTCATCCACGCATCACGAGATCCAGACGCCGACGTGCGTTGGCAGACCGTGGTGGCGCTGCAAAAGCTCGGCGTTGGCAAATCGACGCAGCAGGCACTGGTCCATCTGCTCGACGACGCCCATCCCGCCGTGCGAGCCAAGGCCAGGAAAATCGGATTGCCAGCGGAAGCGAACCGTGACAACACATAGGACTATGCAGAGAAGGGAGAGTTGCATCACCCACCACGTTTTGTAGCACACTATTTGAAAGGAGCACTAGAATGAGACGAGCAGTAGTGGGAGTTTTGTTTGTTTTCGGGATTCCGATCTTGGCCGGCACGGCGTCTTCCCAAGGCGCCGACCGACCGGGAGAACCCCAGCGAGGCGCGCAGGGACAACGGCGCGGCGAAGATCGAGCCGATCGTGAACGAGGTGATCAGGAGCGTCGGGGCCAGGGCCAGCGCGGTGGAGGGCAAGGCCAGCGCGGCGGAGGGCAAGGCGGTGGCGGCGGCAGAGGCGGATTTGGCATCAGCCGTT
>CAZUAH010000247.1:0-19458 GCA_964617665.1 uncultured Pirellulaceae bacterium
ACGGATGTGCCGGCATGATTGAATCTGACCGATGGAAACCCGTGTAGGCTACCCGGTTTGTAACTTCCGCTATATCGCGTTGCTAGTTTTTGCCACACTGGGTCGCGCTGTCTGGGTTATGACGATGGACAGAACGAACACGAAGAGAACTTACACCGAGATGCAAAAGAAAAGTCCCGAGGCTTCTCCGGCCGGAAGCCGCCTGTTGGTGACAGTATCCTACCACGTGGACCAAACGCCTTGCAGCCGGGGCTGCGGATTTTGGCATTCCAGACCATCACAGAGTCCTCGCGTTCACCTTGAGGACGCGTCTCGAATGTGGTAACAACTGAAGGGCCGCAACGGCCGCGCAAGTTGAATTCACCTTCGACAGGAGAACACTGATGAACACCACAGGCAAACTATCGCGTCGGGCCCTCATCCGCAGTGCCTCGATTGCCGCCGCCGGAGCTATTGCGGCACCCGCCTTGGCCCAGGATACAACCGCGGAGATCAAACAAATCGTGAAGAATGGACGGATTAACCAGTCGGCCAGCCGATGGTGCTACCGCAAACTCTCGCTCGACCAACTCTGTGAGGCAGGTGCAAAGATGGGCTTGAAGGGCATCGATCTACTCAGGCCCAACGACTTTCCGGCTCTGAAGAAGTACGGTTTGGTCTGCACAATGACCTCCGGTGGAGGCGCGGTAAACGACAAGACAAAGCATGAGCGGGCGATTGCCAGCATCAGCGAGGCGATTGAGGCTACCGCCGAATACGGTTTTCGGAATGTCATTGCCATGTCGGGCAACCGGAACGGGATCCCCGACGACGCGGGAATCGAAAACGCAGTCACCGCGCTGAAGCAGGTAGCCGGTCTCGCGGAGAAGAAGAAGGTCAACGTCTGTATCGAGTACCTGAACAGCAAAGTCGACCACAAGGGCTACATGTTCGACAATATGGCCTGGGGCGTCGAGGTCTGCACGCGGGTCGGCTCGCCCAACGTGAAGATCCTGTACGACATCTACCATGCGCAGATCATGGAAGGCGACATCATCCGCACGATCCAGACGTACAAGGACTTGATCGGTCACTACCACACCGGCGGCAATCCGGGCCGGAACGAAATCGACGAGACCCAAGAGCTGTACTATCCCGCGATCATGCGGGCCATCGCCGACACCGGCTTCACCGGCTACGTCGCCCACGAGTTCGTACCGAAGCGCGATCCCCTCACCTCGCTTGCCCAAGCCATCGAAATTTGCGACGTCTAAACGAGTTGGCCGATACGTTCAGCACTACCAATAGACTGCACAAATCAGCCGGAACGCGCTAGCGTCCGGTTCGTGTAGAGAGTACGTCAACCATCGGCTAAGTGTCCAGCGGCTGATGAATAATTCACGTAAGACTTCCTTCACCATCGTCCACCCTTTCCGCGCCGAACCCCACTAGTGCCTCACGTCTTTTGTTCTTGTAGGTTGGCCTTTCCAGGCCGACGGCGACGGCCTGGAAAGGCCATCATACTGACAGACCCGAATGACGTGAGGTACTAGGTTCCGACACAACGACCGGAAAGTGCGGGAAACGTGCCAAGACGCATGTAAGCATCGGCTCACCAGTTAGTGTCGGAGGATTGGCGTAGTTGTGTTACCTTCTAGCGAGCCGCGTTCGCTTTCACTTCCGAGATGATCAACCGGGAGGGGCGGTTGGATTCGTCATGGGGTCGATTTGGTGCTGATATTCGCCTGTGTCCATAAGCGCGAAGCCGATGAATAGCGCTACGAATAGCAGAGCGAAGCTGAATATCAGGGCGTACAGTGGATTGTCGTATCGCAGGTGCATGAAATAAGCGCCAACCAGGGTCGATTTGACCAGAGCGATTCCCAACGAGATCCAAATCTCGAAGGAGCCAGTTGGCAGTTGCGAAGCCACGACGGTGACCACGGTCAGGATCACCAACGCGCCGAACACGCCGACCAGAATCCGTAGCGGCACCGCGTGCCCAAGAGCCTCGTCGTGTGGATCCTCGGTGTGGGGTGAGTTTTCGGATTCGCTTGTTGCCATCATTCTTTCCTGCGATATCGGGCTCAATGAATCAAGTACAAGAGCGGGAACAGGAATATCCACACCATATCCACCAAGTGCCAGTACAGGCCGACGTAGTCCACGGGACCAAAATAGCCCGAGCTAAAGTCGCCTCGTACCGACCTGGACAGGATCCACAGGATCACGCCCATACCGGCCAGGACGTGAATCGCATGGATTCCAGTCATGACGAAGTAGATGCTGAAGAAGATGCCAGCATGTGAAGGAGCGGACGTCTCCTGGGAATGGGCCGTCGGGTCGTGCTCGCCACTTGCTGGAACTCCGTGGCTGGTGGCAGCAGGGCTGTCCGTCTCCACGGCAAGTGTTGACTGTGTGAGTTGCTCCTCGACGACAGGAATGCCGATTCCGGCAGCAACGCCGACGAAATACACCAAAGCCGCGCAAGTCGCAACTCCAGCGACGGTGAAGCCGCGTGTTGCCCCTCTGAGTTTGCACACCAATGCCCATAGACCGCAAACGACAAACGCGATCACGGCGGGCAACGAGAACCAAGCCAGGGTCAATGTGCTGCCATGTGCATGCGTGGAGGGTGCGAAGTATCTCGCCCACAGCAGGCCTTCGTCCCATTTGTGGCTGTATTCGACTGCTTTGATTCCCAGGAACATGCTCGCACAGGCCAACGTGATCGCCAGACACCACACCAAGCCGCGACGTTGGTTCAATTGGGCACAGCGAACGCCCCAAGCCATCGTCAAGCTACTGAAGAGGAGAACGATCGTGTTTACCGCCCCCAGGCTCTTGTCCAGAAACTGATGCGCATAGACAAAGACGTCGGGATGATTGCTGCGATACACGGCGTAGGCGACGAACAGACCACTGAAGAACAGAATCTCGGTCACCAGGAACAGCCACATGCCCAGCTTGCCTGCATCGAACTGTTGACGATGCGATTCGAAGTGATGCGCCAAGAACGGATCGTGGGCACCGTGCTCAGGTTCTGTTGCGGCGTTGTCAGCAGTGGAACTGCTCATGCTGTTCATTTGATCCAGTTACACGGATGTTGAAGGAGATTCGTAATCCGGCACGCCCGCCGGTTTCGAGTCAGGTCGGCGTTCAAGGTAGCCGGAGTGTTCGGGGCTATAGACCAGTCCGTCGTAGTCGTACGGGTCGCCAACCGCAGGCGGTTCATCGAAGTTGTGTGGTGGTGGCGGTGAACTGCAACGCCACTCCAGCGTAGCGCCTCCCCATGGGTTGCTGGCCGCTCGTTTTCCTCGGAATACTGCATGAAGCAGGACCGCTCCCGCGATCAAGAGCCCTACGCCCAGCAGCAGAGCTCCGACCGTTGACAACTGGTGAAGCGACTCGTATTCGGGCAGATATCGAGCAGACCGTCGCGGCATGCCAAGTACGCCCAACAGAAACTGGGGGAAAAACGTCAAGTTGAACCCGACGAAAATGGACGCGCACCCGATCCGTCCCCATTGCTCGTTGTACATACGACCGAACATCTTCGGCCACCAATAGTGCAGGCCGCCCAGAAACGCGATCAGCGTGCCGCCCATCATCACGTAGTGAAAATGGGCAACCACGAAGTAGGTGTCATGCAGAGCTACGTCTGTAACGAGCGTTCCCAAGAACAACCCCGTCAGCCCCCCAATTCCAAACAGAGCCAGGAAGGACAGGGCATAACACATTGGGGTGTCCAGACTGATCGCACCTTTGTACATCGTGGCAAGCCAATTGAACACTTTGATGCCTGAGGGAATTGACACAGTGAACGTCAAGGCACTGAAGATCGCCGAGGCCAACCATGACTGGCCGCTGACAAACATATGGTGTCCCCACACCAAAAAACCCAACAAGGCGATGGCCACGCTGCTATAGGCGATGAAGCGATAGCCAAAGATGTGCTTGCGGCTGAACACCGATACCAATTCACTCATGATCCCCATGGCCGGCAGAATCATGATGTACACGGCTGGATGCGAGTAAAACCAGAAGAAGTGCTGGAACAGCACCGGATCGCCGCCTAACACCGGATCAAAGATTCCGATACCCAACACCTTCTCGGCTGTCAGCAGCAGAACCGTAATCCCCAGCACCGGAGTCGCCAGCAGTTGAATGATCGCCGTGGCGTACAACGCCCAGAGGAATAGCGGCATCTTAAACCACGTCATCCCCGGTGGTCGCATCGTGTTGATCGTCACGACAAAATTGAGCCCGGTGAAAATCGAACTGAATCCCAGAATGAATGCTCCCAGGGTCGCGGCAACTACCGTCGCGCTGGTCGTAGTACTGTATGGCGTATAGAAGGTCCATCCAGTGTCCAAACCGCCCAGGAACAAGGCGAGCAGGAAGAACACAGCCCCGCCGACCCACAGGTAGAAGCTGGCCAGGTTCAACCGCGGAAAGGCCACGTCTTTAGCGCCCAGCATCAGCGGCAAGACGAAGTTCCCGAGCGCAGCCGGAATGCTGGGAATGATGAACAGGAAGATCATCACCGCGCCATGCACCGTGAACATCTCGTTGTATCGGTCTTCACTCAGGAACATCTTACCCGGCGTCAGTAGTTCGGCGCGGATCAAGAGAGCAAACAAACCGCCCAAGACGAATGACGTCATGATGCCGATCAAGTACATCACGCCGATCCGCTTGTGGTCCAGTGTGAACAGCCAAGACAACAGACCGCGATCGTGAGTCAGATAGTTCTCGTCGGCATGGCCCACCGGGGCATGTGTTGCCGATTCCTGCATGACGATTGCTCCCTCAGGGCGCGTACCTTGCCCCGCGCTACTTCAGTTCCTTGATGTATGCGATCAGTGCGTCGATCTCTTCGTCGCGGAGTTGCCCTTTGTACGTGGGCATTGCTGGTTTATAGCCGGCGCGTATCTTCGTCAGGGGTTCGAGTATGGACTCGCGGATGTAGTCTCGATCCACCGTGATCTTGTCGCCATTGGCCAAGGATTGTTCGGTGCCGAAGACTCCTTTGAAACTCGGCCCGGTCATTGCTTTGCCATCCACGGAATGGCACTGAGCACATCCCCGCCGCTTAAAGATGATCTCACCGGCCTCCACGGGCGTCAGTCTCTCCAAGAAGTTCGCGGCGTCTTCAAGCCATCGCTCGAATTCACCCGATGGGTGGACCACGACTTTGGCGAGCATCATCGAATGTTGCGTCCCACAGTACTCGGCGCAGAACAGTGTGTAATCGCCTACCTCGGTCGCCTCGAACCACGTTGTGTTGTACCGTCCGGGAACCACATCCATTTTTAGGCGGAACGCTGGAACATACAGGCTGTGGATCACGTCGTCGGACCGCATAACCAGACGCACTGGTCTGTCGACGGGAACATGCAGATTATTGTCCACGTGCCCGTTCGGGTACGTGAACGACCACGACCACTTCTTTGCCACAACTTGAATCTCGTAGCTGTTGCCTGGCGGTTGGCTCATGTCCATATAGCCAACGAATCCCCAGTAGAACATTGCGGCTACGAGGATGGCGGGAATGATTGACCAGGTGGCTTCCAGCAGATTGCTGTGCGTGGCCGTCTTGGTTGCCTCCTCGCCTCTTGGCTTGCGGTACTTGAGAACAAACAACGTCATCACGCCTACGATGATCAGAAAGAAGATCACTGAGACGATCAAGATGAAGTAGAACACGTGGTCAACGATTTCAGCACCAGTCGACGCACGAGTCGGAAAGAAGCCACCTGCGCCCAGCGGCAAGGCGGCAATTCCCATCACTCCTGTATGCGGCGTGTCTGAAGATGCATCATCGACCTTGGGGGAATCATCTTCTGGTGAGGGAGTGGAGCGTTCTCTGTTAGCCCTACGCTTGCGCCTAATCCAATACGGCGTCAAACCGATCAGCAAGACCACCAAGGTGAGCCCACCGCCTAACTTCATGAAGTTTCGCGCCGCCGGTGCATAACGACCGGATTCAGCGTCGTAGTGAAAGCAATACAAGAGAATCTGATCCAACGTCGTGCCGATCTTTCCCTCGCCAGCCTCCAACAGCGAAAACTTCAAGGTCTGCACCGGATACTGAATCCCGTACATGTACCGAGAGACGCGGCCCTCAGGTGTGCAGATCATCGCCGCCGCTGCGTGCGCGTACTCTCGTCGTTCTTCAACGTACGTGAATCGAAAACCAACCGTGTCGGCCAGTTTCTTGATGTTCTCTTTGTCGCCCACCAAGAAATGCCAGCCGCCGGCAGTCTCCACTCGCCCGTAGGACTTCACGTACTTTGTTTTGGTCAATCGTGCTCGCTGGTGTGTCTCCGCCGGATCAATGCTGACGCACAAGAAGTCGAACTCGTCGCCCGGTGACCACGACATTTCCTTCAAAGCGTCGACTAGCCCGTTCAATTGAAGCGAACAGAGCATCGGGCAGTCGGAATAGTTCATCGTCAGGATGACGGGACGCTCGCCGTTGTAGATCTTGGCCAGTGTGATGTCGTTGCCGTTCTCGTCGCGAAACTTCAGATCCAAGGGGATCTGCGCGTTGAGCTTCTCGTCGACCCCCACGTCTTCCAACGCATCCGGTGTCGGTTCGATGCGTTGTGCCGTGGCAACCAGCGGCCAAGAGCCGCAGATCACGACCACGATCGACAGGAGAATCGACTTACGAGTCATCGCTGTGCTCCTTGCTATCGACCGAAGACAGCTCCCGAACGACAACTTCCATCGCGCGTTCGATGGGAATGGCGACCTGGTTCTTCTCACGATCGATCCAACCGTACCGCGTCAGTTTCACCTCTTGCTCGGTAATCACGGTGTCGCTGTCAATTGTCGGTGCAGCGATTACTTTCTGTTCGTGTTGGCGATTTGCGACTGCGTAGTACAAGACCTGAATTCCGAGGATGGCCGCAAACGTCAAAACGGCACCAACGAACGTCGCAATAGCGATCGCGGTTACGTTCAGATCGTCGTACCTCTGCATGCTGTCCCTCAAACGTTCTTGAAAGCAAGTGATTCAGGCAGCCAAGGATCTTTGACTGGAATGAGTGCCCGACCTGTGGCGACCTGCAACACGACAGCCAGGTAGATACCTCCAAAGCCGATGATGCAAAACACATCGACTAAGCCGAACACTGGCCCGGATTTGCTCAAGTGCGGCATAATTAGCCAGTTGAGGTCAATCCAGTGCATGACCAACAGGAAGGCGGACCAACCGGCCAAAGCGAACTTATTGCGTTTCACCGATCGCGACATCAAACCGCAGAACGGCACGAAAAGGTGGCCAAACAGCAGAATCATTGAAATCCAGAACCAGCCACCTGATTGGCGAACACTAAACCACATGGTCTCTTCCGGGATATTGGCGTACCAAATCAACAGATACTGCGAGAAGGCAATGTAACCCCAGAAAAAGACGAAGCCAAACAGGAACTTACCAAGGTCATGGTAGTGTTCTGTGGTAATCGAATCCTGCAGGTATCCACGTTGTTGAAGCGCGACCGCGCCCAGCGACAAAGCGGCAAACACGCCGACAGCGCAACCGGAGAAGAAGTACACGCCATAAATCGTGCTGAACCAATGCGGGTCGAGCGACATCAGCCAGTCAAACGACGCAAAAGTGACCGTACCAGCGTACACCAGAAGCCCTGGACCGCTCCACTTCTGCATCCGCAGCGTCAAGGACTTGTCCGCAGTATCATCTTGCAGCAGCGAGTTTCGTCGATAGTACCAAGCGATCGCTGACCAAAGGACGAAATAGGCGATAGCCCGGACCACGAAGAACGGTGCATTCAGATACGCGACCTTCTTCTTGACTAGATCGTCATGCAGTTGATCGCCCAAATTCCAATCATAGAGACTGCCTGTCTCGGCGAATACGAGGAAAAGAATAGGCACGAACAACAACGCCCAAAACGGGATTGTAGCGGCCATCACTTCAGCCATGCGACGGACGACGACACTCCATCCGGCGCGGGTCACATGGTGCAGCAGGACAAAGAATAAGGCGCCCAGCGAAAGAGTGAGGAAATAGCAGAAGTTCAGCAAATACGCATACAGAAAGTGCTTAAAGCCGTGGCTGGACAGAAAGCTGGATGCGAAGGCCAGAACGATCCCGAGGACTCCAACGGCTGCGCATGCCAAGACCAACCGCCGCGTCTTTTCGGCGGCAAGATGGCGGACTTCAGCCGAATTTGAATCTTGTGCGTTCATGTCAGTCGTCGTGTCTCACGGATCATTTCAGATCTCTCAACGTCTCCAAAACGTCGGCCGGAACATCATCGGGCGTAGCGTTCTGTGTCCTCTGCAGGGCTCGCAGGTACAAGACGATGGCCCAGCGGTCTTCGACCTGTACTTGGCTTCCGTAGCCAGGCATTTTACGCACGCCGTGCGTGATCGTGTTGAACAGTTGCCCCACAGTTTGCTTGCGCACAGGCTCGGATTGAAGCGATACTGCCGGAATCCACGTGCCTTGCTGCAACTCCATTGCTCGCTTTGACACCAAACCATCGCCCTCGCCAGACAGCCCGTGGCATGTCGAGCAGTAGATGTTGTATCGCTGTTTTCCGCGAAGCATCAGTTCGTCGGTGATCGGCAACGGGATCGTGGTCACCCAAGGCTTTTCCTCATCCTTTGCGGCCTCCTCCTCGGCCGTTAGTGGCCGTTCCAGTCCTCGGTACAGGCGATCGTCCTCCTGCAATTCGCCTCGCGCCACAGTCCCAGTAACGGGAACGCCTTTGAACAGCATAGTCGCGTTCTGCGGTTTGTACTTCGGCTGATAGTCCATGTCGATGAACGTATGCCAACGTGGCTCATCCGACTTGGTAAGGCGTGCCTTGGCAATCATTAACGGCGGGATGAGCGCCAAGGTACCAGCAACGGCCAGACCCACGAAGAGGAAGGGAGGCAGGCGTTTACCTTCTGATGTCTCGGAACATGCTTCGACGTTTGCAGCGCCAGCGGACGAAAGCGCGGATCGCGTTTCGTCGATGTTGAACTTGGGATCCTTGGCGTCGATCGACAGGAAGAATCGGTCTGTCGTGGCCCTCACAAAACGCGGCACACGGAACAGCGGATTGGCCAGTCGCGGCAAACCGTTCAATGCCAACATCCCGATGAAAGCCGCAAACGCGCTCAGCAGAATGATCACCTCGTAGGCGACAGGTATGTTCGCAGGCAAGCTAAACAGCGGCTTCCCGCTAATCATGAACGGATAGTCGACAGCATTCGTCCACCACTGGCCAGCGATGGCGGCGGCGCCGCCGCCCAAACCCGCTCCCAGGACAAGCCATGGCAATATCGTCGGACGAATGGCCATTGCCTCATCTAACCCATGTACAGGAAACGGCGAGTAGGCATCCGTGCGAGTATAGCCGGCTTCGCGCACCTGCTTGGCCGCAGAAACGAGATCGCCTGGACTCTCGAACTCTGCCAACAGGCCGACCACTTCGGGCTCGGAATCGTTTTGGGTTGTGTCGTTATCGGCCATGTCTATGCTTGCCAATTCCTGCTACTGAACTCCAATTCCATCCTACTCGTGCGAATCGTGCGGCATCACGCCCTTGACTTCCGCCATCGCGACTACGGGCAAATACCGGCAGAACAACAGGAACAACGTGAAGAACAAACCAAAGCTGCCGATCAGCATGCCCACATCGACCGCCGTCGGCTTGAAATACCCCCAACTAGATGGCAGGAAATCGCGTCCCAGCGACGTCACTACGATCACAAAACGCTCAAACCACATGCCAATATTGATGAATATGGCGACGATTGCCATCATCCAAGGCGTAGTTCGGATCTTCTTGAACCAGAACATTTGTGGTGCCACAACGTTGCACGTGACCATCGTCCAGTAGGCCCATGCGTAAGGGCCAAATGCTCGGTTGATGAAAGCAAACTGCTCGTACGCGTTGCCGCCATACCAGGCGATGAAGAACTCGATCATGTAGGCGTAGCCCACCATCGAACCGGTGACTAGCATGATCTTGTTCATGTTCTCCAGGTGTCGAATCGTCACCAAATCCTTCAAGCCGAACCAAGCTCGCGCCGGGATCATTAGCAAGAGGACCATGGCAAAACCGCTGAAGACCGCCCCAGCGACGAAATACGGTGGGAACACAGTCGTATGCCAACCGGGCAATTGCGAAACCGCAAAGTCGAAACTAACCACCGAGTGGACACTCAACACCAACGGGGTGGCCAACGCGGCCAGCAGCAAGTATGCCTTTTCATATCGCGACCAGTGACGGGCCGACCCAGTCCACCCGAGCGCCGCTATGCCATAGGCGATCTGTCGCAACTTAGACTTTGCGCGATCTCGGAGCGTCGCCAGGTCGGGCACCATGCCCATGTACCAGAACAGGAAGGACACCGTGGCATAAGTACTGACTGCGAACACGTCCCACAACAAGGGGCTGCGGAAGTTCGGCCACATCGAAAGGTGGGTGCTGGGGTACGGTGCCAGCCAATAAGCGAACCAGACACGACCGATGTGAATGCCTGGGAAGATGCCAGCGCAAACGACGGCGAAAATCGTCATCGCCTCTGCGAAACGATTGATGCTGGTACGCCACTTCTGCCGGAACAAGAATAGAATGGCTGAGATCAATGTCCCTGCATGGCCGATACCGATCCAGAACACGAAGTTGACGATCGGCCAGCCCCAGAACACCGGCGAGTTGTTCCCCCAAACGCCGACGCCGGTGACGATCAGATAGCCGACCAGTCCAAAAAGCATCACCGTGAGACACGAGGAAATTCCAAATCCTATGTACCACCCCAACGGCGTCTTTGGACGCTCGGTGACCTGACAGACGGCATCCGTCACCGATGCGTAGTCGTGCCCGCCGGTCACCAGTGTCGGTCGCCGCCCGGGTTCCTCGATCGTGTTGTCCATCGTTGAGCTAACTGTGCTGGCCATGATCTGCGTCGGATTCCGTCGGTCCTTGGTGATCGTCGTCAACCAGAGTCGGATGCGGATTGCGTATCCGCTCTAGGTATTTGGTGCGGGGTTTGACATTAAGCTCTGCAAGAATCGCGTACGCTCGTTCGCCCCCGTGTTCGCGGGCAACGCGACTGGTCTTCTGATTCAAGTCGCCAAACTGAATGGCTTGCGTCGGACAAACCTGCTGGCAAGCGGTCTGAATCTCGCCGTCGCGAATCGGACGGCCTTCATTTCGGGCTTCGATCTTCGCGTTTTGAATGCGTTGTACGCAGTAAGTGCACTTCTCCATTACGCCGCGACTGCGAACGGTCACCTCGGGGTTCACTGCCAGCTGCACTAGTTCGCGATTCGGTTCCGACAGGCCCTTCGTGTTATTGAAGAAGTTGAAACGCCGCACCTTGTACGGACAGTTGTTGGCGCAGTACCGCGTCCCGACGCACCGGTTGTAGACCATGTCGTTCAGGCCCTCCCGGCTGTGCACGGTCGCGGCTACAGGACACACCTGCTCGCACGGCGCATTCTCGCACTGCTGACATGTAAGCGGCTGATGCACAGCTTCAGGATCGTCCACGTCACCGCGGAAGTAACGGTCTACACGGATCCAATGCATCTCACGACCGCGAGCAACTTGGTCTTTGCCAACGATGGGCACATTGTTCTCCGCTTGACATGCCACCATGCACGCGTTGCATCCTATGCAACTATTCAGGTCGATCGACATGCCCCAGGCGTGGCCGTCGTATGACGGCTCTTCCCAAAGTGACTCACGCGACGGGTGATGCCCACCATCGTGATCCGTTTCCGCTGGCTTCTTGTATTCCTCAAGCGTCCGCTCACGGACCAGTTCGCCGACGCGTCGGCCAGTCTCCTCCATCCCCACTTTGTCGATGGCGTGGTGATCCTGTGTAGTTGCCAGCGCGTATTCTTTGCCGGTAGGCGTAACTGTGACGCCGGTTGCGTAGTGCATTGCTGCGGTGGTGCGGAGGACGCCAACATCCACACCGACGGAATCCACGTCCTGCGCTTCGCTTCCCCCTACATGTCCCGCTGCGGTCCGGCCGTAGCCCAGGGCGACGCCGATCGAGCTAGCGGCCTCCCCAGGCAGCACGAAAGCGGGAATCTCCACGGAGTTGCCGCCTAGTTCAAGTTTGACCAACGTGCCGTGCTTGACGTCCAGTTCCTTGGCGGTTTGGGGAGAGATAGTCGCTGCATTGTCCCACGTGAGTTTCGTGAGAAACCCTGGCGTCTCCTGTAGCCACCCGTTGTTCGCGAATCGACCGTCATACACATTGGGACTTGCACAGAACACGATTTCCAGATCGCTGCTACCGTCCTCGGACGTGCTTATTGAAGCGTCATCGGCCTTCAACTCCGGCGTGACGAATGGTAGGGAGCTATCCGCGAGAAAACCATCGTGGAGCAGTCGCCGCCAAGCCTTGTCGTCCAACGGAGCGTCAATCGCATCGTCGATTGCACGACGGACCAACGCCTGAGCATCAGAGGACACGCCAAGTAGCATGGCGGTCAACTCGATCGCCGACTTGCCACCCAACAGCGGCTCGACCAGCGGCTGCGAAACGCAAACTGTCCCATCGTACGCGCAAGCGTCGCCCCACGCTTCGAATGGATGCGTTGCGGGCAGGTGCCATTCGCATTCTGCGGACGTCTCGTCTTCGTACACGCTCAAGTGAATGGCGTGATTGACTTTCCTCAACGCCTCCGCGAACTGCAAATCGGCCGGAGCGTCGTAAGCCGGATTTCCGCCCAAGATTACCAGAGTATCCACGCCACCGTCGCGCATCCGCTGCACAAGTGCGCTGAGATCTTCAATAGCAGCGCCGGTTTCGGTGCGCTGTTCAGTAATGCAAAGAACGGTCTTGCCAACATTTCCAAGCAGGGCATTCAATCGGTGAACACTAGCGTGCACAGTTGCCGACTGCCGCGGTCCAACTGCGACAACGCTCTTGCCACGGTTAGCCACCAAGTCCGAGGCAACCGCGTGGACAAAACGCTCTCGTTTCGGTGCAGACTCCTGGGGAGGCTCAACCGCGTCAGACTCCAGCAGTTCTTTGACATGTGCCTTCAGATCCGCCAAGAAACCAGGAATATCAGTTGATCGCATCGGCAGGCGATGGTCGGCCGCAGCACCGGTGATCGAGAATTGGCTCTCGACGGAGTACAGACGATTCATCGAACCCGATTCCGGATCGCGTCCAGTCGCGTAGTCACGAGCGAGCCGGACAGATGCCGGATGTTCCCCAAACAGATCCGCGTCGAGACAGACGATCGCCTTGGCATCATTCAACACATAGTGTGTCCGATGAGAATCGCCGAACGCGAGAATGCTGCCAGCTCTCTCGTTGTCGCGTGAAACGGACGTGTACTGAAACACGCCTGCTTTCGGGTATGCCGCCCGCAGTGCGGCCAGCATGCTGCGAAGCGTGACGGATTCCGTGGGCTCGATCAGCACACACAAGCCCTCGCCCTCGGATCGCTTCAACTCGCCCATGTTCGCCGATGCAAAACGCTGAAAATCCTCCCACGTCTTCGTGAAGGTCTGGCCGCCAGTCTGTTGGCGCGGTTCCGCACTGCGGTCCGGATCGTACAGATCAAGGATGCTTGCCTGCGAGAATGCGTCCGATGCACCACGACTGTACGGATGATCGGGATTCCCCTCCACCTTTGTCGGCCTTCCGTCGCGGCACGTGACCAGCAGGTGACGCACGGCCCCAGCCAACTCGACCGACGTGGCGTACTGCTGTGGCTTACCCGGAACCTGGTTTTCGGGTCGCACTGCCAACGGAGCGATCTTCTCCACCTCGTAACGGCACCCCGGCAAACCGGCCAGTGCCATCGAAGCCCCCATCAGTTGCAGCCATCGGCGTCGCGACACCCCTTTCGGAAACTCCGACGCGGCCTCGGGGAATTCGCGATGCAGGAACTCCTCGAACTCGGGCGAGTTTTCCAACTCGCTCAAGCTTCGCCAGTACAGTTTGCCTTTCGTCGTTTCCGTCATCGGTGACACGTCGAACAATTCGTTGAGGGATTTACGTTCCATTGCTCCCGAAGACGCGCCCCGAGCACTTCCGGGTCTTCCTCGGGCTGCCATTCAAGATCAGTGATATATTCCAGCGGCCGCAAATTCGGCTCCGGATCGCGGTGGCACTCCAAACACCAACCCATACTCAGCTCTTTCGCTTGGTGGACCTCCTCCATCTTGTCCACTCGGCCGTGGCATGCGACACAGCCCACCCCACGATTCACGTGGGCACTGTGATCGAAGTAGACAAAGTCGGGAAGATCGTGCACGCGAGTCCATTCAATAGGCTCGCCGCTGGCCTGACTCTCGTGGACGGGAAGCAGTTTTTCGCTTGTGGGGTGCACCGTGACGGTAGCCGTCGTACCATCCGGATTCGGCGCACTGTGGCAATTCACACAGGTGCTGTTGGGCGGAACCGCGGCATGTGCCGCCTTGTCCACCGTGTTGTGACAGTACCGGCAATCAATCTTCAACGTGCCAGCGTGCAGCTTGTGACTGAACGGAACGGGCTGGTCCGGCGAATAACCAACGTTGATCGTCCCCGGCGACGTGCCGTAGACGCCGACCACGGCGACATATCCAATGCCGAGCGTCGCCACAGCGGCAAGTACCGTGGGCAACTTGTTCGTCCACTGGGGAAACGCAAATCTCTCCATGTGCGTAGACCCTGACCAACGAAAAACTGAGTGGTAGGCCGAAGTGTGAGCACGCAGGCATCTCAGTAACGGCCCGGCAGCCGATGAGAGAAAACACGCACTCACTTGACCTTGTGAGCCCGATCACCCCCCACGGCAAAATGCGAGCAAGCATTATATAGAGATAGACACTTGTCGGGGACTAGGGTATGCCCCGATGCGTCGTTCCCGCTACACGTATAAACGCATAAATGCCAGCAACATAACTGGTTAAGCCAGAAAAAGGATGCCAAAAAATGTGGCCAGAGCCATCGAAACAGTTCCGCGACCCAACACGCGTTCAGGTGAGTGTCGAGCAAAGGAGACAAGCAGGGTTTTAGGTCGAAAGATGCAACTCGCAATTTGGACAGCGCCCCACTCGGGAATAACAGAAACAGATGGCTTATCGCGAGCGGATTACGGCCGTCGAATGGCTACACGGCCCATCCAATTCGCACGAAACGCACTTCTCTCTCGCGCCGTGCGTCTCGATTGTTGGTACTACAACTCCAGTGCTCAGGCCCAACGCTTTTCGGGTTTTGGGTGGCGATCGACCTGCTATAGTGGGTATTAGTCAACCGCAATGGAGATCATCAGATGAAGTGTCAGTTCTGCGTCGATGGCAAGTGCACGAAGTACTGCAAAGACGACAAAAAGAAAAAGAAGAAGAAAAAAAAGAAGAAAAAGAAATAGCCACTGGCTAAGGTTGGGTCCGCTTCCGGAGACGGAGCTTTCTTCCTCGGCGGCCATGCCCCGATCGGATGGCGAGTCGTTCTGTTCGGCCAGCAATCCGCTGGCGGTTACTGGAAGACTACTTGGGAGTGCATTACATGAGAATCTGGAGCCTTGTGGCAGCGTCGTTCGTACTAAGCATGTGTTCGTGGGGTTCGGTGGGATGGGCCGACGACGGCACAAAGCCACGGCGTATTCTGGAAGCAGGGGGCGTTCATGGAGGCCTGATCGTACACGTAGGGTGTGGTGATGGAACAACGACCGCGTCTCTATACGCGGATGACAGCTATCTCGTCCACGGCTTAGATACTGACGACCAGAACGTTCGCGCGGCCCGCAATCACATCCAGTCGTTGGGCCGGTACGGTCCAGTGTCTGTCGACACGTTCGATGGCAAACACTTACCCTACGCCGACAGCCTGGTCAATGTGATAGTGGCAAGTGGCAAGTGTCAGGTGGCATGTGACGAGATCGCAAGGGTTCTGGCTCCGGGCGGAGTACTGATTGCCAAAGAGGGCTCGCTCGACATCAAGCGATTGCCGGGCTTAACTCGCGTTCCGGCTGACCTGGAAGGCTGGTCGAAGTTCATCAAGCCGTGGCCGAAAGAGATAGACGAATGGACGCATCAGTTGCACGGTCCTGGCGGAAACCCGGTTGCCAAGGACCAGATCGTTGGCCCGCCATCTCGACTGCAATGGGCGGCTGGGCCGCTGTGGGCTCGCAGCCACGGTTGGACACCGAGTGTCACCGCGATGGTCTCCGCTGGTGGTCGGCTGTTCTACATCTGTGATGAAACGCTGACCTGCGTGGACCGAACCGTGCCGAGCAAATGGTTCGTTGTCGCTCGCGACGCGTTCAGCGGCGTCTTGCTCTGGAAACACCCGATATCGAAATGGGGCTCGGCTGATTTCAGCGGAACGCCCAACACCGGTGCCGGCGTTACCACGGGGCGGTTTACCATGCCGCCGAACGCAGGCAAACGGCTGGTGGCCGTTGGCGACACGGTCTATGTCACACTTGGCCCCAACGCACCGGTGACGGCTTTGAATGCGGCTACCGGCGAGGTGAAGCAAGTCTATGCCGACACTGCTCGCGCCGACGAGATCCTCTGCACCGAGGGGCGCTTGATCATCTCGATCAACCCGCCCGTGCGCGGAAGAGTCCCCCTGGTTCCCAATGGCGAGACTCCCCCGCCTGCGCCCGGCAAACGCATTTGTGCCGTCGATATCGAGACGGGACGCATGCTCTGGAATAGAGGCCCATTTTCGGCGATCCGTGCCTGCAAGGGGCAGGATCCGTTCGGCCGACTCGAATTGGCCGCAGGCGATGGCAAGGTTTTCGCCCTCACGACAGAAGCAATCGCGTGCTTCGACGCAGAAACCGGCGACGTGGTATGGCGGACCGAACGCCCGGCGTTGCCAGACGATGCCGTGCGACGGATCGGATTTGCTGGAATGTTCGAGTATCGGTTGGAGGTGATGGTGTATCACGACGGCGTCGTACTGCTGGCTCAGCCCGAACCGAATACACACCACACATACCACACCATGCCGGGCACGCTTTATGCCTTCGACGCCAATGAGGGACGCCAGATGTGGAAGCACCCATATGGCGGCTGGGGCCATTGCACGCCGCCCGACGTGTTTGTTGTTGGCCAACAGGTTTGGACACACGTCGACGCCGAAACCGAGTTTGGTTCTGTATGGGGCAACGGCTATCGGGCCAAAGACTCAAGCAAGGTGGACTATCGAATCCAGGCCCATGACTTGCAGACCGGCGAACTTCAGAAGGAACTACCGACAAAAGAGATCTTCAATGTCGGGCACCATCACCGCTGCCATCGCAACAGAATTACCGAGCGGTTTCTATTATCCTGCCGCCGGGGCGTCGAGTTCGTGGACCTGTCGAACGGCGTCAATTACCAGAACCACTGGGTGCGCAGCGGCTGCTTGCTCGGCTACCTCCCATCGAACGGCTTGTTGTATGTGACCCCGCACCCATGTGGCTGCTACATCAACGCAAAGCTTACAGGCTTCAATGCCCTGGCACCGAAGCGATCGATGCCAAGTGAAAGGAAGCTTGCGGCTAGTAGCTCTGACATTGCACAGCTAACGCGCGGCCCGGCATATGGCCTCCAGCCTCCAGTCTCCAGCCGCCAGCATTCCCCCGACTGGCCTACCTATCGGCACGATTCGCTGCGCAGCGGAGCCACAGAGGCGGAGGTTGACGCGGATCTGCAGATTGCCTGGCAGTCCGACATCGGCACTAGACCCAGCGGCTTGGTCGTTGCTGGAGGCAGAGTTCTCGTAGCCGACGTGGAATCTCACACGGTCCATGCGCTGAGCGTCACCGATGGTAAGAAGGCTTGGGAATACACCGCCGGTGCTCGAGTGGATTCGCCACCGACTTTCCACAATGGGCTCGCGATTTTCGGCTCGGCCGATGGGCGAGTCCGCTGTCTTCGTGCTGCGGACGGCGCGCTCGCGTGGCAATTCGACGCGGCACCGAGTCGCCGATTGATGTCCGCCTTTGGCCAGTTGGAATCGCCTTGGCCCGTGCCAGGTAGCGTGCTGGTACACGATAAAAAGTGCTGGTTCGCGGCTGGACGATCATCGTTCCTCGACGGTGGCATCCACGTGTACGCCCTCGATCCCGCGTCGGGGAAGGTGCACCACAGCGAAACGATCTACAGCCCCGATCCGAAAACTGGAAAGGCCGCAGTACCGGAAACCAGCGCACAAGCGATGGAGGGGCTATTGAACGACATCCCAGGTACGGACGGTTTGAATATCTTCATTCGGCAAATGCAGGTCTCCGGCAAGGACGCTCGCGGCGGACCGCACCTGTTCACGACGGGCGGCTATCTTGACCCGAGTTGGTTCAACCGGACCTTCTGGCAAGTCGGCCGGGTCAAGACTTCGGGGCTGATGGTTCTTGGCAAGGATGTGGCGTACGGGGTGGAGGTTTACGAATCGCGCAGCCGCGAAACGGTATTCAAGCCCGGAGCAAACGTCTACCGACTGCAATGCATATCTCTGAAACCTCCCGCCCGAAGCGCCACTGGCAAACAGGCAAAGCCCAAACGCCGCCAGCAGGGACCAAAGCCGGTTTGGGAGCAGCATGTCGGCATTCGAGTAACAGCCATGATCCGTGCCGGAGACACGATCTTCGTGGCAGGATCGCCGGATGTCGTCGATCCAGAAGACCCTCACGGCGCATGGGAGGGCCGTAAGGGAGGGATTCTGGCCGCTTACACCGCAGATGATGGCAAGAAGCTCGCCGAGTACGCCTTGCCGTCCCCGCCGGTCTGGGACGGCATGGCGGCCGCAGGAGGCCGACTGTTCATCAGCACTATCGATGGCTGCATCATGTGCATGGAATAGACGAAGCCAGAGAGTTCGCAATACCTCTCGGATTGCCCGATGGCAAGCGAAGCACTTGGTCGGTATACATCCGAAGTCGGATGCTGTGCCGTCTACTCAACGATAGAACCACTACATGCTTCCCGAGGTCCACAATGCTACGAATCATCCTCTCCTGTGTCCTGTTTGCAGCCATTTGTCTGCTACAACGAATTCCCGCCGTGGTCGCATCTGAGAACTTGGTTTCCGATTCGTCATTCGAAGAGCCCAAAGAGAAGGATCGCTGGGGGCATGTTTTTGCGAAGTGGTCCGGATGGGTGTACGAAGGAGAATGCGAATTCCGCGTGTCGGATATCGCTCGTAGTGGCAAGCACTCCCTGTTGATCGTGGGCGGCAACCAGCCGAAGATTCGGGCGTGGCCGGCCGAATTTAAACTCAATCCTGGTCGTTATCGAGTGACGGCATACATCCGCGGGCTGGACGTCGGCACTGGCACGTGGAATCAGACTACCGAGTTCATGTTCGACGGGCAGTACATACCACTTGGCAAGAACGGCACGTTCGGATGGACATCTTTGACGTTCGTGGGTCAAGTGAAGGAGAAGGGCAAGGGCCGGAGTGCAAGTACCTGCAAGTCTGCCCGGCTTTCCCGGATGGGGTAGCCCCTTTTCCGATGGCTAGTGATTCTCTGGAACACCGTTTGGAACCCTAACGACA
>CAZUAH010000248.1:0-19457 GCA_964617665.1 uncultured Pirellulaceae bacterium
AATTGTGTTTCTATCCTGGCCAGAAGCCTTTCAGTCTGTCCGAAGGAGCATTCACGGCCCCCAACGGACGGTCGTATGATCTTGCCACGCAGAAGGCCGAAATGGCGGACCAGTGCGCGGTCCACCATATTGACACCTGCGCAGATGCGATCCACGAGGTGTTTCCTGGCGTCCTTATCAATGTCAATGTGTTCACATTTGCAGCCGTCGGTCGTGCCGGGCCAGGCGACTTTCATCTGGAAAGGGCTGGCTGGCGTAATCGTGTGCCGTTTCGTCCGCTCGCCATCGTACGCAGCAAGGCGGATATGGTGGACGTACATTTCTATTCAGGAACGCTGGGGCGATATCGACAGGACTTGGAGTCTATCGAATTCGACGAGCTCAAGCCGGCTGCGGTGGCTGTGGGGAAACCGCTGATCGTGGGCGAATTTGGTATGTTCAAGAACCAATTCGCCGGTGGCTTCGAGGTGGGTTGCCGATTTCTGAGAGACGAATGGCTACCCGCACTCAATCGCGACTGGGACGGCTGGTTGTACTGGACCTACGATACCCATGAGCAACCCCGATTGTGGAACGCCGCCCACGGCGATTTTCACATTTTCGAGATTCTGGCGGTGGATCGAGGAGAGTAGCTCGGAAGCCTTCATGGGTTTCTGACGTGCCCTACGGCTGACGGACACTCGGATCGCGGGTTACCTGGGCCGAGTTGTGCGCTGGCGGAGACGGCTCAGACGCCACGCTGCGAAGGCTGGCCAGCACCACAATCCCCCTGGACGAGTCATCTCATATGCGGTGCTGCGTTGGGGAATCGACGATTTTTCTTAGCCGAACCGTAGTATCGTCAAGACGCAACTTCCTTATCGCAATCCCCTCGATAGTGCTAGTGAAAGGTGCGCGATGAACTGTTGCAAGTGGGAGCGGTGATGTGTGGCGATGAAGCGCTGGAGATAGTCCGAGTCGAAGGTGGGTCGCCTTCGTATTGCCAGGACATCAGTTACCAGAACTTACCGCAAGAGATCGGGCGGAATGAACAGGCTATCAGCTTCACGAAAGGCTGCTATTATCGGGCAGGAAACGGTCGCTCGCATTGATCCGCACGGCCACGTGAACCGCCTTCTTGGTAGCCGTGTACGTGAAACACAGCCTGCTTCCCAAGCTACGCGCGGAGTTGATGGCCGATGGTCGCGTAGTGGGCCAGATCACTTCTGCGGTGTGGTCGCCATGGTGTTCAGCGCCGCTTGCCTTCGCCATCTTCCGGCGTGTCTACAATCAACCGGGGGCCACATTAAAGCCATTTACATATAGCTCAAAAGCTGCTGTTGTTGACTCCGGTTGGTTGAAATCCGCAGCCAGATCGGCTAGAACGATTGAAGGTCCCAGCGGCGGCGACGCCTATTCTGTTGCTGTAACACCGCCGTTTTTTTCACTGATCCGTTTTCTGGAGAGAGCCCTTGATTCTACAAGCTATCGAATTCGCGGCTGCCCGTGCAACATCGCCGAATGGTCGAAGCCCGGTGAAGTATGTCCGTAGACTCGAGCAAGTAGAAGAACTCACTGAAGACGACAGGGACAGACTGCAGCCGGTGGCCGACAAGTTCGCGTTCCGAGCCAATGACTACTACTTGACGCTGATCGACTGGGATGACCCCGACGATCCGATCCGACGGCTTGTTGTTCCTTGCGAGGAGGAACTGAACGACTTCGGCAAACTGGATGCTAGCAACGAGAGTGCTATCACCGTTGCCCGAGGTGTCCAACACAAGTACTACGACACGGCTTTGCTGTTGTGTAACGAAATCTGTGGCGCCTACTGCCGGTATTGCTTCCGTAAACGCCTATTCATGAACGGCAATGGTGAAGCCAGTAGGGACGTCAGCGCCGGCCTGGAGTACATAGCCAATCATCCCGAGATCAATAATGTGCTGCTCACAGGCGGCGATCCTCTACTGGTGAACCCGCGTCGATTGCGTCAGATAATTGGCGCTCTGCGCGAGATCCCACACGTCGAGATCATCCGGATCGGTTCCAAGATGCCAGCATTTGACCCATGGCGCATTCTCGATAATGAGCCGATGCAGGCGATTTTCCGAGACTTTTCCACGCCGGAGAAGCGAATTTACCTGATGGCCCATTTCGACCATCCTCGCGAACTAACGCCTGAGGCCGTCGACGGCATCGCGTGCTTCATTGATAACGGCGTGATTTGCGCCAACCAGTGCCCGCTGATTGAAGGCGTCAACACAGATCCGGATGTGCTGGCCGAGCTATACGAGAAGTTGTCTTTCATTGGCTGCCCGCCGTACTACTTATTTCAGGGACGCCCAACGGCTGGCAACAAGCCCTACGAAGTGCCGATTGTCCGCGGGTACGAGATCTATAGCGAGGCGATCAGATACGGATCCGGCTTGGCGGCACGTGCTCGGTTCTGCATGTCGCACGAAAGCGGCAAGATTCAGATTTTGCACGTGGACGACCAGTACATCTACATGAAGTACCACCGAGCCAAGAAACGCAAGGACTTGGGCCGCTTTGTCGTGTGTCACCGCGACGACGATGCGTACTGGTTCGACCAATTGCAGCCAGTCGAAGAGCTGTGCCCGATGGGCTGAGGTGCTACGTCCACTTTTGCACGTCCAGCATGACACCGGCTCCCTCTTCCCGAGCCAATCGGCTGATGTCGTCTTTCACTCGGAAATATGCATCCACAACTCGGCGGTCCCAGTGTCGGCCCGCACCATCTCGGAGAATCTGGTGGACCTTTTCCATCGGCATTCCCTTGCGATACGGTCGATCGCTGCTCATTGCGTCATAAGCATCCGCGACTGACACAATACGCGCGATTTCGGGAATGTGCTCAGCAGCCAAGCCCCGAGGATAGCCGAACCCGTCCCATTGTTCGTGGTGGTGGAGAACGGCTGGCAACAGGTCCGACAACTGTTTGATATCGACGAGAATCTTGTACCCCAATTCGGGGTGACGTTTAACGTGGTTGTACTCTTCCTCGGTCAACCGACCTGGTTTGCGCAGCACCTTCTCATCCACGCCGATCTTGCCGATGTCGTGCAACAGACCAGCCATGTAGACGGTGATCAATTCGTCACCCTGCCAGCCCAGTTCCTTGGCCAAACGCACCGAGACTCTGGCCACACGGTCGCTGTGGCCGCACGTGTAGGGGTCCTTGGCATCGATGGCCGACGTCATGGCTCGCACAACGTCCGCCAGAAACTCGGCCTGCTGCCGATAGAGTTCTCGGTTGCCCGAATGAATGCCAAGCATAACGCCCAGCGAACTGAGCAAGCTGGCTTCGACGGTCCCGAATTCTGCGTCATCGGTGTGATTGAAGGCGACGAGCCAAGCGAAGAGGTTTTCGCCTTCGCTCAGCGGCGTGATAATCACTTCCCGAACCGTTGAGAAGGGCCAATCGGGCTGGCCAGTCACGTTCTGGTTGGCGACGTATGGCTCGGAATCCGCGTCAAGACCAAGGTAACGAACGAGATCGCTGAAGCCCTCGCTGTCTATCGGCGAATTGCCGTGAGCGAACCAGACGGTCTCCGTCCGAGCTTTGTATGTCACCGAACCTTCGTCAGCCACCGGCAGGTATTGAATGGCGACCGACTCGGCGGGCAGGTACTCGTGCAGCCAATTCAGCGCGACGTTCGCCAACTCCTCTTCACTACTGGAAATCCGCAGATGGTGGATTAGGTCGTAGAGAAGGCTGATTTCCTCGTAGGTCGACGCCAGGTTGGCCGAGACGCTGTCGATGTCCCGTTCCAAATCCTCGGCCTTCGCTTCCGCGGCCAACTTGTCCAGTAGTGTGGCGGCTAGACGCACCAGTGCATCTTGAGTCCACAGCGGCTGCCGGTTGATCCAGTGAATGGTCTCGGCGTCTCCAAGCCCGAGCATATCGCTTGTGGCGGCTACCGCGTCATCCGAGCCCACATGTGCTGTGGCGAATGCTGCCACCGCAACGCGGGCTTCATGTTGGTCCCTTTCGAATGGGATCGCCAATTGCACTGCGTAGTCTTCGTAGCCGACTATCCGCGGACGGTTCTTTCCGGCCATCGTCTGAACCAACGCCGTCAGTAGATCTTCATCGCCGGGTGGCTGGTCCTCACCGGCATGCAGCAGTTCGCCTGTTTGCCCATCCCACAGCGAGAAATCTACACCAAAACAGGACTGCAAATCGGCACGGAGCTTCTCCGAAGTCGGATCGAGTGTATCGTCGACGAACTGAAAATCCTGCCGGTCGCAGGTAACGAGGCCCAATGACATGGAAGTAGACTGCTCCAGAGAAACGCGGTCGACAAGAAGAGTATTCCATGTGAAGACTACGTCATTGGCCCCTTAGGAGCAAAACGGCGGGAGCCGGACGGTCAGCATACAAAGAGAGGGGGGCCGTGCGACACGAATTTCCCTTACGACCGTCACGGAACGTCTTTCAGTTCCGGAGACGACTTCGATACCGCGCACTGACTCGTTCTAACACGGCCCGATCTTCCGACGACAGAGACGGCATTCCGTGGCGGTGCAACCGCGCTAAGATGTCGTCCACGCGGCGCTCCTCTTCTTGCTCGATCTCTTCCTGACGCTTGACCTTTACCTCGCGCCGTTTCTCGATCCAACGTGTCAGTGGGCCTGTGCGGTCAACGTTCTCTTCTTCCGTATCGCTATCGAAATCGTCTAGTTCTTGCGACAGATCGTAGCCGTATAGCAGATCGCTTTCTCGCTCTTCTTCCTCCTCACGGCGTTCCTGCTGCCTGGCGCTGAAGAACAAAAGAATGGCCAGCAGGATCAAAGCATATCTGGCGGGCAGTGGGCTCTGTTGCGTATCTCCGAAGTCGACCACTAGTGCCACGATGATCGTTCCTACTGCGGCGATCTTCGCCGTGCTGGATACGAGCATGGACGCACCGCGGCGGCCGAAGTCGGGCCAGCGGATCAGAATCGCAGCTCGCAGCAACCGGCCACCATCGAAAGGAAAAGCCGGCAGAAGGTTGATGATCGCCAGGATCCAGTTGATCCAGAATGCAAGTTTTGTCAATGAGATCGCTGTCAAGTCGAACGTCAGGCCCTTTGGCGCCAGCGGATGAAGCAGCCCAGCGAGGTCTCCCCACGTCAAGCCTGACAAGAGGATGGGAATGCACAAGATGCACACGCCAAGGTTGAAGATCGGGCTGGCTGAATGCAGCAGAAGATCTGATCGAGCATCCAGTGCTCCTTTGAGGGGGACAATCCCGCCGAACGGACCTAGCACGATTTGGTCGGCGTAGACGCCAAGCCGACGCCCCGCCCACAAATGTCCTAATTCATGAAGCAAAACACTGGCGAGGAGAATCCCCAGACTCGCTGCCGCGAACCAGCCGAAGTTCACGGCGTCCCCCGCATCGTTGGGGCGCTGGCTGAGGTAGAGGGTAAAGGCCGCAAACAGCAAGAAAAATGCATGCAGGCGGACCTGTACCCCGCCCCATCGTCCTAAACTGATACTCCAAGTCGCGTGGTCTTGCATGGTGACTACTACGCGTGAGCATGTCGCATGGTTTGAATACTGGAGAGATAAGCCCGAATCTATATTAGCATCCCCGGCTGGACGCATCAATTGTTTCAACCCCTTCGGGCATCTGATGATCATCGCGTTGCCTTTTCCAACGCTGTACCGACCGGTAAACTGATGGGGGATCTTGCAGCAACGAACAAACGAAGGGGTAGAACAAATGAAATCGATCCGTCGATGGACCGTCGCTTTATCGCTTGCGTTCGGCGTCTTTGCCGCTTGGATGGGAGGCATCCAGACCGTTTTCGCGGCAGAAGCTAAGTCGCCGCAAGCAGCGTTGATCATCTATGGTGACGCCGCCAACTTCCAAAACAACGGTGCATTCGAGCTGGCTTCTGACGAATGGGACAAGTTCCTGAAGAGATTCCCTGACGATCCGCTGGCACCAAAAGCTCAGCACTATCTGGGCGTCTGCAACCTTCAGCTGAAGCGATTCCAGAAAGCTGCGGATGCGTTTGCCGTGGTGATCGCAAAGCACCCCACCATCGATACCATCCAAGATGCATACCTTAACCTTGGTTGGTGCCAGTACTCGTTGGCCGGTCAGAACGTCGAGGGCATGTATGCCAAAGCGACGACCACGTTCTCCGAGATGTCCGAGAAGTTCCCCAAAGGCAAGTACGCCGATCAAGCTCTGTTTTTCCTTGGTGAGTCTGAGTACAACCAGAAGAAGAAAAAGCAGGCCGCCGTCGCCTACCACAAACTGGTTACGGAACACGCGCAGTCCCCGCTCCGGTGTGACGCACTCTATGCTTTGGGGGTGACATACGAGGAGTTGGAGCAATATGCGGAGGCTGGCCAGACCTACGATCTTTTCCTGAAGGACTATGCGGACAATGAACTAGCGACGGAAGTCCGCATGCGGAAGGCGGAAACCGTGCTGCAAGCCGGTGACTTCGCCGCGGCCCAAACGCTGTTCGGTGAAGTCGCGGCAGTCGAGGGATTCGTATCGGCCGATCACGCGATTTTCCGTCGGGCGTATTGCCTGTCGAAGTTGGACAAGTTCGCCGAGGCCGGCGCCACGTATGCCAGTATCCCCGCGGCTCACAAGGAGTCCGTCTACGTTGCCGAGGCGTCCATGTCCGCTGGCCGTTGCTATTACCGGGCCGGACAGATGGCAGATGCGGAGAAGTGGCTCAGCAGCGCGGTCGCTGCGGGCGGCCAATTTGCGCCGGAAGCAGCTCACTGGCTATGCCGAATCCATCTGAAGCAGAAGGAACCGCAAAAAGCGGTTGCGTTGGCAAAACAGGTATTGGCGAACGCGGCGGAGAGCAAGTACTTGGTCAATCTGAAGATGGATCAGGCTGACGCCCTATACGAGATCGCGGACTCCAAAACGCAGGCTCTCGAATTGTACGTGAAGATCGCGACGGACCACGCGCAACACGAGCTGGCTGCGCAGTCTCTCTACAACGCCTCCTTTACCGCGTTGGAATTGGGCGGGCACGACGACGGACTGAAACACGCCGGGGCGTTTCTTCAGGCATATCCAGAAGACCGGCTAGTACCGGACGTCAAATACGTCGCTGCCGAATGTCGCCTTCAGAAGAAGGAGTATGACGCAGCGGAAAAGGCATACCAGGAATTGACCGGCACCTACCAGCAGCATCCGGAGATCGAAACCTGGCACGTTCGACTCGCTCTGGCCGTCTATTTGCAGAAGAAGTATCAGGCGGTGGTCGATACCCTGTCGCCAGCCGTAGCGAATATCAAAGGCGCGGACAGTCTGGCCGAGGCGCAATTCCTGATCGGGGCAAGTCAATTCTTCTTGAACAAGTTTGGCCCGGCGGCAAAGGCGTTACAGGCATCTTTGAAAGCCAATCCAAGTTGGCGGCAAGCGGACGAGACTATGGTCTTTCTGGCTCGCGCTCAGCGCGAACAGAACAGCGTGGATGAGGCCGTCAAAACGATCGCCAAAATGATCACCGATTTCCCCAAGAGCAGCCATCTGGATCACGCCCACTACCGGCACGGTGAGTTCAGTTATGCAGCAGAGGACTACGCCACGGCCATCGCCCAGTACGACGCAGTCGTCGCCGGTTGGCCCAAGTCAAGCTTTGCCGCGTACGCCAAATACGGAAAAGGATGGGCGCAGCTCAAAAGTAAGGCGTACGCCGAAGCGGATCAGACGCTAACAGCCGTGATAACCGATCATGCTGAACACAAATTGGTGCCCGAAGCGCACTTCGCTCGAGGCATGTGTCGGCGCCAGAGCGGCGAACAGGACGGGGCGATTGCAGATATCAACACCTATCTCGCGACCGAGCCTGACTTGGCAAACAAGTGCGACGCGCTCTACGAGCGCGGATTGGCAGAGGTTGCTGTGAAAAAGAATGCCGATGCCGCTGGCACGTTTGCCGAGTTGTTGAAGGCCAACCCCAAATATGCGAACGCCGACAAGGTGTTTTACGAACTGGCTTGGGCTCAGAAGTCCAGCGGCGATGACGCCAAGCAGGCCGAGGGAGTGACGAACTTTGCCAAGCTGGCGACGGACTATCCCGATAGTCCATTGGCCGCCGAGGCGAATTTCCATGTCGCCGAATCACACTACGAAAATGGCGAATACGACGAAGCCGCCAAGGCATACACTGCGGTGAAAGCGAAGAACCCGGCAAAGGAACTGGGCGAGAAGGCTGTGTACAAGCTGGGCTGGTCCCATTTTCAGCTCAAACAGTACGATGCGGGCTTGGCTGATTTCAATGGGCAGTTGACTGCATTCCCGGAGGGTTCGTTGAAAGACGATGCCCTATTTATGAAGGCCGAGTGTCTGTATCGGCTGGAAAACTACGAGGAAGCTCTTCCCGCCTACACGGCCACGCAGGGCGTCGAACTCTCGTCACCCACGATTACTGTTTTGTCGCTTCTGCACGGAGGTCAGAGCGCGTCGCAATTGAAGAAATGGGACGAGGCCCTGACATTCTTGGCGCAGATTCCCGAGAAACACGCCGAATCGACCTACGTGGCGGAAGCCCATTATGAACTCGGCTGGGCGAAACAGAATTCAGGAAAAGAAGATGACGCCATGAAGGACTACGAGCAGGCGGCAACTCTGTCCCGAGGGGCCGTTGGCGCGCGTGCACGATTCATGATCGGCGAGCTGCATTTCGGAAAGAAGAAGTACGTTGAGGCGATTCGCGAGTTTCAACGGGCCATGTACGGATACGGAGGTGACAACGCCGCGGCTGACGTCAAAACGTGGCAGGCCAAGTCGGGCTACGAAGCTGGGCGGTGCGCCGAGGTGCAGATCAAGGGCGCCGCACCTGCGGACCGAGCAGGGTTGATCGCATCCACCAAGAGATTCTATCAATACGTTGTCGACAAACACCCCCAGGACGAACTGGCGGCTCAGGCCCAGGAACGGCTGACGGAGTTGGCAAAGCTGTAACAGATCGAATTCAGAGGCCCAGTTCTGGAAGAAGCTCGGCTTCTGAAAGGAAAGCTGCCCATCGCTCAACGGTAAGAACACCGACGCTCTGCCTAAGGCGCAGGACATCGCGCAGATTCGAGAGTAGAATAATTGCGGCCTGCAGTCTCGAAGTATCTTGGATGATAACGGATCAGAGTACCCGTTAAGATTGAGGGATTTCCATGCTAGATCAGACATCAGACCGGAAGAAATCGCTGTGCTGGCTATTATGCCTTGGCGTTCTTCTGGCCGCCTTCTTTGTGACGTGTCGCACTACGGCCTGGGCCCAATCCGCCGATGAAGACGAACCCGGTCCTAGTGCAGCTCCGGTCCCCCCTCCAGCGAATGATTCTGGAGAGGTCGCCGACGAGACGGATGCCGCGGCTGAAGAGGAAGCGGCTCTGGACAAGATCGAAGGCATCAATGTCATCAAGCTAGTGCTCAGCGGTGGCTGGTTCATGGTGCCCATCATCCTGATGTCCCTGCTTGTGGTGACTTTCGTCATCGAGCGGTTCATGGCACTACGACGGATCCGTGTAATGCCAGAGGAATTGGTCGAGCAGTTGGGGCAGTTGGGCGGCGCGCAAGGCGGATTCGACCCGCGGCAGGCGTATCGGCTGTGCCAACAGATGCCGTCAGCGGCCGCGACGGTGATTCGAGCCATGCTGCTGAAAGTCGGCCGCCCGCACTCGGAAGTGGAACACGCAGTGGCGGAAGCCAGCGAACGCGAAGCCGAACGCCTATATACGAACGTACGTTGGCTGAATCTGGCCGCTGCAGTGACGCCGCTGATGGGATTGTTGGGCACCGTATGGGGCATGATTCGTGCATTTCACGATACGACACACATGGCCCCCGGGCAGAACAAAGCCGATTTTCTCGCCCAGGGGATTTACGTCGCGTTGGTGACGACGTTGAGCGGTCTGAGTGTGGCGATTCCAGCCGCAATCTTCGCTCATTACTTCGAAGGGCGTATCACGACGTTCTTCCACCAGATTGACGAGCTTCTATTCAATTTGATGCCTCAAGTGGAACGTTATGAAGGCCGCGTTCGCTTCAGTCAGAAGACTGCGGACGATCATCCCGCAGGATCGGCTCCCGATTCAAGAGACGCCGAGCAGCCAGCCGCTACCGTGGCACAATAGGAGCATTTTCCCGACATGGCAGTTAAGATAAAAAAGGGAAGGGCACTCGGGACGCTCAGCCTCACGCCGCTGATCGATGTGGTGTTCCTGCTGTTGATCTTCTTCTTGGTGGCCACTCGTTTCGCTCAAGAGGATCGCGAGTTGGACGTGATGTTGCCGTCGGCCAGTGAGGCCAGGCCACTGACGGTTCAGCCGAGGGAGATTTTCATCAATGTCGATCAACGGGGGCGCTACTTCGTGGACGGAAGCACGCTGACAGGCCCGGAGGTCGAAAACGTGCTTGAACAAGCATCTGCGGATAATCCGGTGAATCGATCCGTCATTGTCCGTGCAGACAAACGCGTTCCGTTGGATTTTGTTGTTTTCGTGTTGAACGCGTGCAATAAGGCCGGCATTACTGACTACTCGTTGACGATCGAAGGGCAAGGCGGCTAGAGAGTAGCACAATGGCAAAAATCCGACGCATCATCCGCAAGCTGAAACCGACCGCCGCCCAGGCGTTCGACGATCAGCTTTGGCCGGTACTCCTGGCACTGTGTGTGCTGGGCGGCTTCATAATGGGCTCTATTATCGCCTACCTGCGGTTTGACGATCCGCGCTGGTATGCGAATGCCATCACGTGGCTGGTGCTCACGGCCATCGGGCTCGGTGGTGCCGGCGCTGCCCTGGCATTCGTCGACAATCGCGTTTTTCGACGCAGCATGCAATTGGCGGTCGTCCTTTGCCTCTTCTTCCACGCCATTTTGTTCGTTACATCCGTCGAGCTGAAGATTTTCGAACGTATCTTTGACGTTCTCATTGCCGAGAACGACATGACCGAAACCAGGCAACCGATAACGGTACCGGAATACTTCCAAGCGGAGAGGCGCGAGCAGCAGAGAGAAGACTTTGAACGGCCGGTGGAAACCGAAACACCCCAGCCCGAACCGACGCCGGAACAGGTGGAACGCGAGGAGGTCCAGGAAGTCGAAACACCGCCTGAACCGCAGCCTACGCCCGTGCCGGAACCTGAGAATACAGTCCGGCCAAATGTCGTCAGAAGGGAGCAACCCGAGGAGACCGCTCCGCGACGTAGCGAGCAGCAGTCCCGCCTGAGCCGTCGGTCGACGCAAACGCAACCGACGGCACCGAGCACAATGGCCGAAGCGGCCGAGGCCCAGAAAACGCAGGCTCGAGCCGCTGAATTGCAGGCAACGGATAGTTCCGTTGCTCGACAGCAAACCGCGGCCCAGACACAACGTCGAATCGCAGCCGACGAGCCGTCCACCGCACAAGAGCAGCGGACGATTCAGATTGCAAGACGTGTAAACGACCAGACTCCCGACGCCCAGTCTTCGGCTGCTCCTACCGCACGCCGGCAGATTGACCGTGCCATCGCAGTACCGCGCACCGAGGTCGAGCTGGCCGACACACCTGCTACCTCTCAACGGACTAATCCGAATGAGCTTCAGCCGCGCACGACACTGGCCCAGAGGCAAGCGACGACCAGCCCGGAGCGTACACGCAGCGACCAGCCCCCCGTGCCCGACACCACAACGCCCGTCACTAGCGAATCACAACGTCGCGAGTTGCGCACGGAAGAACGCCCGGCGATCGCTCAGACACCCGCATCCGTGCCCAATCGCCGGACTCGTGCCACTCCGCGACCTGATTTGACCACAGCCGCGACCGACGTATCTCCGACCGAGATGGCGAGGCCGCAGCGACAGGAGCCGGCATTGGTGCAGGCCAGCACCAGCCCAATTCGGCGAACAAATACCGAAGTTGACGTCCGTCGACGTACAGTTGCCGACGAACCGCCAACCTCGTCGCAGCAGAACGCCGCTCGTATCGCGCGTCGCCAAACGCGCCAGATTCCAACGGACCAGACCAACGTGGCCGACACGTTGACGCCGCGACGTCAGGATCGCCGACCGACGGTCGCATCCAGCACGACGGCCCAAGTGACACGCCCAGCGGCGGTCGCTAACGACAGTCAAGCCAATCGCCTCCAGCCTACGGCAACCCCTGCATCGAGGCAGGCTACAGCTAATGCTGAGGTCGCCAGCGCCACCGCGCAGTCACGGCCTAATGCACCAGAAGCTACTCCCGCTCCGGCGACCGCCAGAAACGCGACCAGGCCGCCCCGCGCGGAATCTGCCCCGGTTATCGCTCAAGCTGCTCGTTCCGTGCCCAATCGCAGCGTACAACCGGCTGTGCAGCCAAGCACCGACTCGATGGCTGCCAACGTGACCGCCGCTGCTACGCCACAAGCCGGTGCGGCATCCGCTGCTCCGCAGGCGGTCGCTGGGGCTGTGGGGCGGCGTCAGACCGACATTCAGGTCCAACGCCCCAGCGCAACGGCCGAGCCGGTGGCTGCATCGCAGCCAGCGGGAACATCTCAGAATGTGCGTCGCCAAGTGGCCGATGCACCAACTGCCCAACCATCCGCTCCTGCCGTTGCCGCAACAACACCTCGCAGGCAGATCGGACGCGCCACGGTGACTCCGAACGCCACTGCCCAGGCGGCTGGACCAGCAGCCGTTGCCGCGACGACGCCATCGACTGCGGCTGGGCCAACTGCGCAGGCTACGTCTGCTACGCGACAAGCGACGTCTGTTGGCACTGCGGGGCTGGCCAGCGGTGGTCCGGCAGT
This sequence comes from uncultured Pirellulaceae bacterium, assembly GCA_964617665.1. Taxonomy (GTDB): domain Bacteria; phylum Planctomycetota; class Planctomycetia; order Pirellulales; family Pirellulaceae; genus JADHUC01. The sequence goes on from CAZUAH010000248.1 coordinate 12,738, forward strand.
CGCTACACCTGATCCAGCCGCCGCAGCGGCGGCTACCGGGCGAATGACTCGTCGCCAAGTGGTAGCTGCCCCTGACACGGTCGCCGCTGCCTCGGCGCCGGGTTCTACTCCTCGTCGACAAACCACTTCACCCAGCATCGCCCCGAGTACTGCTGCCGACGCCGCGCAGATGTCGTCGGTAGCGGCGGCTGCGGCTGATGGATCCGGACAAATGGCGGCCAGTCCTACTGCCACTGCAAGACAGGCGACCGCTAGTTCGGTGACAGATCGCGGAGCGGTTCAACCATCGGTAGCTGCGTCGAACGCGCAAGCCGCAGGCGGCGTATCGCGCTCCGCGACTCGTGTTCCTCGAGGCGGCGAAGCGCCCAACGTCGCCCAGGCACGCATGTCATCGCTCACCCGACGGCAATCTACGGCCGCTTTGCCTAGTGCGACGACCGTGACGGCGGATGTGGCAGCGAACATGGCGCCGACACCTGGGGCCACCGACCAACCGCGACCATCATCCGCCACGGTTGCTCGACAAGCTACGAGTAATCCCAGTGCCGCGCGCAGTCAACAATCTCATGACGTGCAAGCCGCCAGCGCTTCCACTGAGATCGCTCGAGCGACGGCTCGGCGTGCAACGTCGACCGGACCGCCGAGTATCAATCCCGACGCATCGCCCAGTCGCCGCCCAGCGCGGGCTGCCATGCAATCTGCCATCGAAGCTTCCCCGACAAACGTCGAAAGTCCGGCGGTAGCCGAAGCCACGCATGGGTCGGGGAATCCCGGTGCCAACCCGGCTAGGATGGCCCTGTCCAAGGCCGTCACGGGCGTCGCTAGCGTGGGCCAGGGGCGAAACTTTGACCGAGCCAGACCTGCGGCAGACAGTCCCGCTATGATCGCCTCGGCCTCGGCTCGGCGAGCAGAATCGGTGCAGAACACTCCTCCAGGTCCTTCACTTTCGCCAGCCGCGCCAGCCTTGGTACGCCGCGCCCGAGCTGGGGCTGATATGCCCGGTGCGTCACTGCAGGCTGAACCTGTGGTTCAAGTCGCCACGGCTTCCGGCGCGCAGCAGCCAGCCGAATTTGCCGCCAATGCAAGTGCTGCCCTCAGCCGCACGGATGCCGGAGCTGCGCAGGCTCCGACAACTGGAGCACGCGGTACGACCAGCGTCGATCTGGGCCCGACCCGCGTGGTTTCCGAAGGCGGCGCCAGCCGTGCGAGCGGCGGCGGGCAGCCAGCCATGAACTTCGAAACCGACTCGCCAAGGATTGCTCGCAACTCGAATATAGGCGGCGCTCCGCTGGCTTCTATCGCGGCCCCTACAATGGTCGACGCTCCCACTGCCCCGCCTAGCGAAGCAGGTGGTCGGCCCGCGACGCCCGAAACTGATATGGAAGCTACGGCCGTCGCACGAACCGATGCCGGTGGTGCCGAGCCTGTCTCCGGCGGACCTGCCAGGGCAACCCAAGCGGGCCCGCCCACAGAAATGAGCATGGCTGAAGAGGTCGCGGAAGCCGCACTCAGCCGAGCGGAATTGGCCGAGGCCTTGCCGGGCACCGATCAGGCCGGCGGCGGAACGAATGAGGAAGATGAAGAAGAGCGTCGGCGACGCCTCGCTCGCGCTGCTTCCAGGCTCGCCGTAGCCACTACGCCAACCACGGCAGCAGGCGCAGATGTCGCTGCCGCCGCAGCCAGTGGCCAGCAGCCGGGCGCTGCGGCCGCAGCCACGTCCGTGGCCAGAAATGCTACGGAATCCGGCGCCGGCTCACCGGCGACCGGTCCGCAGCAGTCAGGCCCTGCTGGCGAAAGCACCTCGCAGCTTGCCTCCGAGCCGATCCGCCGTGCTGAGGTTCCTGAAGGCACTCCCGAAGGACCTGCCGTACTATCAGTAGCTTCGAACGCTGTTGGGCGATCAGCCGCTCGAAACGTGAATCCGGCCACTGATACGCAGGTCGACCCGATCGATATGACCGTCGCCACCATTGGCGACGGAGGACCAGGATCGGCCCAGCCGGCTGCTAGTTCGGGCACAGCCATTGCGCGGGCCGAAACCGGTGCGGCCGGTAATCCGAGTGCCGGAGATGCTGGTTCTATTGAAGTCGAAGCAATCGGGCAAGGGACGGCCCCAGCGGCAAGAGGAGCACGCACGGACGCTCGCGCTGACACTCCGGTTGTGACGGAGGGCGGCAATTCCGCACAGGTGGCTCGCAGTTCCCGTTTGGGATCGATGCCCGTCACAGCGATCGCCGCAGCGACAGTAACGCCAGCCGACGCCGGGAGTTCTGGTCCCGAGGGCACGGAGCCGGGCGGCGATCAGATGACAGGTCCCGAGGCGACGGCTGTCGCGCGGACTGACCCAACAGGCGCCGGACCCGTGACGGGCGGCCCAGCCGAACCAGTGGCGAGCGGGTCGCTCGATTCCGCCCAGGCGATTAGCCCAGCAACGGTCAGCCGTGTCGCAGCCAGCGAAGCGGCGCCGGGTGAGGCGACTGCTGGCGGCGGCCAACCGGATACGAACGTGACTGCGAACCTAGCCCATCGGATCGCTCGCCGTCCAGGTACCGGGACATTGCGGCCGGCTCTGGCAGGACCGAATCCCACGACCGCAGCCGCGGCACCGGCCGGTGATCTGGCAGCCGGCGGAGGCGCAGCTGGTTCCCCATTGCCGGGCACTGATGTCAATCCGGAAGCCACGGCAACCGATCGCACGATGGGTGGAGGGGCTCCCGCCGGTGGCCGACCGTCTTACCTAGTCGAGGCCGGTCCCGCTGGCGGCGCTAGCGGTGGAGAACTCTTGGCCGCGGCCCAGTTCACACGTGCCGAGGCCGTTGAAGGTGCAATCGGCTCGCCAGAGGTTGGCGGCGGTACCGCCCGGCCGACTCGCTCGGCTGCTGGTCCGGCCTTCGCAGCCGATACAACTGCCGACACTGTCGCCTTGGCCGGTGTGCCGGGATCCGGTGGCATGACCGACGGATCGCCCATAGCTGCGCAAGGGACGGAAGCGGCGCGCCTGCCCGGTGGTACACACGCTCCGCCTGGCGCCGGGCCCGTCGGCGCGCTTGGCGGCGAGACGGTTGTCGATGTACGAACGCCGGGTAATCCTGGTTTGGCGATTGGAACCCGCGGATCGTCCCCCAGCACTGACGAAGGTCCCGCAGTCGGCCAGATGGCAAATCAAGGCGCACCCTTCCGGCGTTCGTCGCTAACACGGCTGCCTACTGGCTCAAGTACAGTCGCCGCGGTAGATGTGCCCAGCCCCAGCTCGTTGGACCCGGTCGTCCAGGTAACGGCCGATCATGGAATCGGCGATGCGACCGGTGCGATCGAAATGTCGCGTCAATCAACCGAGGGCGGTTTGGCGGTCAATATTGATGCTCCGGTCGGTGCCGGAGGTCTGGGGTCGGAATACACTGTGAATGTGGGGCTGAACAACCGGCGGGCCCGTAGCGAAAGCGTTCAGGTTCAGGTGCGAAGTGCGCGGTTTGTTCGTCAAGACGTGGGCGGTCTGCCTGACTTCAGCACATCGGCGATCGTGGCCACGGAACCGTTTCGCCGGCGAATGGACCGCACCGGCCCAGGCGGCGTCGGAGGCGGAGACGGCGCACCACCGCCGATGACAGAAGAGACCATCGAACTGGGCCTCGCTTGGTTGGCGCGTCACCAATTGCCCGATGGCAGCTGGAGCCTGCAGGGGATCAACGGCGAACGAGCGGCCCTCGTGACCGACACGGCTGCTACTGCCATGGCCCTGCTGGCGTTCCAAGGAGCTGGCTACAATCATCGTGAACACAAGTATGCCAATGTCGTGAACGCCGCAGTTCAATATGTGCTATCGAACCAGAAGGAAGACGGCGATTTGTTCGTGCCGCTGGACGACGACTCGAATCGAAGCGTGCGATTCTACAGCCACAGCATCGCATTGTTGGCCTTGTGCGAAGCCTACGGCATGACTCAAGATCCGGCGCTGCAAGATCCCGTACAAAAGGCTATCGACTTCCTGGTCGAAGCTCAGCACGCCGATCGCGGCGGCTGGCGATACCAGCCAGGGAAGGGGAGCGATACGTCGGTGACCGGCTGGGCTATGATGGCGTTGAAGAGCGGCGAGCTGGCTAACCTGAAAGTCCCGGAAGCGTCTTACGCAAAGATAGGACACTGGCTCGACAAGTCGATGGGTGTTTCCGGGCAGAAACACCTGTACCGCTACAATCCGTACGCTCCTAATACGGAAGAACAACGACACGGCCGTCGTCCCAGTAAGACGATGACATCGGTCGGTTTGCTCATGCGGATGCACTTGGGTTGGCGTCGCGACAACGCCAATTTGGCGAAGGGTGCCGAGTATCTCGCCGAGAACTTGCCCTCGATTCGTGGCTCAGAACGCGACACGTACTACTGGTACTATGCCACACAAGTCATGTATCACATGGGTGGCGACTATTGGAAGGCGTGGAATGGCCGTCTGCATCCCCTATTGGTGAATAGCCAAGTCAAACGGGGCGCGATGGCCGGAAGCTGGGATCCGCGCAGCCCTGTGCCGGATCGCTGGGCGCCACACGCAGGCCGGTTGTACGTCACTACCATGAATCTCCTGTCGCTTGAGGTCTACTACCGCCACTTACCGTTGTACGAAGACTACGCACGGTGAGCCGTCGAAGCCGATATGGACCGCTACATTAGCCGCCGTCACCTGCTTAGGGGTACGCTGACCGTCACGTCCGCTGCCGCAATTTCCGGCAGTTCGGCGGCGGCATCTGACGAGAGCGGCGTTCGACCCGCGACCAGCGGTGTGAACGGTTGCCATCTGATGCCAGGGGCAGAGTTCTACGTAGCAATCGACAACAAGGGACTCTGGCCGAATCTGACCAAACTGCCAAACGGCGAACTAGCTGCCGCCGTGTACAATCACCCCAGCCACGGTTACGGGAGCAACAGCGACGTCGAATTATGGGTCAGTGGAAATGATGGCCGCACTTGGTCCTATCGCAGCCACGTGACGGATCACCCAGACAAACCGAACGCGATCAGGATGAATCACGCCGTCGGCTTGAACGCCAATGGCGAACTCATTGCGATCGTCAGCGGATACCAAGAGCGTCAGAAGCTACCTTTCCTGCCCCTGCAATGCTGCATATCACGCGACCACGGGACAACATGGGATCGACATATCCTGGCCATCGACTACGTCCCCTTTGGCGACATCTTCGCTTTGCCTGATGGGACGCTGATCTGTTCTATGTACGCCCGCGTCAGCCAGAATCCAAGACGGCGCAAATGCTCGATATTCTACAGCGAAGATGGTGGCCGAACCTGGGGCAACGAGACCTATCTGGCGGACACAAGCGAAACGCACATCCTTCGTACGGCGAATGGCGTATTGCTGGCCGTCGGAAGGACAAGTTGCGTTGACTCGATGGATCGAGTCCTACCGCATGGCAGTGGTCAGCTTCTGTTTAGATCCGAGGACAACGGGAAGACATGGTCAATGGGAAAGCCGCTGTCGCCACAGGGTCAGGAGAACGCTCATTTGCTCGAACTGAAGGACGGAAGAATACTCTGCTCCTTCACGAGTCGCATTCCCGGACTGTTCGGCGTCGTTCTCCGAATGAGCGAGGATCAGGGCGAGAGTTGGTCCTATCCCGTTACTCTCATTTCCATGCCGGGGCGAGATTGGCACAAAACGGATTGCGGTTATCCGTCCAGCGTTCAGATCGACGACGGTACCATCGTGACCGCCTATTACTTCGGCCCCAAGAAACCGGAATGGGCTGCATACGGCCTGCCCTGGCACCAACGCTATCACATGGGCGTAGCTCGCTGGGACCTGTCGTGTTGGCCTACGGAGAGCCAATAGCGGAAATCTACCACGTCGGCCGGTCCAGCCGACGAGAGCGTACGACATCGCCGTTGTCTACAGACGGGTAACGGAGTGAATTATGACTCACACCGGTAGAACGCATGGCTACACCTTGCTCGAGATGTTCATCGTAATCCTGATCATCTGCGTCGTCCTGGCTCTAGTGCTTCCCGCGATTCAAGCCTCACGCGAGGCAGCGCGACGGACACAGTGCACCAACAATCTGAAAAACATCACCCTCGCGCTTCAGAACTACCACGACACCTACAAGATGTTCCCCATGGGCGCTATGCACTCCGGCAAGCAACCAGATGGCGATCCGCCGATCGACGGCAAGCTCGGGCCGTCGTGGTGGTACGGCAACTTCCCATTCACGATGAGCACCAATATCTACGACAAGATACGGGTCACTCAGAACCCGGGGGGACCGGCCAACAACCAATTCTCTGCCCGCGACATGACCGCCGCCGGAGTGCGTTGGACTGTTGACACGGGAGCGCCGGCTGCCTCATTCGGACGAATCGTGCCCGACTATATGCGCTGCCCGTCAAGCCCTTTGCCGGTATCCGAGACCACAAAGGGGCCGATCTGTTTACCTTCGTATGTAGGCATCGCTGGCGGCTGCGATATTGATCCCAAGTCCCAGGATTATGCGAATCTTGGATCAGTCTCCCCGCCGCAATGGAGGCGGACATACCACAACAAGAAGAAAGGAACCGGTGCCGCACCCGGTGGCATCGTAACGACCAGCGGCATGCTGCCTCCGTGCGAACACGTCCGTATGGCGGACTGCACGAACGGCACAAATAACACCATGATCGTCGCCGAACAGTCGGATTGGTTGAGAGACCGAGCAGGGGGGACGCGTCGGCGATACC
>CAZUAH010000249.1:0-19456 GCA_964617665.1 uncultured Pirellulaceae bacterium
TCCGAGCCGCTACTTCATGGCCACGCGCTCGCAGAGTGCGCCGCCGGAGGGGTCGCCTACGATCTCTTCTTTCTCGGGATCCCATTTCAATGGACGTTTGAGCCAATAAGCGATGTTGCCCAGGTGGCAGACCGTGGTGGCGCGATGCGCGATCTCGATGTCGCGGAACGGCTTCTTCCGTGTGCGCACGCAATCAAGAAAGTCGCCAAGGATACCACCAGTGCCGGCGTATCCTTCAATATCCACTGGACCCGTCACTTCGTGGCCTTTGCCCGGCAACTCGCCTTCGGTACCGCGGTAAGTGATATTCTTGGTCCCACCGTGGTACATTCTCATTCCGTCGGCGTAGATGTAGGTCAGTCGTTCGACATCTTTTCCGTCAGGTGGAACGACCTCGACCGGTCCCGTCTTGTGTACGCCCACTGCAAACGTCGCCGCACCAAACCGATGGGCGCCCCAGTCGGTCATGCCTCCGCCAGAATAGTCGCGGTAGGGCCGGAAGCCGCCGCGGATCAGGTTGTGGTGGTACGGCCGCCAAGGTGCGGGGCCGATCCACATGTCCCAATCCAGACCGGGCGGCAATGGTTCCTCGGGCAAAAAGCAGTCGCCTGAGGGACCGCCACAACTGACGAATACTTCTCGGATTTCCCCGGCCCCACCACCGCGGACCTGCCGAGGCAAGTCTCCGTAGTCGCCCAACACTCGCTGAGAGCCGCCGGATACGACCCGGCCAAACCGACGAGCCGCATCGACCATCGCCCGCCCTTCGCCAATTGTCAGGCACTCGGGCTTCTCGCAAAACACGTCTTTGCCTTGTTTGCACGCCTCGATGACAATGATGGCATGCCAGTGGTCGGGCGTGCCGCACAAGATGGCATCGATGTCGTCGCAAACGAGCAGTTCGCGAAAATCGTTGTACGCACGACAGTCCTGGTGGCCGTACCGGTTGTCGTTGTTCGACTTGGCACGCTCTCGATGCGCGGGCACCGGATCGCAGACGGCAACCATCTGCAACTCCTTACGACCGGCAAAGCCTCCCATGACGCCCGTGCCTCTTCCACCGCAACCGATGGTACCCATCACAATCCGTTCGTTCGCCGCCGTTCCGCCGTCGGCACCCAGCGCCGAGCCGGGAATGATCCAAGGCGCGGCAAAAGCCGCGGATGCCGTCCCGCGGAGAAAGCCGCGTCGACTGATACGCTTTGATATGCTCATGTCAGAACCTCCAACTGAGATGAGAAACCTTCAGAACCCATGCAATGTGAGAGACCTGCCAGCCCGCCTGCGGCGTTGGGAAGTCAATAGTGTAAAGCGTACAGTAACCAAACGCAGTGCTCAACGTGTTACCGGTCGAAGACTCCATCCGCGAATGAGATTCTGTATTCCGTGAGTCTTACACATCTGGCCTTGTCATGATACAAATGGGCCAGACTGAGGAACTTCCCGAGGTAGTTCCTCAGTACCGAATTTGGCGACCACCATAATCGAATGAAACGTGTGGGGATCTAGAGCATGAGTTGGGTGTATCTTGTTTTGGCCATCCTCTTTGAGGTAGGCGGCACAACGTCGATGAAACTGTCGGAGAACTTTACGAGGTGGATACCGTCAGTGGCCATCTTCGTTTTGTACGGCCTGAGCCTTGTTGGCATGACCCTCGCATTGAAGCGAATCGAAATGAGTATAGTCTATGCCGTCTGGTCTGGCGTCGGGACGGCCCTCATTGCGGTCATCGGTGTTATGTACTTCAACGAGGAGATTGGCCTTATCAAGATCGTCTCACTAGCCTTGATAGTCGCTGGCGTTGTCGGTCTGAACCTGACCGGCGGCGGGCATTGAGAAGCGGCGGTTGGCCTTCGGAAACAAGGGGAGAAACCGTTATCATGGCGATTACCTTCGTATGTCCTCACTGTGGAAAGCAGACAGACGTCGCCGACCAGTACGCTGGCCAAACCGGACCATGCGCCAACTGCGGCCAGATGGTTACCGTGCCGTCAATCTACGCAGGCCCACCCGGGGCACCGGCACCTTCGTCGGGGCCATATGACAGCGTTTACCCTAGCGCGAAACCGCAACCGGGCAAGCCGACCGGAGAAAGCGATGCCCGAAGCATGGCGATGCTGGCCCATCTATTGGGCGCCCTGTTTGGATTTGTGGGACCGTTGATCATCTGGCTTGTGAAGAAGGACGAGAGCCGATTTGTGGATGACCAAGGCAAAGAGGCGTTGAATTTCCAACTGACACTGCTGATCGCGTATCTCGTGTCCGCGATCCTCTATGTCGTCATCTCTTTTGTCACCTGTGGCATTGGCAGCTTCTTGCCATTGCCCTTGATCGTCACCATATTCCAACTGGTCTTCGGAATCATAGGCTCTGTGAAGGCCAACAACGGCGAGTACTACCGATACCCGTGCAACATCCGAATGATCCAATAGTCGGGCTGGACACGGCATTCAAACCCGCGGAAGACATCAGAGCTTCTTCTTGACCGCCGCACCGATTTCGTCCGCCTTCTCTCGATACGTCTCCCACATCGACCTCACGAAGTCGTTTGCCAACTGTTCTTCCTTCCACCAGCGGCCGACGTAGTCGAAGAAGGGCGGGTGATCCCAGCAGTCCACCATGCCAGTCAGCCGTGCGGCCAACGCTTGCCCGACCCACGTTGGTCCGTTCAACTTTCGGTAGCCTTCCGCCTTCCTCCCGTTGTTGCCCTTCTTATCGCCAAACGTCTCCCATATTTCTGGATCCGCCTCTTCGTGTCTGGCGTTTGGGTTGTTCAACGTGATAGTCCAGAGCGCCTTTTGCCCACGAAAGCCCTTGCCGAAATAGGTCTGCTGATCCTCCTGGAACGTAGCCCTTACGTTCATCATGCCTTCGTGGCCGAGCATCAAGCCGGCGAATAGAATGGGCCACTTCCGCCCCGAGTTGTGCCCGCCGTTCGCGATCCAGAGGTTGTCGTCCGATTTCACAATGCCGTAGTAGTCAATACCTTTCTGCACGAACCGCAGCAATAGCGTCTCGGTATTGCAATCCGGATCATCCAGCAAAAGCATCAACCCCACATCAGAAACGATGTTAGTTATCTCCCTGCCGTAATCAGGCATGTTCTCCAGCGGATGCATTTTGCGGTTGACCCACTGGCGCTGGTGGTCCAGCCAGATGCGTTCCAGAAACCGTTCGTACTGTTTCGCATCGGGGGCCGCCTCCGGCGTCTTGAGTCGCGGCAGCAAGTCACGCCTTAGCTGCGAAGCCGTGAACGTCTCTCGCCAAGTTCCCACATAAGCTGGACGAAAAGCGTCTCTTGGCGGTGGGGCGGCCACGCATGTCAATACGGCCGCCGTGCGCAACGGACCGCGGCAGTATTGCCCTCGCACGGTTTCCGGAGTCCTATCGCCAATCTTGTCAACGCTGACCGTGCTCACCAGAGCATCGCCCGGCTTGAGCAGACGAGGAAACTCAACTCGAAGAGATGCGTCAAAATGTGCCATGCGGCTGTCGTACCCCTGCTCGTCTCCGGCAGGCGGATTCACGACCGAACCGTGACGATCAGCGGTGGCGGTCGGCCCGACGCTGGTGACGGTCGCAGGCGCCACAACCCACCAATCGCCGCTAACGAACCGACCCACCTCGGCTGGCCGGTCAAAGGTCCATGTGATGCCGTACTGCGAGACTGACTGCTCGGTCCGGGCAAGCGCCGCGTCGTCCTGACCGGAGATAGCAGCAACGAGAATCAGAGAGTGCAGTGCGACGAGTACTGTTTTCATTTTCCGTTCACTCCCATTCGCCAAGCGTTATTGTCTTGGTCAGTTTCTGTTCGTTGCGGAGAATCTTCATGGTGACCTTGTCACCCGGCACGTTCTTCGCAATCAACGCTGTCAAGCTCTCGAAATTGCCAACTCTCTCGCCCTCGTATTCGTATATCACGTCCTTCGGCATCAGGCCTACTTTCTGCGCGGCGCCGTTCAGAGTCACTTTGTAGATGACACACTGTGGATGATCTTCGAGGCAAGCGACTCCCAAGAAAGCGCCGCGCCGATAATCCACCTCGGTTACCGTGAACGCCTCGTCCAGTTTGTCAGCTCCGGTCGAGGTTATCTGGCATCCGTAGATCTTTATCTTCTCGAAGTCCTGAAACTCCTTCAGCGTCTGAAGGGACTCGTCGGTAATGGGCAGGTACATCAATGCAAGCGTTCTCAATTCTTTCATCCCGGCGAGATGTCTGATGCCCGCATCCGTGACCTCCGCTCGCTTTATCGTCAGCGTATCCAGGCCCGTGACCTTTGGAACGTGTTTCAGCCATTCGTCATTGACACGCGGTCCGTGGATCATCAATTCATCCACATCTCGCAGCCATCCCAGTCGCGTCAAGTCCTTATCCTCGCCCCGCCATTTCTCGCCGATTTCTATTAAACGTCGTTGGACCACCGGAAGCCCGAATTGCGTGGAGACGGTCCCAACCGTGGCACCCAATCGCTTCAATTCCTCCAGGGCCCGGTCATGCCGGATCGCGTTCAGTTTCGCAAGTGTGGCCGCCGCGCGACGCCCCGTGGCAGTGCCGCGCGACTCGGCCAGCTTCTTCAACGCACCGTGGGCGGCTTCCTCGGTGTCCGCGTCAACGCTCAACGCCAATTCCTGAAGGATATACATCCCCCGCGTCGTGACTTCCAGATTGTTACTGGCCGCAGCCTCAGCGACGGGGCCAACGGCAACCGCTCCGGCGTCAATGAGTTTCTCGGTGGCTACTTCGCGATCATAGAACCGTTCTGAATCCAGATCCGCTACCCACTTCTTAACCCGCTCTGTGGAGATGGCAGCTTCGACCTTTCGGTCTGGCGGCAGAGGCTTCTCCGCAGCCGGCACGGCTGCACAGACTGCCATGAGGAGGGTCGCAGCAACGCGTTTAAGCATATTGGACTCCCATGAGTGATGCGGAACTTGGCATGCCATTGTAGGCCCCTGCCCGCTCTGGGACGAATCTGATAGATTCTCGGGTTTTGACGCAAGTCTATTGTATATCATATTTCTCGTCTCATAGGCGATGGAGTCGCCTTGGCATGCGTAGCCTGATTCTCGTGTTGCCATTTGTCGCGCTCGCCCTCCTTAGTTGGGGGGTGTACGGTCCGGTGCTGCACCAGGGCCAGCACCAAATGGGTACCCCGCTGGAGCCCAGCAGCCTTCGCCCATTCATCTGCGTCGGTCTTGCGTATTTTCTGATCGGCGTCCTCGCACCCGCGTTTGTACTGCGCACCAAGGGCGAGACTGGCCGCTGGACTATGCCGGGATTCGTGTGGTCGTTTGCCGCTGGCGCTGCCGGAGCCATCGGCGCGCTGGGGATCATCCTTGCGTTCAAATTTCGTGGCAGCCCCGTCTATGTGATGCCCCTTGTTTTCGGATTGGCGCCCGTCGTCAACACGCTGGTCACCATGCTAATGGCACGGACCTTTCGACAGGCTGGTGTCTTGTTCCTGGTTGGCATTGTCGCAGTTGCTGTCGGCGGTTCCGGCGTACTGCTGTTCAAGCCGAGTGCAAAAAATATCGAGGTGACCGAGAGATCGGACGGTTCGATCAAGGTGACCTTCAAGCAACTGGTCCGAAGCGAAAGTGGGATCAGTGAGTGGAAGACAACCGAGTGGAGTGCAGCCAACGCGACTGAATTGAGCACAAAATCCGATTTGCAGAAAGCCTACAAACTCTACCTGAAGAAGCAACGTTTGACGCTGCCTCAGTGGGCGAAGATCCTGGCCTCGATTCTATTTACGGCATTATGCTGGGGCAGCTATGGTCCGATTCTGCATAAGGGCCAAATGAAGATGCAAGGCAGTCGTTTGCGCCCCTTCCTGTGCGTCGGCTTGGCATATTTCGTCATTGCGGTACTTGCGCCGATTCCACTGGTACAGGTATTTGACGAATCGGGCGGTTGGACGTTGGGCGGTTCATTTTGGTCGTTGGCCGCCGGAGCCGCTGGCGCAATCGGGGCCCTGGGCATCATCATGGCATTCAACTTCGGCGGCAAACCAATCTACGTTATGCCGCTGGTTTTCGGTGGCGCTCCCGTAATCAACACGATGACCACGGCTTTCGCGGAAGGAACTATAGGCGAAGTGAGTATGATGTTCTACGTGTGCTTGGCGCTAGTCATCATTGGCGCCGTCATGGTATTGGTGTTTGCCCCCAGGAAACGCGCCGCAAAGACTCAGGATCCCGCAGACGCTGCGGGAGATGCAGCTACGACCGGTGAAGCTCCAACGGCGGATAGTGAGCCACCGACCGAAAACGGTAAGACATCTTCACCGGACAGTTCGGGGCAACCGCTCGATGGAAGCGAGGTAATGCCGGATTATGACAGCTCGACGGACGACAGTTCGGTAAAGACCGCGCCAGACTCCCACGACGAATGCGACGAAGATACTCACGATCCGGAAGAAGACACCTACGACCAGCGACCTCATTGAGACGCGGCCTGCTAGCACTCGCGGTCCAGCTGCTTGACCATTTGCCGGCCCTCTCTATGATTCTTATGAGACGCCCACCACAGGCTACCCAGCCTGCTTCCATCTGATGTAGTGGCGTTAGCAGTTGACTGAAGCAAGCCCTACTGGATGCGGGCGTGTGAAGTCGCACAGGCGGGATGCCGGTGCCATCGTTGACGGAGTGACATATTGATGGACCGGGTTCCTACAACTGTCTGCGCCTCCTCTTCACCCTCCCCGCCTCAATCCTCCGAGTCGAGCGTTTCTATTTACGTTGGACTTGTGGGCTTATTCTGTGCCAGCCTGGTGGTTCAGACGGCAAACGCCTCGCCACCACGGGTAGCTTTTGACATCGACCCACTAGTCGCCTGTCGGGATGTGACGCCGCCCGAATTCGCAAAGGCGAATCCTGACGAGAGGCTGGTACAGGCGGATATCCAAGTGTCTTCGCTGATCCGCAACGGAGGCGAGGGCGACTTGATTCAGTATTTCTACCGTGTTGAGAGTCCCGATGGCACCGTTCGAATCGCAGACTACTCGCCAAAAACGACGTTGGCCAGCGACATTGCAGGAAACATCAGCATCGAGAAAAAGAAAGAGAAGACGAACCATGTCGGCTTGGCTTTGACTGGTCCGATCGACTGGCCCGTCAGAGCAACAGGTTCTGGCGATCTTGGCAGCAAGTCTCACAACATCGAACGATACGAATTGCTGCCGCAGCAATTTGCCGTAGCCGCCAGCGGAACCATCCGTCGTGGCCACGGCGTGTATTTCAAGCTGAAGCCGTCACGCAGTACGACTCTGGAAGGCTCCAAGCAATTCACCTTGGTCTTCCGCGTGCCGAAAGAGTGGCGAGGCGACTACGTCCACCTTTCTTGCACCGCCGTTGGGCTTCGTCGCGGCGTGGTCGCGCCGTTAGACGAACGGACGATCTGCGGTGCCCGCCGATTCGTGGTTGCGCTTTACGCGGACGGTGATGCCTCGGCTAAATCAGCAGCCGAGCGCCTGGCTCGTGCGGAAATAGGCCTGCTCAAGTCGGTTCACGAAAACCGGCGAGCGATCGAGAAGCGGTTTTACCCCACGTTCGCACATAAAGTCGGGGCGATGCTGGAAGTGATCAAGCCGCCAGTGCCTAACGATTGGGCTCAGCGGCTGATCTATGGCACTCAGCAAACAGGAATTGCCGAAATCGCAAAGCGGTTGCCCACGGACGTCCGGGAAGCCGTGGACGAGTACGCTGTCGCGAAACGCGAACTATTTCAAATGGGAATGCCAGAAGCGTCCGAAGTGCAATAGAATAGTCGCGGGAAAGCGACTACGATATGCCATCTGTCGCCCGTGGCGAGCGATCATCGCCGCGGGCCTCTTGCCTTGGTGGCCCTTCGCAAAGGACGTTTCGATGGAAAAGACCCCGGTTGTCGCCGCTCGCCGGTCGGAAGCAATTGGCCAGAATGTCTGTGTCCAAGGCTGGATTCGCACGCGGCGTGATTCGAAAGGCGGCTTCAGCTTTCTTGAATTGAACGACGGCTCTTGCCTCGCCAATCTCCAAATCATCGCCGATGGAAACCTGCCCAACTACGAATCGGAAGTCAAGAAACTGACCGCGGGCTGTAGCATTACAGTCGAGGGCGAGGTGAAAGAGTCCGGCGGTAAGGGTCAATCCACCGAGGTTCTGGCATCCCAGCTCACCGTCCACGGCTGGTCGGACCCCGAATCGTATCCGTTGCAGAAGAAGCGACATTCCTTCGAGAAGTTACGCGAGTGGGCCCACCTTCGCCCTCGCACCAACACCTTCGGCGCTGTGGCTCGCGTAAGGAACTGCATTTGCCGGTCGATTCATGATTTCTTCCAGGAGGAAGATTTCCTCTATGTCCACACACCAATCATCACAGCCAGCGATTGTGAAGGCGCTGGCGAGATGTTCAAAGTAACGGTGCTGGACTTGGAAGACGTGCCAAAACCAGAGGGCAAGATCGACTACACCTTGGATTTTTTTGACCGGCCTTCGTATTTGACGGTCAGTGGCCAGCTCGAGGCGGAGATTTATGCGACGGCGTTGGGCAAAGTGTACACCTTCGGTCCCACGTTTCGTGCCGAAAATTCAAACACGTCGCGCCATTTGGCCGAATTCTGGATGATCGAACCGGAGATGGCTTTCTATGATCTGGACGACAACATGGACTTGGCGGAACGCTTCTTGAAACGAGTTTGCCATGACGTGTTAGAGCGTTGCGACGAGGATATGCAGTTCTTCAACAAGTTCATCGACAAGACTGCGATCGAGACGTTGGACAAGATCGCCCAGAGCGACTTCGAACGTCTGCCATATACCGACGCGGTGGAGATTCTCGAGAAGAGCGGCGAGAAATTTGAATTCCCAGTCTCGTGGGGCACCGACTTGCAGTCGGAACACGAGCGGTTTCTGACCGAACGACACTTCGACAGACCAGTAATTCTGTACAACTATCCACGGCAGATCAAACCGTTTTACATGCGAGTGAACGACGACGATCGTACCGTGCGAGCAATGGACGTGTTGGCTCCGAAGGTAGGTGAGATCATCGGCGGCAGCCAACGCGAGGAGCGATTGGACGTGCTCCAACAGCGAATGCTGGAACAAGAGTTGAATCCGGAAGACTACTGGTGGTATCTCGATCTTCGTCGTTATGGCACGGTACCCCATGCGGGATTTGGGCTGGGTTTGGAACGAGTC
The DNA here is from genome assembly GCA_964617665.1 of uncultured Pirellulaceae bacterium. GTDB lineage: Bacteria > Planctomycetota > Planctomycetia > Pirellulales > Pirellulaceae > JADHUC01. The sequence goes on from CAZUAH010000249.1 coordinate 9,181, forward strand.
GTCCAGTTCATTACCGGAATGGCGAATATCCGAGACGTGATTCCCTTCCCGCGGACGCCCGGAAATGCAGAGTTCTGATCGTGGGGGCTGGGAATACCTCGCGAGACACGCAATGGTGACCGATCCGGGACGAATAGCTGAATGACCACGCCTGCGGTTTTTCCTGGTCATTGGTCAATTCGTCTGTTGACGGTCGTGGGCGGGCGGCTGAAGACGCTATAATACATCCGAATAGCCTTTTTTTCATTCGCAGCCAAACGCCATGTTTGACAAACGCCTATCGCCGACCATCTGCACGGCTCTGGCCGCAATCTGTATTTGGTCCGGCCCGTTGAGCGGCGGGCTCAGCGCTCAGAAGGAAGAGGCTGAGTCACTCTATTCGCAGCCTGTGCTGATTCGATTCGAAGGTGTCATCACGCCGCTCACCGAACAGTTCCTCTATCGAAAACTGGATGTCGCCCAGGACAAAGGCGCGGATCTGGTGATCGTCGAGATCGACAGCCCGGGCGGTGTTGCGGACACTTCATTTGTCATCGCACATCGGCTGCGCGATATCGATTGGGCCCACACCGTGGCGTTTGTGCCTCGCGAGGCGCTCAGTGGTGCAGCAATCGTGGCTTTGGGCTGCGACGAGATCGTCATGCATCCGGCTGCCGTGCTGGGTGATGCAGGGGTAGTCATGCAGGGCGAGGACAGTCTGTTCCGCCATGCGCCCGAGAAGGAACGTACCCACTACGCACGAATGATCCGCGATCTGGCCGAGTCAAAACACCGTCCGACGGCCCTGGCGGAAGCCATGATGGATATGGACTTGGTCGTCTATCACGTCACGCATCGGCAAACCGGCAAAGAGATGTTCATGTCCGAGGAGGAGATCGAATCGTCTGGCGAGCCGGACATCTGGGAAAAAGGCAAGCCCGTCCTGGAGTCGCGGGAAGCCCATTTCCTGGAGGTGAACGGCAAACGGGCCATCGAGTTGCAGTTGGCCGATTCGAATGCCAAGGACCGCGACGAATTGAAGCAAGTGGTGGGTTTCACGGACGACCCGCTCGTGTTGGCGCCAAGCGGTGTGGACACCGCGGTACTCATTTTGAACGCCCCGTTGATCACAGGCATTCTTTTCGTCGTCGGAATGGTAGCGTTGTACATCGAATTCAGTGCGCCGGGGATCAGCATCGGTGGATTGATTTCGCTGTTGTGTTTCGCGCTGTTCTTCTGGAGTCGTTTCCTTGGCGGTACTGCAGAAGTGCTCGAAGTTCTCCTGTTCCTCGTTGGAATCATCTTTATCGGAGTCGAGGTCTTCGTGATTCCGGGAATGGGAGTCGCTGGGATCGCCGGCTTGCTGCTGATGGTTGCGGGTGTGCTAATGGCCAGCCATGATTTCGTTGTGCCTCGCACCGACCGGCAACTGGATACATTCGCCACATCGCTTCTGGTCGTGGCCTGTTCCGGAGGCGGCTTTGTGGTGGCTGCGATGACGCTCAGCAAATACTTCGATGCAATGCCCATCTTCAATCGGCTGGTGTTACACCCCGTGCAACCGGCAACCGACAGCCAAACGGATTCCAAGGACTCAGAAGGCAAACCAGTACCCCAAAGCGATTCTGACAGCGTTTCGGGCGTCAGTATTGGCGATTGGGGTGTGGCCGCGTCCCCCCTGCGTCCTGCCGGCAAGGCAAGGTTCGCGGATCACTATCTGGACGTGATGACAGACGGCTCTTTTGTCGACAGCGGCCAGCAGGTTCGAATCGTCAAGCTCCATGGCAACCGGATCGTCGTACGTGAGGTGACCGACGCGTAGCCCGTCTTGCTGGCGGAGGCCATCCGCCGTCACCCTCGCGCAATGATCTCGAATGCTGGCCTACGTGAGCCTTTGACTCAGGTCCATAGTCGGCTTTCTCGTGACCCTCCCATCACTGCACGGCTTGCTATTGCGACCAACTGTCCGCGCCGGCACTGTCAGCCAACGCATGCCAAGGTCTTCCGCGATCCGAGACCGATCCAGCGTTTTTTTCTCCACGCAAGCAGTGTAATTCGGTAGAATAGGAGCGACGGATTTTCCTTTCTCCGCTCTAGCAGTCCGATGTACACTTTTCGCAAATCTCTACCTTTGCTACCAGCCAAAGTCCTCTTGGCCTGCGGAGTGGTTCCGGTTTGCGCCGGCTTGGCTTTCGTCGCCGACGAGCGGTCGAAGTCGGTACGTATTGGTGTCCTGGCGAACTCTTCTTCTTGCGTGGAATCGGAGCGGCTCTAAGTCGCGGCCGCACGCCTTGTCGACGGAGAGTCCGGTGATCGTCGAACTGATTTATGATCTGTTTGTCATCCTCGCGGCGGGGCTCATCTCTGGGCTCGTCTGTAGACGGCTCAGATTATCGATGCTGGTCGGCTATCTATTGGCGGGAGCGGCAATCGGTCACGGTGGCCTGGGGCTGATCGCAGAAGATTTGGAGGACATCGAGTACGTCGCTCGCGCCGGAGCCCTTTTGCTTCTGTTTGCCATTGGGATCGAGTTCTCGCTGGAAGATCTAGCTCGTCTGAGCCGATATTTCTTCGTCGGTGGCAGCATTCAGATGCTGCTGGTCGTCGTTCCGGTTGGGGTGGCACTTTTCTTTTTCGACGTATCTTGGAAGTCGGCGCTGTTGATTGCCGCAGCGATGGCGCTCAGTTCGACTGTCCTCGTGTACCGGGCGTTAACCGAATGGGGCGAAACGGCGTCGCCACATGGTCGTCGAGCGATTGGCGTTCTTCTCTTTCAGGACGTCGCCCTGGTGCCGTTGATGCTGTTGGTACCGTTGCTGACCGACCGGGAACCAGGCATTGGAATCTGGCCCTACGTACTGCTGGCGTTGAACTCCATAATCTTTGTCGCTGTAGTTCCTGTGTTACGCGAGGTGTTCGCGCGGTGGATAGTGCCGCTGCTCAGCAGTTTGCGTAGCGTCGAGTTGGTGATCCTGTTCGGCTTGATCGTATTAGTGGGGTTTTGCCTGGGAGCGAACGCCGCCGGGCTCCCTCCCGCGCTCGGTGCTTTTGCTGCAGGATTGGTCTTGAACGGAAATCGACTGACCGGACAGATCGACGCTTTGATTTTGCCCTACCGTGAATCCTTCGGCGCCGTTTTCTTCGTCAGTCTGGGCACTCTTCTGGACGCAAGTGTGCTGATGGAAAACCCCGTACTGATGTGTGTTGGGCTGCTCGTGGTCCTCATAATCAAGTCGGGGGCAGCAACGGTCGCGTTACGCGTCACCCGATTGCCCTGGCATGCGGCGGCAGGGATGGCGATTGGCCTGGCGCAGTTGGGCGAGTTGTCATTCGTCCTTCTTTCGGAGTGCCTTCACGCCAAACTGATCAGCCAACTCGATTACAACCGATTGCTGTTCGTGGCGATGGGAAGCCTTGTTTTCACTCCGCAACTCCTCAAGTACGGTTTGCGCTGGTGCCGCAGATGGCCTCTGGCTGACGACCTAGCTGGAGAAAGCCGCGAGCCTCTACCCCGTGCGTCTAAGGAGGCGGTCGTCATCGGACTCGGGCCGATCGGGCGGCAGGCCGCTTCCCAGTTGGAGATCATGGGTGTCGACGTCTGTCTGATCGATCTGAGTCCCGTTAATCTGCACGCCTATGCCCAACAGGGTTTTCGTACCGTTTCAGGTGATGGACGTGATCCAGAGGTGCTCAATCGAGCTGACGCGGCACAAGCTCAGATGGCTGTCATCTGCGTGCCCGACGATCAGATCGCCCTGCAAATCGTCAGGACGCTTAACAATGTGAACTCACGATGCTCCGTCATTGTGCGCTGTCGCTATCAGGTCACTGAATCTGCGCTACGGCGGGCGGGAGCACAGACCGTCGTCATTGAGGAAACGGAGGCATCAGTGGCGGTGCGTCGATTGCTGGAAAGCGTGAAGCTTCATTAAGCTCGGCCAGGAGGAAAGTTGAATGGCTCTGTTCGTTTCTAGCGCATGTTTCGCGTTGCTCGTTTCCGCTCTCTGCTTGCTGATGGAAGCAACGCTACGGAGCCTTTTGCCATGCCGATCCGCCCAACGGCAACAAACCGTCAACCTTCAGCCGAGATCGGGATGCACGAAATGATGTGGTTCGTGGACTAAAGAGAACGTCGTTGCCAAGGAGTTCTGACACAACGTCAGCCGGTTAGATAGGAGCGACACCATGCCACGCTCAATGAGAGTGTTAATTGCGACAAATGGTTCCGAGTACTCGCGTGCGGCAGTAGAAATGCTGTTGCGGCTGCCCCTTCCGCGAACGGTGGAGGCGGTCGTCTTTAACGCGACTCCAGAGTTCACGTCAGTCAACGTCGAGTACGACGCGCTGATGCACCAATTGTGCGAGGAAGCGGAGCGGCTAGTCTCGAAGGAAGCGGAACAACTCGGCGAGCATGGCTGGAGTACACGAACGCTAGTGCGCGAAGGCCATGCTGCCAACGAGATCATCGAGGCGGCAATCGAATTCCAATCCGACCTAGTGGTGGTCGGAGTCCGTGGTCTGATAGGGGTGACACAGTACTTGCTAGGGCGCGTCGCACAAAAAGCCGTGAAGTACGCCCCGCGTTCGGTCCTAGTTGGGCGCGTGAGAGACGAGTCCACTGGAAGCGCCTTCCTTGATGCAGAAGTTGCGCAGACCAGGCCTCTGCGGGTCCTACTAGCATATGACGGCTCGAAAGCCGCCAAAGCGGCAGTGGAACTATTGGCATCACTTCCCCTGCGTGACCGCGCCGATGTGATAGTATTAAGTGCTTTGACGGTGGCCACGACCTTTTGCGGCTTGGATGCTGTTGAGCGCGGTTCGGATTCTTGGCTAGTGCGGAAGAAAAAGCTCAATGCGGACCTCCACGAGGCTGCGACCCGACTCAGACATGCGACGCCGGATGTCACCGCCCTTCTGCGACAGGGTGGACCGGATGCAAGTCACCAGATTCTGGAGGCTGCTCGCGAATTCGACGTGGACCTGATTGTGGTCGGCCACAAAGGCAAGAGTGCGATCAAGCGATTCCTGCTGGGCAGCGTTGCCAATCGTGTCGTGCACCATGCTGACCGATCCGTTCTGGTGGTGCGATAGCGATTTCAGTCGTAGGCATGAAACCCGACGTTGATGGAGTCGAAGAATGATGGACGGACAGCTAGAACCTATGGAATCGGATACGGGCTCAAAACACCATGGGGCTGGACTGGACCACAGCGATGCACCACTACGCGACCTGCAGCAATCCCAAGCAGAGCACGCCGAAAACTCGCACCTGCTGTCGGTCGATCGCGTGCTTGGGGCTCTTGCATCGTCGAGCGACGGGCTCCAATCAGATGAGGCACGATCGCGACTGAATCAATACGGCCCGAATCAGCTGAGGGAACGGAAGCGAACGAGTGCTTGGATGCGGCTGTTGCTTCAGTTTCACAATCCCCTCATCTATGTTCTGCTCGCGACGGCGGGCGTGACGGCCGGGCTTCATCACTGGGTAGACACGGGAGTGATCATCGGCGTGGTTGTCATCAATGCAATCATTGGGTTTATCCAAGAATCCAAGGCAGAACAGGCCATTGAGTCCCTGAAGCAGATGCTGGCTCCCTCGGCGATTGCGTTACGCGACGGCAAGAAGGCGACCGTTCCGGCGGCCGACTTGGTCCCTGGTGACGTAGTGCTCTTACAGGGCGGTGATAAGGTGCCCGCCGACCTGCGACTCGCTCAAGTCAAGAACCTACAGATTGACGAAGCTCCGCTGACAGGCGAGTCCGTGCCGGTAGCGAAGACAGGGGAGTTATTGAGCGGCAACGTACCACTTGCGGATCGCCGCAATATGGCCTTTGCCAGCACGCTTGCAGCAACCGGAGCAGGCCGTGGAATTGTCGTGGCGACAGGTGACGCGACGCAGATCGGACAGATTGCCGATATGCTCCGCGAGGTACAAGGCGTCGACACACCGTTGATCAGGCGGCTCGCCTATTTCAGCAAGGTCATCACCTTGGTGATCGTGATTTTCTGTGTGTTCGTGTTTGTGGTGGGGATCCTCACCGGGCAATCAGCGATGCAAATGTTGATGGCCGCGGTTGCAGTGGCGGTCTCGGCAATTCCGGAAGGCTTGCCCGCGATCATGACAATTGCGCTGGCCATCGGCGTAAAACGCATGGCTGCACGCAACGCCGTGGTCCGCAAGCTGCCCGCTGTCGAAGCGTTGGGTAGCGCAACGGTCATCTGCACCGACAAAACTGGAACGCTTACTCGCAACGAGATGACGGTAACTGAGGTGGTCACCGTCGATGGCGGCTTCACCGTGCAAGGTTCCGGCTACGTGCCTGTGGGCGCGGTTGTCGATTCCGCTGGAGACGAATCCTCCCTTGACCAAACGCCGGCACTGGGCGAATTGGTGCAGGCCGGCGCGTTATGCAATGACGCGGCTCTAAGACAGCACGATGGACAATGGCGAGTCGAAGGTGACCCGACAGAAGGTTCGTTGCTGGTGCTGGCCGCCAAGACGGGGCTGCATCCGGATGAACTGACCGCGGCTTGGCCACGCGCGGACGCAATCCCATTTGAATCCGAGCAGCAGTACATGGCCACGCTGCACCACAATCACGAGGGCCGCGGTACGATCTACTTGAAAGGATCACCGGAGAAAGTCCTTTCCCTCTGTCGCGCACAATGGCGGACGGACAATCCGTTGGATATTGAGCGCTGGAAAGAAGTGGCCGACAGAATGGCGGGCAGGGGGCTGCGTGTCCTCGCGGTGGCAGAGAAGTGTGTCGAGAATCGGCAGACCGTCCTGGAATACCGCGACACGAAAAGCGATTTTTGCCTATTGGGGCTCGTCGGCATGATGGACCCGCCGCGAGAAGAAGCGATCCAAGCAGTTGCCAGATGCAAGGCCGCGGGTATCCGCGTCAAGATGATCACGGGGGATCACGTCGCCACCGCACAGACCGTTGGTCTTCAGATTGGCATTGGCGAAGACAAACGGGCACTGTCAGGCACCGACGTCGAACAGCTGAGCGAAAGCCAACTCGATAAGGCGGTGACCGACGTGGACATTTTTGCGCGAGTCTCTCCGGCTCACAAACTGCGCTTTGTACAGTCTTTGCAGCGACAGGGCGAGATCGTGGCGATGACGGGCGATGGTGTCAACGACGCCCCGGCGTTGAAACAGGCGGACATTGGCGTAGCCATGGGCATAACGGGCACGGACGTGTCCAAGGAAGCCGCTGCAATGGTGCTACTGGACGACAACTTCGCCAGCATTCAGCAGGCCGTTGAAGAAGGACGCACCGTTTTCAACAACCTAAAGAAGACGATCCTCTTTATCCTGCCAACCAATGGCGGTGAGTGCCTGACGTTGATGGCCGCACTGTTCTTGGGCGTCGTCCTGCCGATTCTTCCACTGCACATTTTGTGGATCAACCTGATAACGACCGTGGCGCTGGCGATCACTCTTGCCTTCGATCCGGTTGACGTGGACGTAATGAAGCGGCCACCGCGGGATCCAAAGTCGCCGTTGATCGACCGCCCCCTCGTTTGGCGAATCGCCTACGTTTCCGTGTTAATGGCGTTTGGCACCTTCGGCTTATTCTATTATGAGCTATGGACGGGAAGCAGCCTCGAAGTCGCGCGCGCTGTGGCCGTCAACGTGATTGTGTTTTTTGAGGTCGCTTATCTGTTCAATACCCGGCACTTGATCGAATGCACCCTCAGCCGACGCGGGCTGTTTGGAAACCCGGTTGTCTGGTGGGGTATTGCCGCAGTGATTGCGTTTCAGGTGATATTCACTTACTGGCCGGTAATGAACTCGCTGTTTCATGTCGCACCCATGGACGCGTGGATGTGGCTGCGAGTACTTGCGGCCGCCTTCGGGCTACTGTTATTCGTCGAGGCGGAAAAGGCCGTTGCCAGAAGGTTCGCCAGTGCTTCTGCGCTAAGTTGGCAACGCAGAGTGGACTCGAATGGCTGACGGCTGTTTGCTGAAAGATGACGGTCGATGAACTCCGGTTGTCGTGGCATAACACGGACTTAGAACCGGCAAGCACACTAGGCTACTTCGTGAAAGGAGTTTCCCATGATCCGTAGCGCACTCTTGGCACTCGATACCACCAAAGCCAGCGCAGTCGCTCGTGAAAAAGCGATCAGTTTCTGTCAATACATCGCCTCGCGTTCCGATGGATCGAGCTGTCCCATTCACTTGACCGGGGTGGCGGTAGTCGACTATCCGGATATCCAGCGTCCTCAGGCCACGCCGATCGGCGGCGGGGCTTTCAAAGTCGAACGCGACGAGGCCTTGTTGGAGGATGCTCGCGAGAAAACCGCTAAGATCCTGGACGAATTCGAGGCGGACTGTCACAAGGCGGGGGTGCCGTGTTCAACGGTTCGTAGCGAAGGATACCCGTACGAGCAGATTGAACAGGCGGCGCGTCAACATGACTTGATCATCATCGGACGGGACACCAATTTCCATTTCGAGACCAGGGAGCATTCGAGCGACACGCTCAAACGACTCTTGCGGGACCACCCACGCCCTATCATCGTGACGCCGGCCGAGGATCTCGGTGGTCGCAGCATTGTTATTCTCTATGACGGCAGTCTCCAAGGATCACGAGCCTTCCACGCGTGGATTCTGCTTGGCCTGCGGCGGGAGGAGACGGAGATACACGTCATCAGCGTCAAACAGGACGAAGCGGAAGCTCGCCGACTCTGCGACGATGCCCTGGCCTTGTTAAGCCACCATTGCATCCCCGCGACAGTCCACCCGATTACTTCGGCGCAAGACGAGGTATCGGTACTCAACCAACACCTACTAGAACTAGAACCGCGGTTGATTGTCATGGGAGCGTTTGGCCCCGAGGGACTACGAGCCCGCTTCTTCGGCGACAACACGCTGGTCATGATCAAGGAGTGCCCGTATCCGTTGTTCCTGCATCGTTAGGTTTCGCCCCCCAACGCGTTGGTGCGTCACGCATGCGACAACACATAAGCCTCCGTGCATGCAAGGTGCCTTTACATTGTAGTTTTGCCCCGGCTGGGCTACAATTAAATCGTGTGATCTAGATACTTCGTCTGCACGCGAGGCATTCGCACTCGCCTACCTGAACACACGCCGTCGCTCCGCACCTTTCGGAGGTGGAACGATGCCTGAAGAACGCGAAGGCTCGTTGCCAAGTTCGGGGCTCTCAAAGCCGTCTGACATGTCAAAGCAACACCGCAACGAAGTGGGGAGTTGCCCTGCGAGGGAGGCATCCAACCTGTCAGCTGGCGATTGTGCCGGGAGCCCGGTGAGGCAATCTCGCTGGGAGGCATCTCACTACAATGCCTGCGGGCAGGGAGTAAGTTGTCATGTCTGATGAGGCGAAAGACAAGGCTGAGGCGGTAGAGGCGGGTCTCAAAGCCTGGCGTGAGTTGGCCAGCGAATCCTCAGATAACTGGGCGAACTTCTGCTCCGAATGTGAAACTTGTGTGTGCGATTGCCTGGCCGCCAAGTTCGGTGCCGATTTCGACCCGCGCCAGCTCATGCTGCAAGTCCAGCACGGGCGACTGGAGAAACTGCTGGTGAAAGACTCGGTCCTCTGGCAGTGTTTCAAATGTTATCACTGTGCCGAGCAGTGTCCCCAGGACGTGAAACCTGTCGAGGTCATCGCTGAATTGAAGGAAGTGCTGGCGGACTTGCTCTATCAGTCGCCCGCCGGTGGTCCGGGGTCGGTAGCGACGACGAGAGAGTGACTCCGTCAGAGTTACCCAGCGGTATGCAGAGGAGCCGGGGCGATTGTGCGTGCAGCCCACTGCCCAGAAATGGAGGATGAATGAGTTCCCGCAATCACAAGTGGACCATGATTGATGTACGCAACGGATACCTGATTACCGCTTGAGCATCAAGTGCCGGATGATCGACGAAATCCCGTTCCTAGAGCAGCTACGAGAACATAGTTGGCACTACCCAAGGGGCCATGCTACATACAGCGCAACTTCAAACACCAAAGCTCCTCCCAAAGCCCCTCCCTACTGCTTGACGTCATCACAGCAGATGCGTAAGCTACTGCTTATGTAACAGAGTTCTGTTGCATTTTAGCCCCTCAATTGCGTCGTCGTGCCAATCTCTGGTTGGCACCCAACGCATTACGCCATATACGACCACGCTACCACACCTTTAGGTAGGCTGAAAAACCTATACCTTTCTCGCGCACTCACTTCGGGTGGGGTCTTTGCTAAGAGCGAAGCAAAGGTGTGAGCTGTGGTAAAGGCTCTCACGCAACTGGCCCGAACCAATCCGGATGAAAATCGCAATCGTTGGTAA
>CAZUAH010000250.1:0-19344 GCA_964617665.1 uncultured Pirellulaceae bacterium
AGACGACATGGGTGGCGCGACCGCGGCGGCCATCTGCTCCGATGACAGCGACATTCAGTTTTTCGTTGGGCGACCTCGAACTGGCCCAAGCCGGAACGGGAAACGGGGCCTCCAAGGCAGAGGCGAACGCCGACACACGCAGAAAGTCCCGGCGTCTCATGTGGTTGGAACGTGACAGCATCTGTGTTCCCTTTTTCATGAGGATTACTCCTACCACATTGTATGCGGCGAGTTTGGCTGTCGTAAGCACGTGAGGAAGACTCGGCCACGACCAAACGACTCTGGATCTCATGGCTTAGCCGGGACGGTATCCACCTCCAGCACGCTGCGAATCGCTGCCTTGAGGATTGTCTCGGAGTGGGGAGCAACATTCGAGCCGCTCGGCTCGTAGCCTCCTTCGGAAAATGCCTTCTCGGTACAGATATAGCCGGGACCCCAGTCGCCGTTTTCGGCCACAGCCACCAAGGCGTTAGGTAGCAAACTCTGAGCGTACAGTTGAAATTCGATCATGGGCTCGCCCGGCAAATGAAGGATGTTCGCCGGACCGATCACCAGACACGTCAGGTCAATTGGCTTCTCGCATCGTTGAGCATAGGCAACGCGCCGAGCAGCCTGTACCCGGGCCATTTTGCTCAGTCTGGAGTCGGCCAGTCTCTCGCGGTTTTCCTCGACCGTGTAGCCGCGGTCGGTTCTGGGCGGGAGTCGCAATGGGATGCATCGCCACTGGAGGCGGTCGACCGGGACCATTCGAGTTGCCGCGACCGCGCTTTCCATACCTGCCAGCAGCCGTTCAGTCAATTCTGTTCGGGCGCGACGCGATCGGTCGTTGTATTTGCCCATGGCCACGTCGCCCGCGCAGCCAGTGAAGTAGATCTGAAAGACGTTTTCTTTCTCTTGAAGTTTCTCTCGGGCGAACCCGGGAACGTCGCTGCAAGCCCGAGGGTCTCCATAGAAACTCTGCGGATGAGTGGCGTAGTAGTGCAGTCGCGCGATTGGCGTATCCCCACGGGCGAACGTGATCGTCTTCAGCACGGGGTCAATTTTACCTTCGGGTAGGGCCTTCAAATCGGGATCCTTGGTGGCGCTCATTCGTCCACGGACTTTCCCGTCTTGAGTGATGATTCGGCGGCTGGAAGCGACGCGATCGACTTTGGCCTCGGCGATGCCAACGTGGTCGAACGGTTCAAGCTTGCCAATGGCTTTCCTGACCGATGCTGCCAAGCGGTTGGCCACCTCACCGTTTAACGTCATGTCGGAATGGACGAATGGCTCTTCGGTCTGGTCGATCAGCTTCTGTACGTCCTCGTCGCCCCAGGGAGCCGTATGCTGGTGCACACAGTGAAGGCTAACTCGCGAATCGTCCGTTCCTGCAGCTTCGGCCATTCTACGGCGGAAGGAAAGGTGCGTCGAATGATTGGTCAAGCACCAGTCGATCGAACACAGAATGTATTTCGCGCGCCCGTCCTCGAGCACGACCCCTTTGGCCAGCAAGGGGCTTTCCACCGTATCCAACGACTGATGCCGGAGCGGCGATCCCAACGGAGGCGTTACGTCGCAACAGAATGTGGCCACTCGTAGGTGGGAAGTTCTTTGCTCGCCGGCAATCGCGATTGTGCAGGTGGCGAAAAGGAGCATAGAGAAGACAGTGCGCATGTGAACGTGCCTTAGTCTGACGTTTCTGCGTCGGTGCAGATTAGAGAGCCAACGCATAAATGGGGTCGGGTGTTCATCTCTTGTGTTTCGGTCTTTGTTCGGTCCTCGGTCAGGTCACTTGCCGGCGAAGCAGAGCAGACGGCCGTCCTGCAGGGAAACGTAGAGGCGACTATCCGCAGCGATCATACCGTCGAGCACAGGCGGTGATTCCAGCTCGTACTCAGCCAGTTTTTCGCCGTTGGTCGCCGAGGATATGCATAGCTGGGCTCCTTTGCGCCCTTCGAAGGCCGCCCATGGATCGTCCTCGGGAACCACATCTGGCGGACCGGCGGCAAACAGTGTCCGATCGGCCAACACCATGGCCCGGATCCGCACAGGAACTCTCTTCGCCCAGGTCTCCTTGCCCGTATTCCTATCCATTGCGAACAACTTGTAGCCTTTCTTCCCAGGCACGAAGATGTCCCGCGCACGGCGCCAACATCCTGGGAGCCCAATAGCTAAGAGAAAAGGTACAGGCTGACCGCCCTTCAGCGGCCAGCCCGGATGAATGATCATAACCGACTTCACGATTGCGGCCATCCACTTTGCCAACGTTTACGACGGATTGGTGCGGAACGTCATCGTTCGCGGGTCGGTCGGCGACGGCGTCGGGGTGCAGCGCGGCCGCGACGTGCGCGTTATCGATTGTCTGGCTGAGCATTGCCGCGTGCACGGGTTCCACCCGGGCACGTCGCTGCGAGGCGCGGTATTCGCCAACAATATTGGGCGACGAAACGGAGGCGACGGACTGTACTTCTGCGCCGACGTGCTCGGCATTACCGTCACCGGCAACCTGTTCCACGAGAACGTTGGGAACGGTATCGGAGGACTGGGCGACCAACCCGGCGGCGACCGGTTCAACGTCGTCTCGAGCAACGTTTGCCGCGGCAACGCCCGGCACGGCATCCACGTCAACGGAGGTGGCGGCAACCTTCAGGGCGGGATTCAAGTCGTGGGGCAAGACTCGCAAATAGCGGCCAATGGCGGCAAGGTGGAGAGATAAGCTGCCGCGTCAAGGCCCAGGAAGTAAGCAGCCGATCTACGGTCCTCGAGACTATCCAAAGACCGGCGACGGCTCAGGAGAGCTGTCCTACGCTGCCGGTTTTTGGACAGGCTACTAATCCGATTCACACACGACGCGGGAGCCGACGTTGAACACGCGCTGCCACGACTGAAAGCTTAGGCGGCAGGCGGAGCGGGGCAGGTCGGCGCGGTGGTACCAGGAGCCGCCGCGGACGATTCTTCGCGGGTCGACCGAGGACATGGTGTGACGCGCGTCGTCGGCGCGGAAGGGATACGACAAAGCGGCGCTAGCGGTCCATTCAGCCACGTTGCCGTGCATGTCGTAGACGCCCCAAGCGTTGGGCTGGTAGGATCCGACCTGCGCGGAGACAGCCTGGCGGTCGTTGTCCGGTTCGACGGCGAAAAACGGCTTGACTTTCTCCATCGCGGCTTGGCGACCGAGGTCCAGCAACGCCGAATCAGCCAGATTCGCGAAAGCCGGGAACTCGGCGGCGGTCGCGCCGAAGCTCCACGGCGCGTCGTTCCCGGCCCGGCACGCCCATTCCCACTGGGCTTCGTCAGGCAGCGTGCACAACTTGCCCACTTGCAGCGACAGCCAGACACAGAACTCGCTGGCTTCGTCCCACGATACGCGGCAGACGGGTTGGCGAGGCTGGTTCAGCGCGGCGAAGTGGCCTGGATGCCACTTGAGCCACAGCATTGGCTCGGAGCCGCTGTCGTGCGACGGGCGAAATCGCTGGAACTGTTCATTGGTCACTTCGCACGCGCCGATCCAGAACGGGCGGGTGATCTTCACGGCTTGTTGCGGCCGTTCGTCGGAATAGCCGGCAGGATCGCCTAGGACAAATTCGCCGGCGGGAATGCGCACGAAGTCCATGCTGACCCCAGCGCCGAGGTCGAGCGTAAGCCGCGTGGGCGAGCCGGCCACGGTTTGACGCCGCCGGGCCTTGGCGGCGTCGAACGGCCAGTCGGTCGGCGCGGTGATCGGAGCGGGCGGTTCGGCGGGCGGCGGCATCTGCGGGGTCACGGGCTCACGATGCACGTTCGGAATGGCTTCCGGATCGTCGTCCACGCCGCCGTAGCGTTGCAGGAGTTCCATACGCCGCTGGCGGAAGTGTTAAATATCCTCCACCGGCGACGGCCGCAGCCAAGCCGAAAAGAACTCGGTCGGCTGTTCGAGGTACTGCTGCCGGTTGCGGACTGTAGGAATCTCCAGCCACGTGCCATAGGCCGGCGCGTTCATGTCGATCCACGTCACCATCTGGTCCCAAGCCTCGTCATCTAGCCCGACGCCGTGATGGCCCTTGCGGAGCATTTGGACCAACGGGTTGGCGTCGGCGTGGTAGTCGGCCACAGGAATGACGCTCGGCCCTTCTAGCCCAGGACTGCGGACATACCGTCGCAGTTCGTAGAACGAAGGCGGGAACGGGAACGGCGACAGCGGCATGCTTCTGGGCTCCGCGCGATGCAAGTCGACAATCTCGGTGCCGTCGGCCTGTGGTTGGCCGTTGTGGCAACCCACGCAGTACTTATCCACGACCGGCTGCACTTCGCGGTCCCAACTGAACCCGCGCACCGGACCTCGCCACGGCGTGATCGGTAACGGCTCCCCACTCGGCAGACCGGTCGACGATCTCGGAGGCGCGCCATTGGCATGTTCGTGACAACCGATGCACGTGACGGTTTCACCCGGCATGGCGGTGAACCAACTGCGCATGAGCTGCACGGCCTTCCCTTCGGTGTCCAGTGGCTGAAGAGCGATGGGCGTGTTTGCCGGAACGGTGAAGTAAGCGGAGCCATCCGTGGCCACCGGTACGGTGCCGAGCACGCGGCGCACGTCCCACGGGCCGTCCATGCCCACATAGTCCTCGATGCCCGACGTGCCGTAGTAGTTGAAATGGTAGGTGAACAGGCGAATCTTCTGCACCGTGCCGCGCGGAACGCCTTGCAGCCCGCTGCCGAGGTAGATGTCCTGCAAGTAGACAGTCGCTTCCCGGCTGGCGAGGTTGACTCTCTCGGGAATGACCGGCGGGCGCGGTGTCTTCCGTACGGGAACCGGTTCGAACAACACACATCCTTCTTCCTGGTAGAGCAAAAGCATGTTGTCAAATGCATCGACCAAGTAAATGCCCCAAAACGACTGCGGGCCGGGCCGGCAGGCGGCCAGGAAGTACTTGTCGCTGAGCGGATAGGGGTGGAGAAACTTCGGCCAGGAGGCATCGACCAGGTGATCGACCATCACCGCCTCGACGGTCTTGCCGCGCCCGGGGATCCGCTGCACGGCCCCTTCCGCCAGACGCCGGCCCCGGGCCACGTCGAACAGAACCAGCTCGCCGGCCCGCGCCGTGCCGTGATGTCCGGTGACGATGCCCACGAACTTGGTTGGTGAGTCCGGGACAGGCCGAGCGTAGAAAATGCGGTTGGGCCAAAAGCTGCCGCTGGCATAGTGCGCCCGTTGCCCCGTCCCGTCGGGGTTCATCGTCATCAGCCGCCCGGTAAACGCGTGTGCAATGTCGGTATATTCCCAGCGGGTGTACAGGATGCGGCCATCGGCCATGATCGAAGGATAGAAGTTGTGATCCTGATCGAAGCACAGCCGGCGGATGCCCGAGCCGTCGGGTTTCATGACACAGAAGTTGGCCACTTCGTCGCAACGCCGCTCGCATGGGACCGACTGGAAACACGCCGACGAAGCGAACAGGATCCGCTCGTCGGGCAGGTAGCAGGCGTCGTAGTTGTCCACATCGTCGTCCTCGCCGCGCGTGACCTGGCGCAGTCCCTTCCCATCGGCTCCCACCTCGAAGATCTGCCAACGGTCGTGACTGCCGACCGACGAGAACAACAACCGGTCCGCGTCGAAGTGCAGCTTCAGATCGCCCACGAACACGGGCTTCTCCGGGCGGTAGAGCGTCGTGAGCTGCCCATCTGGGTGAACCGGCGAGAGCACGGCGATTTCGTTGTCGAACGGGATCTCGCGCAGGTAGCCGTTGCCCTGAAAATTGATCGGCAAGCCGTTGAGGAAGCCGATGGTGTCGTTGCCCACGAAATTGCCGGCTTCCCCGGGGATGCGTGGACGCGGCGTCTTCTGCCCCGCGTCGGCGCGTTTGACGAGCAGCAGCCGGTCGAAATCCAACAGCGGGTTGGCCAACAAGGCTTCCGTCCGCAGCGACTCGAATCGCTGCACGGCGGCGGCCAGTTTCTCAAGGTCGGTGGGCCGACCGGTGCTACTGCGTGCCTGGGCGACATCGGCTTCGATTTCCGCCGCACGCCGCAGATACTCCGGCCCTTGGGGATACCGGTCGCCGAACGCCCGCATCAGATCGACTACCGCCAGCCGCAAGGATTGAACCTTGGCATCGTCCCACAGGGCGAGCAGCACTTCGATTTCTCGCGAGCGGTAGTACAGACTTCGGACCGGCTCCAGGTCGGCGGTTTGCCTGACGGCCTGAGCAAGCCGGCGAGCCCGTTCGTCCAGACCGGCTCGCGTGGCCGCGGCGTAGCGTTCGGCCAAATCAGCAGCCGTCAGGCTCGGCCGTTCCTGCGTCCAGATGCCGTCCTGACGCTCCCACGCGATTTGACGCCGCGATTTCGGATCGGAGAAATCGCGTCCCAGCCGTCGCCAGAGCATCTCGATGCGCGCGGTGCCAACCTGGGAAGCGGAATCGGCCATCATGGCGTTCTGCTCGGCGAGCGCGTCGAGGCTGGTGGTCATGGTCTCCTGCCACGTGGGCCTTTTCGTGTAGAACGCCATCGGGCTCGGACCGACGCGCACTACACGGCACTCGGCAAAGGAGACCGTCGATCCGCCGGAGCCCGGGCCTCCTGACGAGCCGAGCAGGGCTGGATAGCCAGTGAGCGACTTTTCGAAGCCCGTCCACGCGACCATCCAGTCGTTCGGTTCCGGCTCGCCGTCGCGCCAGGCTTTGCCCCGTACTGCGTCTGGGGTTCTGTAGAGCTTCATCCAATACCACGTGCCAGTCTGATACGAATACTCGCAGCCAGCCGCCCAGGTCACGTAGTCGTGGACGAACTGGAGGTGGTTGTCGGGAAAGTGACATTTCCTGTCGTCGGCCGCGTGTTTTGCACGATGAACGCTCCGTCGTCGCGCAACGACGAGCGAAGCGGGGATTCGGACTATGTCGAAGCTCCCAGGCCGTTCATCTACAGCACACCGGTCACGAGCGCGCCGAAAGGCCGGCCTTATCGTTACCAAGTGAGGGCCACTCGTTCCATAGGTGATTTCACGAGAAGGGACGCCGCCAAACCCAAGCCCGGAGCCAAATTCTGGAAGATCGAGCCTCTGAAGTTTTCGCTCACGCAAAGACCGAGTTGGATGAGCATCAACGCCGACACTGGGCTGATCACAGGCACGTCAGACGGGACGGGCGGGACAGTGACCGTAAGCGTGACTCTCACGAAAGAGCACCGGTTGGTGCATGACAAAGACAATATTGTGTGGGGGAACGAATATGAACAAAGCAAGACCTATGAGACCGTGGGGCCCGTAACGCAGCAGTTTGTCGTGCGCGGCGCGACGGATGAATGAGCTTGCTGGAGTGACATCCGGGAATCGTCGTTACTCGCCGATGCGCGGATGCCGACATGGTACGTCGGGGCTCCCGCAGGGTAGAATGGAGTGGTGTCTCGAACCGCGCAGGCAGGACGGCACCGGTGAGTTGGCCGGCGGTGTCAGGCGAAATCAACTGGAGAACCATGATGGGCAAAGATTCGGAAATTCTCGTTGGGATGAGCGACGACGAGTTGGAGGCACTGGCCGACGGCAAGTTGGCTCCGTGGGCACAGGCCCGCCTGGATTGGACCAGTCCCGTTTACGTGCTTCGTCCTACGGTTCTCCATTCGCCGTCGAGAGTTCTGCTTGCTTCAGCACAAGCTGCGTCGCGTCTTCCGACAGATCGGGCGGATAGCCATACCGCGCCAGCAGTCGCCGCACCTGCCGCCGCAAATCCGCACGGACCGATTCGCGTTGTGCCCAGTCCAGCCTGGGCAATCGCTTCACCATCTCCGCAAGTTCCCGCTCCATCAATCGCAACTTGTCGTTCTCCATCGCCTTGCGCGCCGAATCGTTCTCGGCGAGCCCCAGCAAATCGACCACCAACCCGCCCGGCTTGTCACCGTACACCCGGTTCACGCGGGCAATGGCCTGCATCAGGCTGTGCCCCGCCAGCGGCCTGTCCAAATACATCGTGTGTAGCGGCGGGCAGTCGAAACCGGTCAGCCACATGTCACAGACGATCACCAGCCGGAGGTCGCTCACCGGGTCCTTGAACCGCTCTGCCAGCCGCTTGCGAGCCGTTTTGGTTCTCCCGTGGAAGCGAATCGGCTCGATGAGTGGTTCGATTCTCTTCTAGTAGGCGGCATCGCTTTCCCCGCGGCGCTGCGGGGGAATGCCTGCATCCATCACTGCCTTGACGAAGCCGCGGTTATCATCGTCGGCATGCCATTCCGGCCGGAGGTGCACTATTCTTGAGTACAGCTCCATGCAGATTTCGCGACTCATGGTGACGACCATCGCCTTGCCTTCCATCGCGGCCCGGCGCTGCTCCCAATGCTCCACAATGAACGCCGCCACGCGGTCGATCCGCTTCGTCGCGCCCACCAGCGCCTCCAGCGGCACGCGCACCGATTCATCCAGACCCTCGCCCGCAGCCGATGCCTTGATCGTCCCGACGCGTTAGTAAGCCATCGCTCGCCACCAGGATCATGTTCGCCACGAACAGGTCCGGCGCGACGTCCACGTACCGCTCCAACTGATCGATTGCCGCCCCCAGGTCCGCTGCCTCGTCCGTCGGATCCTTCAGTTCAATCACCGCCAGCGGCAGACCGTTCAGGTAGACAACCAAGTCCGGGCGGATGAGCTTCCCCTTGGCCGCGGTCACTGTCAGTTGGCGCACCACGAGGAAGTCGTTGTTGGCTGCGTTTTCGAAGTCGACCAGACGCGCCCGTCCACCCCGATTCTCTCCGGTCGCAGCGTCGCGGTATTCCACATCCACGCCATCGGTCAGCAGTCCGTGCAGCCAGCGGTTGTTCTCGATCAGCGTCGGGTGCGGCGGACGCTGCACCGTGCGCACGACTTGTTCGACGACGTCGTGCGGGATTGCGGAGTTAAGCCTTTCCACGGCGGCGGAAAGACGGTTTATGAGAAGAGCAGCATCCGGCCCGGTTCTTTATCGAGCGTCGCCCACTTCCGTGCCGTGCAGGCTGGCAAAACCCAACGCGTTGAACGACGAAGCGGTGGCATATTCCACCGTGGATTCACGGACGATGAACTCGTGAAGACTCATGATTTCTTGCCTTCGATGCGTTTGATCTCCCGGTCGAAGTCCGAGATGTATTCCGCGTCCTGCCGTTTGCGGTAAACCTCGTATTCCCCCTCGGCTTTGAGTTTGGCCTCCAGCGCGCTCACTTTGCCCTTGTCCTGCAGAATCGGATAGTTCGACAGCTCCAGGAACTCGTTCAAGAAATTCACCCAATCGGCCATCTTCATCAGGATGCCCCGTTCGGCCCGATTCTCCGCCAGATCAAGATAGGCGGACACGATCCGATTAACTTCCTTGACATGTGCCTCGCTCAGGTAATTCTTTGCCACCGTGACATCGGACTTCAGAAGCTTTCCGTCCGGCGCACGCTTCCAGGTCGTCAGGCCCATGTAGACCTTGCTCGCATCGGCGGAGGCATAGATCAGCTCGGCCGCCGTCTGGCCGGTGATTGCCCAGTGCAGCTTGTTTTGTACGGTGGCGAAAAACTCCTTGGTCAGCGGCGCGTCCGCCCTGTAGTCCACGGACAGGGCGTAGATGTCCGTGATCTTCTGGTAAAAACGCCGTTCGCTGGCCCGGATTTCCCGGATACGTTCCAGCAATTCGTCGAAGTAATCCTTGCCGAAGACCTGCTTGCCCTGTTTCAACCGTTCGTCATCCAGCACGAAGCCCTTGACGATGAACTCCCGCAGCGTCTTCGTCGCCCAGATGCGGAACTGCGTGGCCTGGAAGCTGTTGACCCGGTAGCCCACGGCAATGATGGCATCCAGGTTGTAAAACTCCACCTCGCGTGCCACTTCACGGCTGCCTTCGGTACGAACTATTTCCATTTTGGAAACAGTTGCTTCCCGAATCAGTTCGCCGGACTCGAAGATATTCTTCAGGTGCTTGTTGATGGCCGGCACCTTGACCCCGAACAACTCGGCCAGCGCCTTTTGCGTGAGCCAGACCGTCTCGTCTCTGTAGAAAACCTCCACCTTCACCGCCCCGTCCGGCGCGGTGTAGAGCAGAAACTGATTGTGGCTGCTCATGCAGTCATCCCTTTGGATTGAACTTATAACTATCGCTTGTGGTTGCCCACGCCTCCTCGGGAATGCTCATGGGCCACCCTGCCACCTGCCGGATCCTCTCCCGCGTCTGGTAAAGGATGATTTCGGATCGGGCAAAGGAGCGTCATGCATGCCCAAGCCACCTTTTGCGGGATGCGGCAGTTGCAGAATATAGCAAAGTCGGCGAGTGAATGCAGCGTGATGTTCCTCGGACTTAAGTTACACGGGGAAAGGTGGTAGGAACCGAGATATTGGCCGTGCGATACCGACGGGTCCTGCCAGCTTTTTCGTCGCCCAGGGCAGCCGTACGGGCGGGAGCACTGAGTGAGGAAGCCAGGCAAACAGTTCTGGCCCAAATCCACGTGGTGATCGCGCGAGGCGATGCCGACGTGGTCATTCAAGCTCCCCTGGGGTAGAGTCGGGTAGTGCTCCGAGCAGTGCAGGGAGGACGGTACCGGTGAGTTGGCCGGCGGTGTCAGGCGAAATGAACTGGAGACCCATGATGAACAACGACTCGGAACTTCTGGTTGGCATGAGCGACGACGAGTTGGAGGCACTGGCCGACGGCAAATTGGCCCCATCGGCGCAGGCTCGTCTGGACGAACTGCTGGTACGAAGCGGCCGGAATCAACTCACTGCCGATGAGCAGTCCGAGTTGGACGTTCTCTTGGCGAGGGTCGACCAACTCACGATTCTCGAAACGCGAGCAAGGTACACTCTGCGTCAACATGCGGGAGCTGCTGGGACGTGAGTACATATCTTCCCGCCGATCTGCGTCGCCAGGTCCGCGCGCATTTCGCCAACTGTAGCGTCTATTGCCGCACGGCGGAAGAGTTGACAGTTGCCATCTTTGAATTCGAACACATCAGCACTCGCTCGGCCGGCGGAAAGACCGTCTTCGAGAATATTTGTTTTGCGTGCCCTACGTGCAACCGATACAAATCGGATCGCACGATCGCCGTGGACCCACACACGCAGGAAACCGTATCCTTGTTTCATCCTCATCGGGACGTGTGGACCGACCATTTCAGGTGGAGTGGAGACGCGACGGAAATCATCGGCGTGACGGCAACTGGCCGTGCGACGATCGCCGCGTTGAAAATGAACCGTCCCCAGTTGATCCGTGTGCCCAACTTCAGTACAGAGCTTCTTGAAATAGTCGTACTTGAGCTGGTCGGTCAGACTGTTGCCGAAGTAATGTGCGCGGATCGGCTTGTCTTGCCCCTGTGCGGAGATCCACGTGAAGATCGCCAGCATTAACGCGCCGGCCATGATAATCGCGTTTCTAGTTCGCATGCTGTTCTTCCAGTGGTCAGTCGAGTTCTCTCACACGGATCTTGCGATAGCGTACGAATTGCTTGGTGAAGTTGCCACCGCCGTGGACCTGCAGCGCAATGCCGCCTCGGTCCGGATGACGCTTTTCCTTGAATGTACTTGGCAACCTCATCCGGTACTGTCGTCATGCGCGTCGAGCGGAATCGGGCTAACCTCCGCAGGGTACGCCCTCCGGGTGCAGTTCGGCACGGAGGTTTGCACGCCGGCCTAGCGCACTCAATCGAGCTCGCAAACGACGCGCAAGCCGAGATCGAAATATCGAAACGTGCCAGCGTTGCTGAGGCGGGAGGCCGAACGGCATTCGCTGGCGCTCAGGCCCCACGAACCGCCGCGCAGATCACGCAGCGCCTTCTCTTCGCCATCCAGTTGCGCGGATGTCGAGTTGCCTCTGTCGCCGTCTGGCCGTTCGGCGCACCACTCCGAGACGTTGCCGTGCATGTCGTAGAGACCCCAAGGGTTGGGCTTCTTGCGACCGACCGGATGCGACCGGTTGCCACTGTTTTCCAGGTACCAGCCAGCTGCTGCCAGCGCCGCCGCGTTCCCACCGCTGTAGTAGGCTGTCGTGGTACCGGCACGGCAGGCGTACTCCCATTCCGCTTCGGTCGGCAGACGATACCGTTTCTTCTCCTTCTTACTGAGGCGATGACAATACTCGACGGCTTCGCGCCACGTGATGCGCTCGACCGGCAGGTCGTCACCCTTGAAAAAGGCGGGGCTCGTTCCCATGATCAGCCGCCACTCCTTTTGAGTGACTTCTGTTATGCCGATTCGAAATCCTTTCTCGAATGTGACGTGCCGGCGCGTCTCGTTGGCAATGCGGCCGGGTTCGGTCTTGGGGCTGCCTATCGTGAAGTCTCCCGGCGGGATGTAGGCCAGCTTCATGCCGACGGAGTTGACGACAATGTCGCCGGGACCGACCGCGGCGGCGGGAGCTGTTGCGATCAGAACGACCATCAGAAAGACGCCGGTTCGCATAGCGGTTATCCTCTCTCCTGCGTCTACTTCACGTCCAGGCAAACTACGTCACCTTTGGCATTGCGGGCGTAGATCCGGCTGTTGGATAGCACGGCGACCGTCCGACACATGGACCGGGGCAGGACCTGCGCACGGGCGATGACATCGAACGAGTTGGGATTTGCTCTAGCGATCACCATCTCGCCCCTGTCGCTCATGGCCATCATCCGGCCATCGGCGCACATCGCAAGCGAACCCTTGCCCATACCCCGTTCGCTCCACTGCTCGGTGCTGTCTTTGAAATCGATACACTTGAGTCGGGGTTCGTCGAACCCGTACAAGAATCCCTTCCACAGGACCGAGCAACTTTGGAAGTTGCGCATCACGGTGTTGTCGAACATCTGCGTGACGCGGCCCGCGGCGATCCGGATCTTGGCACAGCCCCGGCCGTAGGCGCACGAGGCGAACACCTCGTCGCCATGGACGATCGTGT
Organism: uncultured Pirellulaceae bacterium; assembly: GCA_964617665.1. Lineage (GTDB taxonomy): Bacteria > Planctomycetota > Planctomycetia > Pirellulales > Pirellulaceae > JADHUC01. The sequence goes on from CAZUAH010000250.1 coordinate 12,822, forward strand.
CGGCGGTAGTTGCTTTGTGCTTATTGAAGAATGGGTAGCGCCACAGCAACTCGCCGTCGACGATTCGCACCCCGATGATTGAATCCGCCCCGCAGAACACGACGCATTCGTGCCCGTCGACCGTGGCAGGCACCGGGGTGGCGTATCCGCATGCGTCCTTGCCGTTCTCCCAAATCAGTTCGCCGGTGTGCTTGTTGAACGCGGCACCGGCCGAGCCGACGTTGAGGATCAACCGGTCATCCAGAACGAGCGGCGACCCGGAAAAATGCCACGTCGGGAGCGTGAAACCCATTTCCTGATTCAGTTGCTGCTTCCAGAGCACCTTGCCGGTGGCCGCCTGGAGGCAGAGCAGATCGCCCATCTTCGAGAGCGTGTAGACAACCCCGCCGTCGACAGTTGGAGTGGCGAGCGTGCCGCCCTCATAGTATTTGGGCAGCAACGGGCAGGGGTAAGTGTGTTTCCACAGCATCTCGCCGGTCTCGGCGTCGAAGCAATAGACGGCGTCTTCCTGTTGACTTTCCTCCTCGCCGTGGTTGCCCATCGTGTAGGCCCGTCCGCCTGCGGTCACCACGGACGACGAGCCCGTGCCCACCGCGGCCCGCCAGAGCACCTTTGGACCTCCGTCGCCCCAATCGCTCTGCCAGCCGACCTCGTCGGAGATCCCGTTGTGGTTCGGACCGCGGTAGTTGGGCCAGTCTCCGGCTCTCGATACGGCACCGAATACCAGCCACGCTGCTGCGATCGCGATCCATGTTTCCCAGCCCCGTCCGTCTCTCATAGGTCCAACCATCATGAAGGATAGGAGTTTCAAGTATAGGAATTCTGATGTCGAGCAACGGAGTTGAGCATACCACGAAGAATTGGTGATTCAAGTGGGAAAGAGCACAGGGCACCGACACGGTCCCAAGCCTCTTGAGTGCGTATTTGGCGGCACCTACACTGGTGTGGCGGCTCTTTTCTTAAGCCTCCCAGCCGGGTCGGTACTCGCGTTTGACGTATTGGTTGACTTCGGTGTTGTTGGTGCTTGCCATCTTCTCGACGTCCCATTCGATCTTGCTGCCTTGGCCGGCGAACTGAGCGAGATGGCCGGCCAGCGCGATGGACGTCAACGGTGCGGCCGCGTCGGGGAAGTTCGATGCGGGCGTTCCGCCGTTGCGGATGCACCAGTACAGGTCGTCGATCGGTCCGCCGTGTGCGCGGGGGGCAAAGTCGGCTCGGGCGGCGGGGACTTGTCGTGTTCGGATGGCGGGATCAACCGCGCGTCGCTGCCGATCATTCCTTTGTCGCCGACGAACAGCGTGAACTCGCCGAACGGCCGCCCCGCTTTCTTCTCGGCTTCTTTCATGACTTCCGGTTTCAGGTCCCCGTGGTCGTAAACGTAACACTTGCAGGCGGCGAACTGGTCTCGTGCGGGAATGTGGTAGCAGACGATGTTGCTTTGCGGATACATCCCTTCGCTGCCGCCCGTTGTCTGGATGCATTCGATGGTGAAGCCTTTGACTTCCCATAACCGCAGCGCCATGAACGGCACGGCGACGTGATGGCAGGCCATGTCGCCGATTGTTCCGGTGCCGAATTGCCGCCAGCTTCGCCAACTGAACGGATGCAGCCCGTCGTGGTAATCGCGATAGGGTGCCGGGCCGATCCATTCATCCCAATGCAGCCCGGCGCGTACGGGTTTGCTTTCCGGCCGGCCACCGCTGCCGCCGAAGTTGCGTCCCAGGATCGTGTGGCTCTCCAGGACTTTGCCGATCGCTCCCGCCGCGATGTATTCAGCTACGCGGCGGATCCCGTCGCCGCAGTACCCCTGGTTGCCCATCTGCGTGCAGACCTTCTTCTCCCTGGCAGCCTTCCCCAGGGCGTAGCATTCATAGATGTTGTGGGCCAACGGCTTCTGAGCAAATACGTGCTTGCCCAGATGAACGGCGCGAATCGCCGCGGGTGCGCGATGGTGATCCGGGGTGGCGATTAACACCACATCCAAGTCTCGATGGCACTGGTCCACGTGCCAGCGAATGCAGTATGCCTGAACAATGCGTTTCACCTGCTCTGGTTGGTCGATGGGTAATGTCGTGATTAATAGCCACTGAATTGCCTCGCAGCCGTCTGGTGGATTGGTTTCTTCAGCGAGAACCACGTTGACCGTAAGTGTGGGAAGTTTGCGGTCGTGTCTCCAAGGTGGACGCAAGGTGAGTGTCGTTGCTCGAACCTCGACGTGGGCGATTCTCGCATCTCGCGACCTACTGCGTTTGCGTTGATGCGACGGCGCGATTTTGGCCTTGCGAGCACTCACGTCGACTGTGCATTCATACAAACATTCCGATTCCCGCGCCTTGGTTAACCAGTTGCTCTGGTCGGTTGTTGCATGCGTTTGGCATGCACGACTAGCCGCGGAGCGGCGACAGCAGTCGGTTGCCGTGGCGTCGATTCCTGCCGCCGCTCCGCGGCTACGGCTCCCAAAGGCACAGTCGACGACATCACAATTGCCTATTTGCATGGAATGACGAGCTTCTCGACTGGCAGGTTGGCTGTATGGGCGGTGATGGTCGTATTGTCCGGCGTCCTCTTGGCGCGCACGACGAGTCGGCAACGGCCGTACCAGGTCTTCCGGGTATCGGATTGCCAAGGATCCTGGCCGAGCACTCTTGAGCATTCTTAGCAGTTCCCTCATTACTCAGCACGATTCACGATTTGGCGACAGGATTCTGAACGTCATTACCAGCGAGGCCACAAACGTGCTCCGATTCAATGGCAACCATGGCGTGAGAACTGCCGTTGCTTTCCCGATGGGCTTGGGCAATCCGTGTTACACCGTCTGGAGATCGGGTAGATCGAATTTTTTCCGCCTCGGTCGATTCATCAGTGCAGTGGCTTCGTCGTCGTTAGGGAAGACTTCCTTGTCTGGATCCCAGTGGATCTTGCGACCGGTTTCGCGGCAAATGTTGATCAAATGGCAAAGGTTGACGGCACGATGGCCGGTTAACACGTCGGCGATCGGCTGCTCGCGCGTTTTGATGCACTCGAGCCAGTTGCGCATATGCGGGCTCGCGTCACCTCCGCTTGTCTCCGGCGCGTTCTTGATCAGGTCGGGTGGATTGCTTGCGATTCGTCCGCGGTTGATTTCGATCTTGCCGTTCTCGCCGACGAACACCGCTCCCCACCAGACGCCGAAGTCACGCTCGAATCGGACCACCGTCCCATCGGCATAACGCATGCGCACTTGGGCGTCTTGCCCTTCGCTGGTCGGCCAAATCTCGACCGGGCCCGTGTCGTCCTTGCCCAGTGCATTCTGAATCTGGTCGGCGGCGTGGGCACCGTGCAGCGTCACGTCGCCACCCGAGTAGTCTCGCCATTGGGCCCAGCCCTGGTATCCCTCCATCTTCAGGTGCAGCCAGTGGTTATAGGGATGCAGTGGCGCCGGGCCGGACCAGAGGTTCCAGTCTAGCCCCGCCGGGATCGACTCCTCCGGCAAACCGGCATAGCGTTTCGGGGCCTTGTACTGGCGTGCCAGGACGGTATGCACTTTGCCGATGGCTCCGTTGCGGATCAAATCGGCAGCAAAGCGATTTGGCTCCATCAAACGCTGGTGTGTGCCCGCCTGGCAGACTCGGTTGTATTTCCGCACCGCTCGGATCAGCACTTGACCCTCGGCCATTGTCAGCGTCAGCGGCTTCTCGGCGTAGATGTCCAAGCCGGCCTGGCATGCAGCGACACAGGCCAAGACGCGATTCTGGTCCGTTGTGGCCACGACCACCGCGTCCAGATTCTCCGCGTCGATCATCTTGCGATAGTCTTGGTACGTTGCCGACTTCGCGTTCTCGTTCCTGCGCAACGCGGTCTCCATCTGCTCCGTGTAGCAATCGCAAATCGCCACCACGCGTCCTTCGGCAGGCATATGTCCGGCAAGGAAAGCGCCGCGACCGCCACAGCCAATCACGCCGACGGTAACGCGGTCGTTCGCTCCGGGCCGTCCGTGTCCGCCGAGGACTCGTGACGGAATCAAACAAGGTGCTGCCACACCGACCGCCGCCGCTAAGCCGTGCCCCATGAACCGTCGTCGCGAGTACCTCTTGGTCGCATTCATTCGGCCATCTCCTGTTGGATCATTTTTCCCAAAGAAGATAAGGCAAAATCTTCTCCGGGCCAAATCACTGTGTAGCTGGAGAGTATAATCGCAACTGCGCGACGTTACCATTTCCTGAGACGAGGGGGTGAGAATGCCAACTTTGTCAACCATCGAGCGGCCTACATGGCTGATGATGTCTCTTGTCACGACTCTTCCATCAGTCGTTGTCCACGCAGAGGCGCAAGAAAAGAAGGAGAACACTCGGCAAACGCAGCAAGATGCGTTAACCAAAGAAGGAAGCGGAAAACAGGCGGTGGAACTAAAGGCAGGAGACCTGACTCTTGTGATCGGCAACGAGTTCGACCACGGTGCGGGGAAGACGGGCTACATCGGAATATGGAGCCTAACGAGCGTTCACGAGCGACGGAACATTTTCTTTCACCGGTATGCCGGCTGGATCCAGCACCGCCATCGAGCGAATATCGAACGCGTTTCGGACAACGGAGGCGCGATTCAACACTTCCAGCCGGACGGCCGAGTTTCGACGCGTCAGACATTCAAAATCGTCCCGCCATATTATCTCGACTGTACATTCAGCCGCGCAAGTACAACGGACGCCGAGTACTTCGCCGGCACGAGCTACATGAATGGGCCGGAGGATCCGGGCGTGTACTTCGTCACACCGGACCTTGAATGGCAGAGGCACTACGATCCTGTGCACGGCAATGCCGCCAGCATCTATCCCGACGGGATGCCTTTGCCGAAGCTGCAAAAGGTGCCTGACGCCATCTACAAACACGGCACGAGTTCCTTTTCCGATTCGGTCTCGAAGTGGCGATACCACCCGGACTACGCTCTGTTCTACGGCCGTTTTGGCAAGATGGTGCTGATCCACATGTTCCCGCCTCGCTGCGGAGTCATCCCTTACATGTCACCCAGCGGCGGCGGTCGCCAACCAGACGGCCGGAAGAACCCGGCTTGGGACTGGCGTGGGCATTTCAAAGAACTGGAGATCAAGGATGACTGGGCGCAGTTCACAATGCGAGCCGTGTACAAGCCTTTCGTATCAGACGATGATGTTCTTGAAGAGTACCGCCGCTGGGTGAAAGAAACGCCATAGACAACCACAAAGCGTATTAACGGAATTGCGATGACCGAAGAATCTGACCGTTTTCCCGTATCCGTAGACGATATTCGCAAGGCTCGAAGGCGGATTGAGCCGTACGTCGTGCATACGCCTCTCGTTCATAACGCCTTGCTTTCTCGCGAGCTTGATTGCCAAGTGAACTTCAAGTGCGAGAACTTGCAGCATATCGGAGCGTTCAAAGCTCGGGGAGCAAGTAACGCGGTGTTTTCGCTCAGTGAAGATACCGCTCGACGCGGCGTTGTCACTCATTCTTCCGGCAACCACGCCGCGGCGCTCGCCCGGGCTGCGACCTTGCGAGGCATCCCTGCCCACATCGTGATGCCGCACAATTCTCTGGAGAATAAGCTTGCCACGGTACGGGCGTTTGGCGTCTCGCCCGTGCTTTGTGAGCCGGATGCCGATTCGCGGAAGAGGACGGCCGACGAGATTCAGAAGAAGACTGGCGCGACACTGATTCACCCGTACAACGATCCGTTGATCATCGCCGGCCAGGGTACGGTTGGACTGGAAATCCTCGATCAGTTGCAGATGATCGACACGGTCGTCGCTCCCGTGGGAGGCGGAGGCCTGCTTTCTGGTGTGCTCATCGCGATCAAGTCTTTGCGTCCCGAGATCAAGGTGATTGCCGCGGAGCCCGCGTGGGCGGACGACGCAGCGCGGTCCCTTCGCAGCGGAAGGCTTGAGAAGCCAACGCGTTATGACACGATCGCGGACGGTTTGCGGACTCCCTTGGGAGATCTGACGTTTCCGGTGATTCAGGAGTTGCTGGATGACGTCCTGCTGGTCGACGAACAAACGATCGAGCAGGCCACTCGAACGATCGCGGCAAAGGCCAAGCTGATCGCGGAGCCTTCAGGCGCCGTTCCTCTCGCAGCCGTCATGCAACACCGGCCTCGCTTTCGCGGCCAGAACACGGTGCTGATCATTTCCGGCGGCAATCTCGATCTGAACCACTTTGACCTGAAAGGAGCCATCTGACATGGATTTAAGCGGTTTCGCCAAATGCCGACACGAACTCAAACGCCCGCTGCTGATTCTCACGGGATCAAGGGGATCCCTTGCTTGCGGCTATTTGAACGTCGCGACATTTGAAAAGCTCGATGAAGCCGTAGCGATCGTTCGAGGCGTGGACGACTTCGATGACATGTGTGCTGCCGAGGTGCAGGAAGTCTCGTCAGCCGCCGAAAGCCTCGGAGTCCACGTCGGCATGACGGGAGAGGAGGCCCTCGGTCTCATGAGGTGAAACGGCTCGGCTAACAGCTTGTTGAAAGAGTTGTAGGCCGGCAACAAGGAGCGTCAGCGACGCAGTT
>CAZUAH010000251.1:0-19326 GCA_964617665.1 uncultured Pirellulaceae bacterium
TCACATTTTACAACCACCCAGGATGGATCGCGCGGCGCCGCCCATCCGCACAACGATTGGGCGATCTCTCTCTCATGATGATACTGCGATGACCGTCAAACCGAATCAAGTCGTTGAGGAACTCGTTGATAGTTGGTGCGAACGTCGCGAACTTCGTCCCCTTGCATACGTCTTGCCGGCGTGGACCGGAAATAATGGACTTGCCGATGGCTGGCAATTGCTCCACTGCGCCGTGAAACATGCATACGCGATGTGCAGCAATTTGCCGCACAAACAACGTGATAGTCTCAAGAAAGCATACGTGGCAATCGATGTGATGCTGCGGAATCGTTGCCCCGCGCGTTGTGCGGTTTTTGAAAGAGACTACGGTGGACGTGGCTGAAACTAAGTCCAAGCCGCTTCGAAGGCTGTCTAGCGACCGCCGCTTTTCATGAGTACCTGGAACAGGCTGTTTCGTTTGTCTGTCCAGAAAACGCTTCGCCTTTCGCGACGGATTTTTCCCTGTTGAATCGCTTCTAGCTGAAGCACCGCTGGATCGCGAGAGAGCAACTCCCAGATAGCCTTCGTGGTGCCCTGCTCGATATCCGCCGGGGATAACACGGCCGCTACCTCCAAATCGAAGGTTTCAGCATGCCCCGCGATCACGCGGCGCAGGTCGAGGTGAACGTTGGATGCATGCACGGCCAGGACGCCATCCGGTTTCAGGTGTCGCAGGTACAGTTCGAACGCCTCACGTGTAAGCAAATGCACAGGGACTGCGTCGCTGGAAAATGCATCGAGAACGAGCACATCGAACTCTTGCGATCCTTCATTCTCGAACTCTTGCTCGAGGCTCATCCGCGCATCGCCCTCGACGAACTCACAATCCGATTTGCACGCTTCCAGATAGGCGAAGAAGCGCTGGGCCAAGTCGATCATGTCTGGGTTGATCTCATAGAATCTGTAGGTATCCCCCGGTTCGCCGTACACCGCAAGCGTTCCTATTCCGAGGCCAACGATACCGACTCGCTTCTCCTGCCCTCTGCGGTGGTTTCGAAGGATCAAGCCAACTCCGGATTTCTCGCCGTAGTAAGTCGTGGGCAACAACCGCCTTTGCTCCGACGCGAATTGCTTGCCGTGCATCGTGCGGCCGTGAATCAACTGCAATTCGGCTTCGTTCTCTGCCCAGGCTACGGGTTCCATCTTCACGCGAGTGACGCCATAGAAACTGCGATGGACTTCCTGCACACCGTAGACCGATCGCACGAACAGATCCACCTGGAAGCAGACCAGGGCCAGTAGGCCAAAAAGCATGCAACCCCAAGCCCATCGTGGCCGGCCACCACTCAACGCCCATGTGCGATCTCGATAGAAGAGGACTAGAATCAACACCGTACAGCCAACTAAGCCCAGCGGGAGTTCGATACAAGTCGGGAACACCAGCGGAGCCACGACGCCAACGAAAAGTCCACCGGCCGCGCCGCCTGCCGCCAGAGTCAGATAGAAAGACGTCAAATAGGCCGGGTGGGGCTTCAGCCGCACCAACTCGCCGTGGCACAACATGGCGCAGCAGAACAGCAACGTACAGTATATGGCGATTTGAGCGCGAACGGGCACGGCGTTGACGACTGCCTGGCCTTTGTACATGACCGGGATGATGACGATCACGGCCACGGCCCAGCCAATCGACCACCACGACCGCGGGCACCATCGCTCGCTGTGGAAACACAGAATGAATGACAACAGGTACAACGTCAGAGGCAAGACCCAGAGAAAGGGAATAACTGCCACGTCGGTGCAAATCTGATTGGTCGTAGCCAGCAGCATCACCGACGGAACCATCGCAAGCAAGAACCACAAGACGCCATCCCGCAAAGCGGGCGGCGTTTCTGCCTTGTCCTTTCCCGTCTTCTCTCCGCCCAGATCCTTGCTGGAGCCGTACCGCAGTGTTCTCACGGCGCATAGCGCGCAACCGAACACGAAAACACAAAACGCCCATGACCAGATAACCGTTTGCCGATCCGCTCCGAAATTGGGATCGAATAGAAACGGATAGGAAACGAGCGCAAGCAACGACCCACAATTCGACAAGGCGTATAGAGGGTAGGGCGAGCGATCCGGGAGTACTCGGTGGAACCAAACCTGAAGAAGCGGCCCGGTCGACGAGAGAACCAAATAAGGCAGGCCAACGCAGACTGTCAACAACAGGATGATTCGCCATGTGGGGTCACCCGAGTCGCTTGGTTTCCAAGCATCGTCCGGCGTAATTGGAAGCAATACAAGCGCCGCGACTAACAGGACCAAGTGTGCAACGCTTTGGGGCATCGCCGGAACGAACCGGGTTGTCAAATGCGCGTAGGCATAGCCCCCGAACAGCAGCACCTGGAAGAACAGCATGCAGATGGTCCACACCGTTGGGCTGCCGCCGAACCAAGGCAAGATGTATTTGCCGATCAACGGCTGGACCTGAAACAGCAAGAATGCGCTCAGAAAGACCGTGGCAGCGAATACGACGAATTGTCCGTTGGTTCGAGATTCCATGCTTGGTGCTGTCGTACCGTGCGACGGACGATGTTAGGAGTGAATGGACAGTACGATTGCCGCCCCTCCGTCAAGTTGAGCCGCCTTCGTCGTCTTCAGTGGAACTGTCGATCACATACGAGTCGACTACGCGCGACCGTGATTCAGGTGTTTGCTGGCCAGTGGGATTCATCGTCTGGATGCTAAACCGACTCTTGAACCGGTCGACCAAACGCTTTCGATAGAACGCCCGACACGGAGGTATCAGTAAAGACAGACCAAAAATGTCGGTCAACACGCCCGGCGTCAAGAGCAGCGCACCGGCCACGAAGATCATCACTGCGTCCAACATGGACTGGCCCGGCAAACGACCAGTCGCCAATTCCGATTGGATCTGCCTGTAAGTGCGAAATCCTTGTGATCTGGCCAACACCGAGCCCACAACGCCGGTGACAACGACCAGCGCCAGTGTGAATCGCCAGTCGGTCAGGTCAGCGACGTACAACAGCAACGCCAATTCGACGAATGGGACGGTGATGAACAGAAGGAGGAGTTTGAACAGCACGGAGTTCTTCTTTGCTCGGAAGGTGGACAGTTTCGTGCGGGGATCAGGTATCGGCAGTGGCCCAATATCCACCGCGGGCGTGGTCGTAGACGGCTTCGCTGCCGAGTTGTGATGCGTTGAAAACGCCGTCTCGGAACACCTCATGCCCCATAACCCACGTGCGTACGGGCCAGCCCTGCAGTTCAGCTCCGTGCCAGGGGCTCCAGCGGCACTTGGTTTGTTGGTTCTCGTCCAATACGGTTTCTCGCTTGTTCATGTCCACCAGGACCAGGTCTGCGTCGTAGCCCACTTCGATCCGCCCTTTGTTCACAACGTCCCAAACACGGGCCGGCGCATCACTCATCCAATGTACGATCTGCTGGATCGTACAGCGTCCACGGTTCGCTTGGTCCAACATCAATGCCAGCGAGTTCTCCACCGCAGGCAGTCCGGACGGAGAATCCGGATATGGTTGCATTTTTTCCTCCAACGTATGCGCTGCATGATCCGTAGCGATCACCTGGATGTGGCCGTCCAGCAACGCTTGCCACAGTCGCTCGTTGTCCTCCTTGTTCTTGACCGACGGGTTCATCTGAATCCGGCTGCCAAGCCGCTGGTAGTCATTCACATTGAAGAACAGGTGGTGTGGGCAGACTTCGCCTGTGATCAGATCGTGTCGTTCAGTTAGCAGTTCCGCCTCGGCCCCGGTCGAGATATGAAAAAGGTGGAAACGGTGATTATGTCGTTTTGCGAGATCGATTGCGCGGCGCGTGGCGATGATGGCGGCTTGGTGATCGCGGATACGAGAATGGTCTGCTAAGTCTCGCGTGCCGGAAAACCGTTTCTGGTTGGCAATGATGGTTGCTTCGTCTTCGCAGTGTGCACAGATCGGCAGCGTTGTTCCGGCAAAGATCCGTTCCAGATCATCCTGCCGTTCGACCAACAGGTCGCCCGTACTGGAGCCGATGAAGATCTTGATTCCCGGAGTGCGGCGGGCGTTTAGCAGTTCATCCACGTTCTTCGGGGTTGCCCCAATGTAGAACCCGTAGTTTACCAGGCTCTTCCGAGATGCAATGCCGAGTTTCTCCTCCAGCAACTGTTGCGTGGTGGTGCTTGGGCTGGTGTTTGGCATCTCCAGAAACGTAGTCACGCCGCCCTTGGCGCACGCTCGACTGGCGTGCGCCAGATCTTCCTTGTGCGTGAGACCCGGTTCGCGGAAATGGACTTGATCATCGATTGCACCCGGCAGCAAGTGCAAACCTGCGGCGTCGACCACCACATCAGCTGTGGCGTGAATCGCTGAACCGATGTCCGCGATCTTCGTGTCCTCAATAAGGACGGATGTCTGCACACTTTCTGAGGGCAAGACGACTGTGGCATTTCGAATTAGCGTTTTCATAGAGAGTCCAAGATAGCGAACGATGCGACAACTCTTCAACGCCTTCGGCATTGATTCTCAGTTATCCTCGGCCGATTCGCCCAGCAGAGGTCGGATTTGCATGATTCTTATGAGACCGTCGCGCCCCGCTGTCGCCAAGCTGTTGCTATCGGGGGAAAATGCGATCGAGTGAATGGTATCGCCGTGCGCCTGCAAAACAGTCTCCAATTCGCCGGTCTCCGCGTTCCAGAGCCTTACGACGCGGTTGTCACCACCGGCCGCCAGCCAACGGCCGTCGGGCGAGTAAGCGGCACATCGTACCACGCCTCGGTCGGTATGGATTGCCCGAGCATGCTTGCCGTCGGCGGCGTGCCAGAGGTTCACGGTACCGTCGTATCCAGCCGACGCGACAGTCTTTCCGTCTGGTGCGAACGCCACGCAGAGCACAGCGTCGGTGTGGCCTTGCAGTATGGCTTTGGGCTCTCCGCTGGCAACATCCCACAGCCTCGCGGTTTTGTCGAATCCGCCGGCTGAAGCAAGCGTTTTGCCGTCCGGAGAAAACGCGACTCGGTGCACGGTGCTTCCGTGACCTTCAAGTCGGATGACCACTTGGCCCCAAGTTACGTCCCACAGTCTTATCAGATGATCGCCACCGCCGGATGCCAGCAATCCGCCATCAGGCGAGAACGCCACGGCCCACGTGCCATCACCGTGCGCTTTTATCGTTCTGAGCGTCCGGCCGGAACCTGCATTCCACATTCGTATGTGGTTATCGCGACTGGCAGACGCAACCGTTTTACCGTCCGGAGAGAATGCCACCGCGCGAATATCACCCTGGTGCCCCACTCCCGGCGGCACTTTGAGTTGAGCCAAGAGTTGCCGCACGCGCAAGCGCACCTCAGTGGATTTTGTCTCCTTTTGTAGACGCTCCAAGTCGTCTTCGACTTCATGAGCCAGAACGGCAAGCTGCAGGAACGCCTGCTGCCGGACGTCGAACAGGTTCGCGTCCAGGTCTTGCATCAATCGGCGCCTGCGTTGCTGTTCCTCGACAGGCAGAGGTCGTTCGACCAGTTGCCAGAATTTCACCGTCTTATCCGCACTGCCCGATGCAAGCATTTCTCCATTTGGGGCATAGGCAATGGAGTACACGCCCCCCGTGTGCCCGTCCAGGAGCCTAGGCTGCCGCACCTCGAGTAGGGGGGCAGCGGTGACTGACGCGGCGACCAGACAGAGTAGCATTGGCGTACGCATGCTATGGAGCATTCCCGGGGCATATAATTCCAGAATGACTTTTGCCTATTTGACTGTTCAGTGAGTCAAATGGCAAGAGTGACAGAGGGGGGAGAGTCGCAGCCGCGCGCACCTTCACATCGGGGTTGTACAACGCGTAATCGTGCAACACGTCGGCCGTGGCCACTTAGTTGCCGGCAATCGGGTTCTTGCGATCGGACCAGACAAAGTCTTCTCGCTTCTTGAGCAAACGCAGGTCGATGATACCGACGATATTGCGATTGATCGGCAGATTCTTGTTCAACAGCGCGGTACCTTGCAGATTCGTATCGGCAGTCACCCAAAACAAGTCTTTCTTCCGTAGACGCTCCGCTTGCTCTTCGGGTGGCTCGGGGCGGATCTTCTTCAGGCGGCCGTATATGCGGTTCGCCTCGCCATACGCCTTCCTGTCCTGGTCACCAACTGCGAATAGAATTGATAGTCGGTGTTGGATTGCGGGATGCGCCAGAGCTTTGGTGGCATTCAGACGCTGTATGGACTGCCTTGGCGACAGCAGGACCAAGGCTTTAACGTCCTGCCCTTGTTTGACGTAGGGTGTCCGAGCCCAACTCCAATCCATGGCGGCCCAGTTCATGGCAACAATCGAACCAAACTCCGCACCGACAACACACAACATCTCAATGTTGACTTCCCCAGCGTTATTCTTCTCCATGAAGAACTTCTTACATGCTTCGATGTCGAAGACCATGTTCTCTTGTTCCCGTGCGGCGAAATTTCTCCTGTCATCGTGTTTGATTACGTCGACGTCGCCGTTGGGCAGTTCGCGGGACGTACTGCGCCCGTGGCCGCGTAGATCAGGAACGATAGTGGCGTGGCCGTAGGTTTGGAGGCCCGATGCCAGATAACTGTACTCGCTTCCCTGGCCTCCCCAACCGTGGATCAGAATGATCGGCACGGTCTCCTTGCCGTCGCGAATGTCCTCCTTCGGCCCGTAGTACGTGCAATGGATCTTCCATCCATCCTTCGTCTCAAGCCATACACTCTCTGGTTTGGGCGGTTTCTTCGCCTCCTTCTTTTCTCCTTCCTTCGGCTTCGCAGCTGGCGGTTTAGCTGGCTGAGCCCACGCTGGAAGAGTCACCGAGAGAACGCAGATTCCAATCGCAATTCCCCGAAGAGCGTTGCGAATCCCAGGACAGTTGCACCGGAAACGCGGCGTATTTGAGTTCCTCTTCATTGTTCCTCTCCTTCACAGCTCAATTTGCCGGATTCGCCCCTTCCCAATCTAAATCCTAGATCGGCGACAGTGACACGTCAACGAAAGGATACCTGTAGTGTCCCATCTTGGGGAACTGGGGCGAGTGTACAGGGCACAGTACCGAGCATTCCCGTTTGTTGTCGTTATTCCGTGGTGGGTACCAATCGGCCTAAAGGGGCCGACTGCGTATTGAAAATCGGTGCCAAATGCCTCGCGACGATGATTCCAGAGTACTTCGGTGTATCTGAATCGTTAAAGGGAATAGAATTGCGCATGGGGCCGAACTCTAACACGGCCAAGGCACACGAGTTGCGCGAGCAAGATGTGTGGGTAGATCACCACCCCAGATCCGCATCGGAACACGGAAACGGGAGAATCAGACGTGACTGTACTACAAAACCTGCGAACATGGTGGCAAATGCAGACCGGGGAAGAGGAGACGCCTTTTGACGGCGACTCCGGGGCGTTTGTTGCCAGCCTGGTCTTCCATATGGTTTTGCTTCTCGCCTTGGGGCTGATCCCACTGGTCTTCCCGGAGCGACAAGTCACGCTGACCGTCGCCGCACCGGTAGAAGAAGTCCTGGAAGACGAACTCAAGTACCAGGAGGATCTTGTCGTCAGTGATCGTGAAATGCAGGACATCGGTGCAAACAGCGTTGGCGATTTCGAAGTGGCCATGTCGCTGGCACCGGTCGTTTCCGACATCTCGGATGTTCCCAGTCCCGTTGATATGACGCCCACGGAAGTTGGCAATGTCGAGATCAACAACGAAATCCAAATCGCCACGGGACTGAACTTCAACAAGAATCTCACCGTGCGCGGCGCTACGGGCACAGGAGTCACCGGTGCATCTGGTGCGATCGACCGTCTAACCGAGGAGATCCTGCGATCGTTGGATGAACGAAAGACGCTTGTCGTGTGGATGTTCGATCAGTCGGGCAGTCTCGCTCGCCAGCGCCAGGCGATCAACGACCGATTCGATCGCATCTATGAGGAATTGGGCGTGATCGAGGCCGCGGGGGACCCGGCGTTTGCCAAGCATGAAGACAAGCCACTGCTGACGTCGGTCGTAGCGTTCGGCAAGGATGTGATAATGCTAACCCCAAAAGAAACCGATAACTTGGCCGAGATCAAAGCGGCGGTAGACAGCATCCAACAGGACGAATCCGGTATCGAGAAAGTATTCTCCGCAGTCTACAACGCAGCCGATCGATTCAAGCACTATCGGACGCGAGATCCGGTCACGGACCAACCCGAACGCAATGTCATGCTGGTCGTCTTCACGGACGAGCGAGGTGACGATCTGGCCGGTATGGAAAACACGATCGACATATGCCAGCGGTTCGGCATGCCGGCTTATGTAGTCGGCATACCAGCACCGTTTGGACGCGAAGAAACGCTGGTGAAGTGGGTGGACCCGGATCCACAATACGACCAGACGCCGGGCTGGGGGCGTGTCAATCAAGGGCCGGAGTCGCTGTTTCCCGAGCGGGTCAAGGCACATTTTTGCACGACACGGGAAGCCATCGACCCCATCGATTCGGGCTTTGGACCGTTTGCCTTGACGCGGCTTTGCTACGAAACTGGCGGTATTTACTTTGCCGTTCACCCAAACCGCAATGTCCATCGCCAAGTGTCGGAACACGAGATCGACGTATTCTCCTCGCACCTGAAGTACTTCTTCGATCCACACATAATGCGGCGTTACAAGCCGGATTATGTGTCGCCCGACGAGTACATGCGCCGAGCATCGGCCAACAAGGCTCGCGCGGCACTTGTGACGGCTTCCAAGAAGTCCTGGGTTGGGGCCGAGGTGGAGCCGGAAATCCGATTCGTCAGGCGAAGCGACGCTGCGCTCTCTCAGTCGATCACCAAGGCCAAGAACAATGTGGGGAAACTCCGGCCATTGCTGGCGGATATCTACAAGACACTGAAAATGGGCGAAGCGGATCGTGAAAAGGAAACGACACCTCGCTGGCAGGCCGGCTACGATTTAGCCATGGGACAAGTCCTGGCATCCATGGTGCGGGCGCACATCTATAACGCATTGCTCGAAGAAGTGAGACTCGGTAAAGGGTTTGACGACGCAAGAAACAACACATGGCGAGTCGTACCAACGAGTGATCTCAACCTGGAAGCCCAGCAGACCACTTACGCAACCGAGGCGAAGGACTACTTGCAGCGTGTGATTGACGAACATCCCGATACCCCGTGGGCGGTCCTGGCCAGCTACGAGTTGAATCGACCGTTCGGCTGGGAGCTGATCGAAGATTACACCGACCTGACTCCTCGCCGTGGCATCGGTGGTGGTGGAGGCGGTGGCGGAGGTGCCGGCCGCGGCGTAGGCGGCGGAGCCGCCCCAGCCCGCCCCGTAAGACGAGCCGTGCCCAAGCTCTAGGGCGAGAAGAGAGGTGGGAGCCGATTCAGAATTCCTAGAGTGGGTGCCCCCAGTTCCTTGGTGGCTCTCACCCCGCAGCTTTCATCCGCTGCGCGAAGCGATAGAGCCGTGCGTTGCCTTGCTTTCCAGTCTCCTGGACGATGCTCATCTTGCGGAAGCAGTAGGCGATGCGTTGAGCGAACCAGCGTTCGATGCCAAGCAACTCGGCCAAGTGCCCTGTGTGGAAGGGTAACGGCAGGCCGGGTGGGATTAGTGCGGCGAGATCGCGGCCTGTGCGAAAGCGATGGACCCGGTGCATCTTTGTCAACTTCTGATCTTCCACTTGGTGGTCGTTGGCTCTGCGCCTGCGTCGTCGCCCGTGTCCCGGAAATCGCCACTCTTCGATGTCCACCAGTGGCACCTCCAGCGACAGGTTCTCGTGTGGAAAGACGCGAGTGAAATAGACCAGTTCGTGGAAGAGGTCTAGTACGCTGCACTGTTTGGGACTTCGGCGTCGGCTGACGATGCGGCCGCCTTTTTTATCCTGTTTCACCAGCAGCTTGCGGACGACGATTGGCTTGACGACCAGGACTCGGTAATCCTTGACCAGTTTGGCTATCTTGTCACGAATGGCGGCCAGCGAACCGTGCTGGATTTCGACGAGTTCATCGCCGGAGATCACATCGATCCTGAACGCGCCAACCGGGGCTTCCAGCCGAGCTTTGCCGTCGGCGTAGATTTCTTTCAGCTGCCGGTGTAGTGAGGTTTCCATGGTGCCGACGGGTATAAGAGAAGATCGTCGCTAAGCAACAGCATGTATCGTCGACTGAGCATAACACCCTGAAGCGTCAAATTCGAAAAACGCTCAATCGACTGGTAGAGCGCAAGCAGTCACTGGCATGGCGTTCGCGGCCGAAGACTCCCCTCTTTCCACGAACGCACCCCGCCTAAGTGTGGGAGTGCGGTGGCAAGCGAACGCTGGCGGGGTTCTATCCGTAGTACCGAAGTACTGTTTTTCGTGTAACAACGCTTCTGTCGCGGGGCGTTGCCACGTTTTTCCCGATGTTATAATGGGAAAACCGCTCGATTCTCATCTTGCCTGGACAACCGCATGAAAGTTGCTCTCATCTTCAATCCCTTCGCGTACAAACTACACGAAGAGAACCTCCGGATCGTTCAGCGTTATTTTGGGCTGTTTCCGCCGTTGTCGTTGGCCTGGGTGGGGGCGATCACCGAGCGAGCTGGTCACGAAGTCATCATCATCGACGCACGTACGCTGCAGTTGACGCCGGATGATGTGCTTAGGCGGCTGAAAGAGTGGAAGCCCGACGTGCTCGGGTTCATGATGACCACGTACATGTACCGAGAGACCTTGGATTGGATCCGGTACCTTCGCGGCGGCCTGCCGAATGTGAAGGTGATGGTTGGTGGCTACAACTTGAGGGTCTACCCGACGGAATCGGTGATGCCGCCGGAGATCGATTTCGGCTGCTTCAATTCAGCCTACCACACAGTCCCTCGGCTGTTGGAGGAGTTGGAAGGCGGTAGACACTTTGACGATGTACCCGGCCTGATCTTCAAACGCAACAGCGACGTCATCCAGACGGAATATGGTCCGGAACCCGACTTCGACGACTATCCATTCCCGGCGCGCCATCTGCTGCCGAACGAGTTGTACGCCGAGTTCCCCACCGAGCGCAAGAACTTCTCGCTGATGGTCACTAGCAAAGGCTGTCCAAAGGGCTGCCTGTTCTGCGAAGCAGGGCAAACGGCCTACAACCCGCGAAGCGTCCAAACGGTCATCAGCGAAATGCGAGAGTGCCAGGACAAGTTGGGGATCCGCGAGATCGACATCTTCGATTATGAATTCCTCATCAATCGAAAGCGGTCTCTGGAAATCTGCCGAGAAATGCAGAAGGAGAAGCTGGACATTCTGTGGGCATGTCGGGCGCGGATCGATTCGGTGGACGATGAACTGCTGAAGGAGATGGCTGCTGCCGGTTGCGGGCGAATCTACTACGGCATCGAATCGGGTGACCAAGACATGCTGGAACGCGTGAATAAAGGAATCACGCTGGAACAGGTCCGCGAGACGATTCGTTTGACCAAGAAGCATGGCATTCGGTCGTTGGGCTTTTTCCTGATCGGCAGCCCGGGCGAGACGCGGGAAACGATCCGCAAGACCGTGAAATTCGCGAAATCTCTGGACTTGGATTACGTGCAGTTCTCCAAGACCACCGCCAAACCGCTTACCAGCATGTGGCATGACATGGTTGCCGAGTCGGGTCACGACTATTGGCGCGAGTATATCCTGGGAAATGCCGAAGAGCAGCCGCTCCCTCGTCCGTGGACGGAATTGACCAACGACGAAATCGACGAACTGGCCCACCGAGCGTACATGAAATACCACGCTCGTCCGTACTTTCTCCTAAAGCACACACTCAAGGTGCGTTCCTGGTCCGAGTTCAAAAGGAAGTTTTTCGCGTTTTGCGAAATGATGTTCAAGCAGGAGAAAACTTCGAAAGCGGATCACGGGTTTAAGTGCTACGGCGAGGACAAGGGCAAGCTGAACTGGTACAAGAAGATCTCCAAGTGGAGCCAACCGTTCTGAATGAACGTCACACTCGTCTACCGCGGCCGCTATCTTGTCCGCGAAGCACTGGACCTGGAGACGCTGTCCGCGGTGCTTCGCCGCGCCGGGCATGATGTGACGTTCGTCTACGACCCGGACACTTTTGGGGTTACCGACAACGTCTTCCAGATTCCGGCCTTCGCGCGACTGTTTGCCAACGACAAGAGGACCATCCGCCGCATCCTGCGAGCCCAGCCGGATGTGATCATCTTCAGCGTGCTTTCCAGCACGTACACTTGGTGCCGCGAAATCGCCGCAGCGGTCAAACGCGAGACGACCGTGCCCATTGTGTTTCTTGGTCTCCATCCATCGCTCGTACCTGAACGAGTGATGCGCGACCCATATGTGGACTACACGATCGTTGGCGAGGCTGAAGAAGTGATTAGACCGCTGATCGAGGCGATCGGATCCGGCGACGATGTTTCAGAGGTGGGTAACCTCTGGTATCGGAAGAACGGCGAGGTGCTTCAAACCCAACGAGCGGACCTGGTGGATCTGGACGCGTTGCCTCTGCCTGACAAAGACCTATTTGCCCCGTTCGCTTCTCACCGATACAGCTACTCGGCCATGGTCAGCCGCGGCTGCCCGTACAATTGCTCGTTCTGTGAAGAGACGTGCTCGAAGAAGTTGTACGATGGCAAGTACTTTCGCCGGAAAAGCGTCGACGCGGTGATGGACGAACTCGTGGCCGGTAAGAAACGTTATCGTTTTCGCGAGGTGATCTTCAAAGACTCGTACCTTTCCGGGAACAAGCCGTGGCTTCGAGAGTTGATGGAGCGATATCGCGGCGATATTGGCGTTCCATTCAAGTGCTTCTGCACCATTTCCAGTTTCGATGATGAAACGGCACAACTCCTGAAGGAAGCCGGGTGTTATTCCATCGAATTCGGCTTGCAGACGTGGAACGATGAAGTCCGCCGCGACATTCTGAACCGCCGCGAGTCGAGTGACGATGCATTGCGAGCGTTCGAGTGTTGCGACCGGCAACGGCTTCGGTACGACATCGATCACATGTTCAATCTGCCTGGGGAGACCGAAGCAGACCACATCCAGGGAGCTGGAATCTACAAGCAGTTGCGACGCCTGGGGCGGATAAAAGTTCATTTCCTGGTGTACTACCCCACGGCCGATATCCTGGAGCAGGCGGTTGCATCAGGCGAGTTGCCGCAGGACGCGGCGAAACAATTGGCCGAAGGGGAGGAGAGCGATTTCTATAAACAGACAAGCGGTGCCAAAGAAACAAGGAAGCTTGTAGCCGGCTACGCGGCGCTATACAAGATTTTGCCCCTCCTGCCGGCATGGATGGTCAGGCGGTTCGTCAAACGCGGCCGAGTCCGCTACCTTCGATGGATTCCTTCGGTGTTCATGGCGATGCTCCAGGCGGCCAACGCCGTGCGTTGCGGGGACCTGCGATTTGTAGCCTATGTGAAGACTTATCCCATGAAGGTGCTCCGGACGCTGCAGCGTGCGACGCCCAAACCGAGACGTACGCTGAGGTCCGATCCATGAACGTGACGAATGGAAAGATCGCGGGCCGAAAGCGCATCATCATTGCCGCGCTGATATCTCTCGCGATCGTTGCCCTGCTGGCATGGAAGGCTGGCGTGCGCGTGGAAGCATTGGGCGAGCAGTTCCGCAGACTGAACTGGACCTTGCTGGGCCTGACGCTTGTTTTCTCTGCGTCGTGGCATGTTTTCTTGGGGGCGGACAAGTGGTGGCGGATCATGCGTGCCCAGGGCGCCGATGTCGGCTACTGGGAAGTGTTTCGCGTTCGGATGGGGTCCGATCCGATCCGATTCGCCGCACCCATGAAGGCCGGTGAGATCGTCAATGCGGTCTACTTCGCCAGGCTCGAGAAACTCGGCTTCAGTCGCGCGGCCGGTTCGATTGTGTTCGACAAGTCGCTGAATTTCTTTGGTACGGTCTTCTGGCTGTATGTGGGTGCCGTCGCTATGGCAGAGTTGCCTACCGCTGGCCACTTGGTCCTTCACACGGCCATGGGCCTGGCCGTGCTGGTTGTCATCTGCGTCCGGCCGGTGCGACAAGCTGCAAAGTTCGTGGCCGGCAAGATCCACCCGAAACTCGGCAAGCTGGCTACAGGTGTGCTGAGCGCTTTCGAGGAGTTCTCGCCGCTGAAGAAGATCGGATTCTTGCTGTACGGGATCATCTTTCAGCTTCGCCCGCTCAGCGTGCTCGGTCTGTTGTTCGTTGCGCTTAACCCCGATCGTATCCCGTCGGTGCAGGAGGTGCTTGGCCTCGGGTCGGTGGTGGTGCTAATGAGTAACATCCCGTCCATGGGCGGCATCGGGCCTCGGGAAGCCGCCTTGATGACGGCCTTTACCGGATACGCTGACGAAACCGTGTTGCTGAGCGTTGGTTTGCTGATGTCGTTTGCGGTTCAAGTGTTGCCTGCGTTCTTGGGCATCCCCTTGATGTTCCCGTTGTTACGCACGTTGACCCCCGAAAACAAGAAGGCCGCAGGCCGCGAAGCATCGGCCGAGGTTCCGGAAGAAGTTGAAGTACTGGCCCCGGTTGCTGGCGAACCTGTGGAGTAGCCGCCGCTATGGACCTGAAAAACAAAGCGTCGCTGGGCCTCTCCGTGATCCGGTACAAGTTGACCGGCAAACGAACTCCCGTTGCGGTCGCTTGGCTGATCACCGGTCGCTGCAATCTCGACTGCTGTTACTGCAAATGGAAAGACCTGCGCCGCAGTGAGGAACTCGACACGGCGGCCGCGAAAGACATGATCGACCAGATGAAGCGGGCCGGAGTGCGGCTGATTTCCTTTACCGGCGGCGAACCGCTGGTGCGTGCCGACATCGGCGAAATCATCCGGCACGTGAAGGACAACGGCTTGGTCTGCAAACTGAATACGAACGGCATGCTAGTCGAATCGCGGTTGAATGATCTAAAACGGCTAGACTTGCTTCAGATCAGCGTCGATGGTCCGCCCGCCGTTCAAGATCGGTTGCGCGGTGAGGGAACATCAGAAAAGGCGGCTCGGGCGATTAAACTGGCCCGCGACGCGGGCATCCGCGTCCAGTTGATCGCTTGTCTGACGCGTGACAACGTGGTTCGTTTGGACGAAGTGTTGGACTACGGCCTGGAACTTGATGTTGGGCTCTGCTTCCAACTTCTTACTCCGAAGGAGCTGGACGACGAGGCGGCCGACGAATCGATGCCCGAGAAGGACCAGTTGATCGAGTCGCTGGAGCACCTGGTGCATCTGCGCAAAGAGGAGGATCCTCGCGCCGCGGCAATCGCCAGCAAGAGGTCCGAACTCGACTACTACATCGATCTGTTGAAGAACGGCTCGCCGGGTTGTGAGTGTACTTTGGTCACGGCGACCATGATGCCTGATGGTCGGTTGATTTTCTGTGGCAACGCGAAGAACATCGAGAGCTACGACGCTGCAGAACTCGGTTTTGCCGAGGCGTTCTCGCGACTGACGATCCCGGATTGCGACGGCTGCGTTTGCGTGGGCAAGCTTAGACTGTCGAAGGTGTACCAATTCGATCTTTCGGTTCTCAAGGAGATGCTTGGGCTGTGGCGATGAATTCTGCGGAAACACGCAAGGTCGTGCTGATCAATCCCCGGGCGACGTACTATAACGAAGTCGCTCAGAAGTGCTTTCCGCCCATGCAATTACTGTATCTGGCCGCGGCACTCCGCGACGCGGGATTCGAACCGGTCGTGCTTGACGCCAACGCGTTCCGACTGACTGACGATCAGATTGCGAAGGAGATTCGCGATTCGCGACCGCTTTTGGTGGGCCTGTCGGTCTATTCGGACATTCTTCGCCAAGTACGCGACATGACGCGACTGGTTCGGGAGGCATCACCGGAGTCGAGAATCGTATTGGGCGGCCCGCATGTCTGGGCTGTGCCAACGAGAACACTGGATCAGTTCGCCGAGGCGGACTATGCGCTGATTGGCGAAGCCGAGCAGACGTTGGTGATGCTTTGCGAAAAGATTCTCGGCGAAGATAGTGTGGACCAAATCCCCGGCATCGTTCATCGCGTAAACGGTGACGTGATGGTTGGACCCGAGCCGATCTTCCCTGAGGTAGCCGACGTACCCAGGCCCGCTCGCGACCTTGTTGCCAAAGCGTATGACGAAAAGCGGTATTACTCGATCATGGTCCGAAAGAAACCGATCGACACGTTGTTCAGCAGTCGCGGTTGCCCGTTCCATTGCGGGTTTTGCTACAACTTCCGACAGAAGTATCGATTTCGTACGCCGGACGACGTGATCGACGAGTTGTCCTGCATCCGCGAACGAGGGATTCGCGATGTAGAAATCGCCGACGATACTTTCACTGGACGTCGCGGTCGCGCGTTGGAGATCTTTGAGCGGATTATTGCGGAGAAGCTGGACATATCGTTCCGCATCAAGAGCCGCGTCGATGTGTTCACCGAAGAGTTGGCCAAGAAGGCCCGGCAGGCGGGCGTCTACCTGGTGGCGTTCGGGATGGAATCCGGTTCGCAGCAGATGCTGGACGCCATGAACAAGAAGACCACCGTCGAGATGAACGCTCGTGCGTGTGCGTTAACTCGGAAATACAAAATATTGTCGCACTCGAGCTGGATCATCGGTTACCCGGGCGAAACGCACGATACCGTTGCCGAGACGCTCGACTTCATTCGCAAGAATCACCCCAGCACGGTAAACCTGGCAGTGCTGCGACCGTATCCGAACACCGATGCCTACGAGATTGCCGAATCGTCAGGCGATTTGGTGGGTGACTGGGACCCGGACAGCGAGCAAATGCCCTGGGTCCGCCTACCATGGGCACCGGAACGCAAGATCCTGGACGACCTCTGCCAGCAACTGAAGCGAAAGGTCTACTTCACCCCCTACTACACAGCCGCATTCGGCAGCCAGATCCTTCGGCAGGCCAACTGGAAGCTGGCACAATACGCCTTTCAGGAGTTCCGCCGAACTCTGAGACCATCAAAGTCAAGGAAGTCGTAACGAAGGCAGCAACGATTGACCCTCGGTCTCCACTGCCCTTATTGGTGTTATGGCGGCCCGTGAAACGACGTTCCTGTGCGCGGAGGCTTCTTCCAGCGGCTCACGCCTCATCGTGATTACGTTCTCCATCGTTCCACTGCTGGACTGCCACCTTGGCGGCTTCACGATCCCGTTGCTTCCTCTCACGGTCAAACCGAAAGGCGCGGAGAATAATTCCGCCGAACCAGAGAACAACGCCGACGAGTACCAACGCCAGGGCCAGCGGCTGGCGTGGCTCAAAGAGTGCGAATAGCAGGAATCCAACGATGGCGATCCCGGTCCACCACAAGTAGAAGAGAAGGAAACGCGTTTGCCCCGGCTCTGAACCGATACGTTTCGACACCAATCCTTGTCGCGGGATTGTGAATCGCAAGAGGATCCACAGGAACGCTGGCATCAGCGGAGCGGCCAGAAGTCGAGGCTGCTGGAATTCCCAACTGAATACGAATCCCATCACGCCACACAGGATAGTGAATGGGACGAAATACCAGTCCAAGCGACGGCGAGTGAGCGTCACTTCGTCCGGACCGGGGGGCCGATTGGCTTGGATATCGCGCTCTCGAAGCGGAATGGCAATCTTGTAGCAGAACAGGTCCCAATCTCGTTGCACGGATTTGGGCAGTCCGTTTTCGATGTGACGAATGAGCCACAGACGCTCTATCGGCTCGAAGTTGTCGAGGTAGATTCTCAGCTTCTCTGTCACGGTTCGCAGGGTGATCCTACCGCTTCTGATGACGGTCCAGTGAACGTCCGCGACGTCCGCCAGGTAGATCTCCTTCCTGCCGATCACTCCCTGTTGAATCACGTGCCCATCCCTGAACTCCAAGCTCTCACGGTAGTAGCCTACGAGTACCCACAGCGAGAGACCAGCACAGAACCCCCAGTAGCACAGGAAGAAGACCACGGCGTACAGTGCATGGACGCGTCGATTTGGCGGTGCTTCCGACCAGATGCCCCAAGCAGAGGCAACGCCGATTGCGACGAAGAACAGCAGGCACACAATGCCGAGATTGCGGTAACCCTTCCGAAGACGGAACACGGTTTCCGTTACGCTGCCCACCGTGATGTTGGGATCAATCTGGTCGTTGCCGTTCGAGTTCACTGCATCGAGCCTACTTCAACGAACCATGGGGCCTTCGGCCGCACGAACGTGTCGGCGGTCGGCACGGCCAGTGCATCGGACAAAACAGTCACCGCCTTCTTCTATTGGTCGGTACACAATCCGGGCTACGTTTCCCTGGTCAGCCCATACCATTCGATCTGCCTGCGTGGGCAGAACTGAAAACTGTGTTCCACGCAATACGGCTGAAGCCACTCGCCAATTCTCGACAGTTGCTGCGCGTCGGTGCCCAGCGGCATCAGCATAACGCGTCCTCGATCGATTTCGGGGAATTCTTCCAGGTATTGCAGCACTTCTTCGCAATCGTTTTGATCGTCGACGATAAACTTGAACTGGTAGGTGTGCTCGCGAATCAGACGGCGGATCACGTCTGGTACGTGGCGAGTATGGTCGTGTCGTAGCCGCCATTTCGGCGTGGCTTGTCCGGTCGGCGTCGAGTTGGACAGTTTGGGGCTGACGGACATCAAGTCGCAAGGGAGGGGAAGGTACAGCGTCCCAGCCGTTTCGATGGTGATGTGCCGCCCGGCGTCGCGCAGACCTTCACACAACGGGATCAACTCCGCGAACAGCATGGGCTCGCCGCCAGTCAGGACAACATGATCGCAATCGTAAACGGCGATCTGTTCGAGCATGTCTTCGACTGACAGATCATCCCCTTCCGGTGTCCACGAAGCGTAGGGTGTATCACAGTACCAGCATCGGAGATTACAGCCCGTGGCGCGCACGAAGACGCTTTCGGTTCCGGTAAGGAACCCTTCGCCCTGAATCGACTCGTAGATTTCTGCGACGCGCATAGACCTCTTTCACTCTCACCCAATCATGACAAAATGATGGTTTGACCGAAAGGAGGAGATCAATGTCGGAGAATTTCCGCGATACGTTGGAGACTTTCCAGAATCAGTATCCCGAGCGGGATTACACGATCGAGATACGCTGCCCCGAGTTCACCTCCGTGTGTCCGAAGACGGGGCAGCCTGATTTCGGCGTGTTGACGTTCACCTATACGCCGAACGACAAGTGCATCGAGTTGAAGAGCCTGAAACTGTACCTGCAGAAGTTTCGCAACGAAGGCATTTTCTACGAAAACGCGACAAATCGCATCTTGGACGATTTCGTAGCGATGGTCCTACCGCGACGGGTGAAGTTGCTGGCCGAATTCACCGCGCGCGGTGGCATCACAACCACCGTGACCGCAGAGTACGAGATGGAGTGACCGCCCGACGGGGTGGCCGGGGTTGGAGGGCGCAAGCCCGAAACCCCGGGGCTTACCTCGCTGAC
>CAZUAH010000252.1:0-19270 GCA_964617665.1 uncultured Pirellulaceae bacterium
TCGCCATTTGTCGATTCCCAGGCAGTGAAGGATCGTTTCGCGGACATTACCGACAGCTACATGGAGTTGCTGCGAAGCAAGAAGATCCTGTTCGCCAGCCGATCCTTCGGACTGAATATGTGCAATGGCCTGAAGGCCCTGGCTCGGCAGGACGCGAAATACGAATTCCTCTCATCGTACCAGCGTTTCGACGTTTTCAAAGCCGGCGGCGATGTAAGCGTGATTCCGGCTGACGCCTTTGACCGAGCGAATTTTGTCCACTTCTTGGCGACTTATTGGCCTCATACCAAGCGGGTGGACGAAATGGATCGACTGATGCGAGAAGCTCCACATCAGTTCGGCAAGAAGGTGGACGTTGCGATCATCTACTTCCACACGGCCCTACCCAAAGCCTTTGATCACTACGCAGCCAAGATGGACGCGCTACGAGCCGATTTCCCGCAAGTTCATTTCATCTACGTAACGGCCGGCTTCATGGCCGCGTCACGGGCCAAAGATAATGAAAACGCACACGCCTTCAGCGAGAAAGTGCGTGCGCGGTACAAAGGAAAAGTGCCCGTTTACGATCTGGGCGCAATCTTGAGCGACGATTTCCGCAGCGGCCATGCATTCTGTCCCGAATACAGCAAGGACCCTGTCGGCGTGCACCCGAATCTGGATGCCGGCCAGACCATGATGGCCAAAGCCTTCCTGCTCGTCCTGCGCGACATCTTTCGACAGACCCAAACGGCCAAGGAAAGGCCGTAGTGTTGCTTACTCAGGTGTTCGTTGCGTTCCGATCACTTCGATCTGCATGCCGCTGATCGCGGGTGGTGCGCTGGTTCGAGGCAGCAATTCGAGGGTGAGTTGATCAGCAGCGTCGACGGTTGCCTCTTTGATCAACGGCTTGTTTGGGCTGCCGGGCTCCTTTCTTGGGAACGTAACCGAAACGGCGGTCTTTGCCTGAAGTTTTGCGTCGAAGCTGGTCGAATCCGCCATCCCGTCCAAATCGCAGAAGAACAGCCTGACGCGGTATCGTCGCGACGGCGAGCCTTCGGGGGCGAGGCGGATCTGCAGCTTCAGCGGACCGGACAATGCGCTGGTGTACAGCCACGGCATGTCCGTACCTTCGACCTTCGTCCAATCCGGATTGCGCCAGTTGGCCGTTACATCGGCCCCAACGCCCGGCGCATCGATCGGCAGACTGTCGTAAGGAACTCGTCCCATGCCGCCGGCTCCGCGTGGTCCGGTCGTGGACGGTCGAGGAAAGGCAAACCAGATGTTGCCGTCCTTGTCTGGCTTGTCGCCAGGCGCGCCGAAGTTCAGTCGCAGTTGAGTGATTGGCAGGACCTTGGGGCGTGGCGATCCCGTATAGAGCCCCCAATGGTTCTGCCGATCGTCGGGCATCATCGCCAATGAAGCTTTGTAGTTGTAGGCGCACGGGCACGAACTGGACCCTTCGGGTGCCAGCACAAGCCCGCAGGCAGGGATCATGTTGATCCAGCAACCGGCTCGCATGTTTGGAAAATGATACACACCACTGCGCCCCTCCAGGTCGAAGAAGCCCATCGAACCGGAACGCTTCATCGCCAAGCCGGCACAACCAGCCAGTCGGCCGCAACCGCCGGCAACCGACGCGGCGAACGGCGTCATACGGCCGGTCAATGGATCTTCGCGCAAGATTTGCTCGCCAGTGCGCAGGTCGTGTGCGTTGCGCAGATAGACAACGTCGCCTATGATCACCGGAAACGGAGCGTTTTCTTCTCGCGTCCACAGCAACTGTCCATCGTCGGCCGCGAAAGCAGAAACGCCGGGGCCTTGTGCCGTCGGGCGCAGCCCGTGCCACACCGGAATCGTCGCTAGGATCACGCCATTGTCCACATACAGCGAATTCTGGCGTGCTCCGATGCTCGGCGTTGCCCACAGTTGCTTGCCCGACCGCAGGTCCAATGCCTTGAGGACCCGATCGTGGGAAGCCCCAGGCAAGCTAAAAACGGGCCGTTCCTTGGGTCGCGGCTTGCCTTTCGGAGCGGGCTTCGCACTTCGCCTGAATCTGGGAAAAACGTCTGCCGGTGCGAGGCCGTCGATCAGATAAAGCCGGTCGTCCTGGATGGCGATCGCATTCGAGTCGATGGCACTCTCCGATTCGTAGGTCCATTGCACCTTTCCCGTCGCCTTGTCCAGAACGAACAGGAGCCGATTGGCCGGATGGGCCATCGACCACCAGGATCGCCTGATATTCGGCTGGCCGATCGCACCAACCACAGCGTCGTCTGTCACGGCCAAATACTCCCAGATCAGTTCGCCGTCAGTTTCACCAGCCCCGTTCGGTGGTCTATACGTGAACTGCGTCTCGCCTGTGTCGCGACCCAGACGCAGGCATTTCGCGTCCTGCAAGACATAGAGCGAGTCTTTGTCCACAGCCATGCAGCCGCCACGATACGCCGAAGGCCAGCGACCCACGCCGGGCAATTCCCGCTCCCAGATGATCCGACCGTTGTAGGCATCGACGGCGTGCAGGTAGTCGATTCCAGCAACGTACATCTGGCCGTCGATTGCCAGCGGAACTGGCGCACGGTAATGACGACTGACAATGTCGGCCGGTCCTACGCTGCCAAACCAAAGCACCTTCAGCGGCAATCGCACCAATTGGTCAGCCGATGCCCCCGATTTGCCAGCGTCGGCATACTGGTGCGTCCAAACTCCGCCACCGGGCAAGGGACCGCGTTCGATTCGGATACCGATGTCGATAGCCTCCATTTCTGCCACCGAGACTCCGCCCTTCGTCACCCAGCGATCCACCTCCGGTCGCAACGCCTCGCGGCATGTGATCACAGCCACACCGCCACAGGGTCGCAGCACGCGATACACTTCCGATGCAGACACGTGTTGCAGGTCGGCGGCGGACATGACGTTGAACACAAGCAAATTCGCCGAGTAGTCGGCGTACGGCAGCGGGTTGGCTGCGACGCTGTGGATAGCGATCCGAGTACCGTAGAGCCCCGCGTCGGCCAGTCGCTGCCGAGTCATTCCCAGACTGCGCGGCCCAGCCGCCCAATGCCACGTCAGCTTCGATTGACGCGCGAATTCGGCCAGGTAGGCGACGTCCGCGTTGCCCAGAACCAAGCCATAGCCGTCGCTGACACCGCCCGCCGACAGAGCGGCTCGCGCGTATTTCACGCTTGGGGAAGCGCCAATGACATCGCGCCTCATTGGACCAGTCACCGTTGGCTCACCGTGTGACTCGGTCTGGAAACAGTGGATCTCGCCTTCGGTGGTGCTGACGAGAAGCGACTGGTCGGCGATCAGCAGTTCGTGCACGTCGCCTGCCAGTTTCGCTTCCCAGGTCTTGCTACCATCTTCTGCGTTGTAGCACGCCAGCGCTCCACGTCCTCCGGCAATCAGTGTCGATCCAGCCTGGATCAACTCGTAAATGCGATCGACAGGCGTTTCCCAGCGCTGGTATTTGGCGGCGTCCACCATGTGACCTTCGGAACTGCCCATCTTCGCCACGTAACTATCGGGCGCCGCTTCGAGCACGTCTTTCAGCTCGATGCTCACGAGCTTGCCGGGACCGATCAAACTCATGCGTCCGTTGTCGTCGATGACACCCTTCAGGACACCGTTTAGATGAAACACCTCCTGGCCATCTCGGGCACGTATCCCCACCACCGTGGCTTCGTCACAGATGTCAGCTTCGGCTTTGTTTGGGCGCTCCGGATTCGGCTTCTTCAGGTATTCACAAGGCGTGAATGCCAGATCGTCGTACGTCATCGTCCAAGCGCCGCCAGGGAACAAACCTTCGCTTTCGTTGTACAGCAGTTCGCCCGTGGCACGATCGAAAAAGCCAGGCGTGGCCCGGCCACAGGGCACCACCAGCACATCGCCGCACAAGGCCAAGTACCCCTGAGGCGACACGCCTCCCATCGCTTCGTAGTGCGGCTGGGTTGCGTACTTCGTGCCGCTGGAATCGTTCTGCCACAGAACGGTTCCCGTTTCCGCGTCGAGGCAGGTCACGACGATGCCTTCCGGCGACCACATGCCGAATGTCGTGTACGCTTTTCCGTCCACAACCAGCACGCCGGACCGTGCCGGCCAGCGCGAGATCATCTGCTCGTTGCCGATCAGTCGTTCGTCAGGAATGTCGGGGCGATATTTCCAGATCAGCCGGCCGGTAGCGCCCTCCAGGCAATACACGACACCGTCATCCGAGGAAGCGTAGACCTTTCCATCGTAGACCGCAGGAGCAAGGCGAACTGGCCCTTCGGTGAAGAACCGCCATCGCGGTTCTCCCGTCTCCAGATCAAGTGCATGAATCGCGTGGTCGCTAGACGACGCCACGTACACCAGTCCCTCGCCAGCAGAGATGGCGTAGGCATAGTCCATATCGATCCGCTGCGTCTCCCAAGCAGGTTCCTTCCACGCCGGACGCGGCTTGTGTCGAGCCTTGTGCGTCCACACCAAATGATACGGAGGCGCGAGATCCCTGGGCATGTAACCTTTCCGGTTGGCGTTGAAAAGATGAATTGAATCGATCGGCTGTGCCGAGGCCTTACGCTCACCGCTGATCGCGTCCGTAGTCCAAGTGTTTCCAACGGATACCACCAGAATCACCACAGAGGCCCACAACACCGCTCTTCTTGTCATCGCATATTCCTTAACACAAGCGCCAACGTGGCGCTGTCCAATTACCGGACCACGTCTTTGCAGCGGTCCATGAGCTTGTTGATCAATCCCACTACGCGATCTTCCATGCCAGGCTTGAACGGCCCGTGCCATCCGAAATAGACCATCGCGCTGGCTCCTTCGTATCCCCCTTCGGAGAGCACACGCTCGGAAGGCAAATAGGCGAAGACTTCGTTCGAGTAGCCCGCGACCCAGATGCGTTGGCCTTCATATTCCTTGCGAACTCGCAATGCATAATCGACAACCACCTCGCCTGCGAGAACGACCATCGAAAGGTCATCGCCAAAACGGACAACTTGGACTGGATACGGATACGAACTGTCGATCTTGCCCCGACCGGCAAACCGTTTGAGCAAAAGCTCTGTTAGCCTCTGCTGGTAGATATTGCCTTCGCCGCGACGTCTTTCGAGTCCTTCTTTGGTGGGCGGATCGACGAATGGCAAATCTACCCGCTCGAAGGCGACCGCTAGAGCACCCTTCACCGGATGCAAATCACCGGACAACGCGCCATCCACAGCGGCCGCTAGAGACTTGCCGTGCTGTTCGGCAAGTTCGAGCTTGCCACGCGGCTGCGGATTGGCGTCCGCGCCGCAGCCGGTCATGAACATCGCCATCACGTCGGGGTGTTTCGCCTCGAACTCGATCTGAGCGAAACCGGCGTAGTCGCCATTGTACGAATAGAAATCGCCACCCAGCGTGGTGTTGTGACAAGCGTAGCCGAACAGAACGGCCAATGGTCGATCATTCTGATCGGACACTCGTAGCACAGGCACCACATGGTCGACCGGCCCTGGGGAATTCGCGTACTCCTGGGTCTGGACGCCCCGACGGTTTTTGGCGAACGTGGCGTGTCCTTCACCGTAGGCCAACTTGGCCGGTTTGATCGCTTTGCACGCCTGTGAAATCACGTCGACCACTTTATCCTCCAGCTTCTTGCGGTATGCGGCCGCTGCAGCTACATCTTCCTCGGCCATGTGGTGAGCAATGTCAGCGCAACCAAGGATCACCGGGCCGCAATGCGTGTGCGAGACGCTCATCACGATCCGATCACGCTGGATTCCAGTCTGCTGCTGGACGCGCTCTCCAATTCTGTCAGCCAACTCTCGCACAAAACCGATCAGATCACTCGTGAGAATCACCACGCGTTCGCCCCGATGGTCTTCGATCACCATCGCCTTGGCCCAAAGCGGATGAATGGTGCCCTCCGCGGGATGTTTACGTGCGGCATAGCCAGCCATCCAAACGGGCCTCTCGGGAGTAATGTCTATCCGAGCAATGCCGACCTTCCACTCGGCCGCCGTGACCGAAAGACCGCAGAGCCAGACCATCGCAACGACGGTTACTATTCGGAGTGTTTTCATGGGGCACCTTCAGCAATCGGAGTTTCGTTCGTACGAGTCCCGGTCAATAGTCAAACACGGCATTTTCCAATACGCCCAGACACATCAACGCAAACGTCGCACAGTGACATTGCCACGAGTGTTGTTGTCGATAATTCGTTGGCGTTGGGTGTTCGGTTGTTGCACCCAGATGTCAAGCTTGGCCGGCCCTTTGGGCAGGCGGAATACAGCGGTGCGGGTCCCCTCGGCAAGTGGCTGGCTGCTCAGTTTGCCGTCGATGCTGACGTGCATCACTGTGGCCGTGGTTTCATCGCCACGATCAATCGTCAATTCATATTGTCCGGCGCGCTCGATGACGACCGACCATGTCGTTGGCTGGCCATCCACGTAGGCGGAATCTTGATAGCGGCAGAGGAGCGTAGGATTTTCGTGATCCGTGCCGATGTGGATGGCGCCGGGTGTGAAGTTCCTCGTGCTCTTGACGTCGTCGAACCAAACGTCATATCGTTCGCGCAGGTTGGCGACCAACTCGGCGTGTTCGTCGGCCAGATTGCGTTGTTCGCCTGGGTCGGCATGCAGATCGTAAAGTTCGGCTGGCGGGTCTGCCGGCAATTCGATTCGCTCTTTGCTGAATGTGGTTGGCGAGAAGAGCAGTTTGTATCGAGGTGTTCGTACGGCTGCGTTGTGGTAACGCTGCGGCGAAAGGCCACGGTGCACTTGGAAGAACAATGTACGGTCCGGCCAGTTCTCGCTCTCGCCACGCAACAGCGGCATCAGATTCGTGCCGTCGAACGAGGCGTTGTCAGGCGTTTCGACACCGCAGGCGGCAAGTACTGTAGGGGCAAGGTCGATGTGCGCCGCGATGTGGTCGATTCGTGCAGGGCCACCGATCGCGGCGGGCCATTGGACGAAGCAAGGAACACGAATGCCACCTTCGTAGACACTCGCTTTCCTCCCGTTCAAACCCGCGTTGTACCTACGCTGTTGCGGACCGTTGTCGGTGAGGAAGATCAACAGCGTATTTCGGCGCAGGCGAAGCCGATCCAAGGTTTCGAGCAACTGGCCAAAGTTCTCGTCGATGCTTTGCACCATGCCGTAGGCTCGGGCGGTCGTATCGTTCAGGCCCATTGCTCGGTAAGGCTCGACGTATCGCTCGTCGATGGTCAGCGGTGTATGCGGAGCGTTGGTCGGAAGGTAGACGAGGAACGGTTGATTTTGGTTGGATTCGATGAACTCGATGGCGGCTTCGAAGAACACGTCGGTACAGTAGCCTTTGGCACGAAACTCGCGACCGTTGTGCCACAGGAGCGGATCGAAATAGTCGTTGGGGCTGTCGGGTGTTTGGCCGATCGCGCCTGACTTGTGGATCAGCGACTCGTCGAATCCTTGGTCCATGGGCCGCATGGGATAGTTGTCGCCCAGATGCCATTTGCCGAAGATGCCGGCCGCATACCCGGCTTGCCTAAGCATCTCGGCCAGAGTCACTTCATCGCCGTGCATCTTGGCGCCGCCGCGCGATGTATGAATCACGCCGGTGCGATAGAAGTAACGACCGGTCAGCAGACTGGCTCGCGTCGGAGCGCAAACCGGACTGCAATAGAAGTGACGCAACTGAACGCCTTGCTGAGCGAAGCGGTCGAGATTCGGCGTCTTGACCTTGTCGTTGCCGTGGACACCAACGTCGCCGTACCCCTGGTCATCGGTCAGCACAATGATGACGTTAGGTCTTTCAGTCACGTCAGCGGCTTGCGCCGTCACCGATCCGTCGCGAAGAAGGAATACGGCCAAAGCCTTTATCAAGAGGATTTGCCATTTCATCATCGTCATCACGCCTGCAATTAAGAGATCTGCGAATGGAGTTCGGGTCCATCAGACGAATTCTAGGGGTGAACGGGCGTTACTGCAAAACGGGTGGAAACCGTCATGGGCACTTTACGGCGAAAAAGGGGACCAAATCTTGTTGTTCCTCAATTCGGCCGCCTTTCAAGGAAACTAACGCCCCGTTGGTTCGTCTCATTCGGCATGTTAGAGTCTACTTCGTCACGTTCAGAACATATTTGGAGGCACCAATGACACGAATTTCCTTCCTGCTAAGTCTTGTTGCAGCGTCCGCTTTCTCCGGTCTGGGATCCACTGCGGCGGAACGGCCCCGGATTTCTATTAGCCCAGCGCCTGCGGTGCAACCGAAAGGAGCTTCGTCGACTATGTCCGACTGGAACGAGGCTCAATACGTCTTCACCGGCAAGCTCGATAGCGTCCAGGCGGGCCCGGTGGGCCGTTCGTTGCCGCCTGTGTACACGCACACTCTCGGATTCGAAGTCCAACGCGTACTGCGCGGTGACCTGAAGGCTGGCGCTCGATTGACGTGTTCCCATGTTGCGCGGCAGCACGATCGGCCTAGTTTCCCCGAAGGCAAAGTATGCCTGGTGGCCGCCTCGGTCACACGTGAAACGATGCGGGTAGCGCAAATCGAAGAGGCCAATCCACGAAGAATCGCGGCGGTCGAGATGGCGTGCTCGTTGCCTCTTGGCTGGCGGATCAAAGACGGCAAGGCTGTGTCACCCTGGGCCAAGCTGGGCAGTTCGGCGTGGCCGCAACAGCCTGGAGTCGCATACAAGCTGGAGTGTAGCAAGACGGGCCGTCCTGCATTGCTCGCGGGTGGGGGAGTGACGCTCAGCGTCGAGCCGGTACCGCCCCGCAAGAAGATCAAATGGACCAATCCCGACGGAGACGGTGAGTACAAGGTGACCGTCACGAACGCGACCGACAAACCGATTCGCGTGCCGGCCCTGCTGGCAGACGGCAAAAAGATCCTTTGGGAAGAGAGCTTGGTCATCCTTTGCCAAGACAGGGTCTACCCGTGTCCGGGGTCCAAGGGAGTGGCCAAGGCTGTCAAAACCGCCGAGTTACAGCCCGGCGAGAGCGTTTCGACGGTGGTTAACGCCCTGCGTCTGAACGGCCCCGAGTGGCCACGCGGCGGCTACCGCATCGAATTTCAATTCTGCTTGGGCGAATTGAGCGAGACCAAGTCGTTCTACTACATGTCACGTCATCACGATGGCCTGCGAGCCGCGGTATCCATCGGAGAATCCTAGTGATCCGCCATGGATGATGTGACGACAGAGGGAACAGCGAGAATGAGAGTGCTCAATGCGTTGGCTTGGACCATCGCCATTATTGCGGTCGTCTCCGCCGTGCCGGTGCCAATCGGGGTGGCAGATGAACCGTTGGCGACGCCGATCCGCGTAAAGATCCACGACAGAGTTCTGCATTCGATCGACTCGCGGATTTTCGGGCAGTTCATGGAGCGCCCAAGTTGGGGTTCGGAGATCGGAGCAGAAGCGGCTGTGATGCCTGGCACGCATCAACTGCGACCTGAAGCCACACGTTTGATCCGCGACATGCAGATTCCTGTGGCACGATTCCCCGGAGGGACCGACGTCGATTACGTCGATTGGCTTGATATGATCGACAACGTTCCGGGCCGCGGTGCCGAACGACCAATCACAGTCGGTCACACCGGCAACCGCGTTACCAACTTCTTCGGGTATGACGAGTTCCTTCGGCTGTGCAATGAACTGAAGATCGAGTCGATTCTGGTGGTCAACTTCCGCGACGGGTTGCTCGACAAGGACGGACCCGATCGGGCGGCGCAACACGCAGCGAGTTTGGCCGCCTACGCGAATTCCACGATCGATGCACAATTGCCTGGCGATCTGGGCATTTGGCCGAAGCTTCGTGCCAAGAATGGCCATCCGAAGCCGTACGGCGTTAAGTACTTCCAGATCGGCAACGAAACTTGGGCCTTTTGGCGCAAAGCAAGTCTGGAGCACTACATCGAAACGCTGGAAGCATACATCGACGCGATTCACGCGGTCGATCCAACGGTCCAGATCATTGCCGACGGCCAACCTGTTGAACTAGCAACCGAAATCTACCGGAGATTGGGCGATAGGATCGATTACTTTGCAGTCCATCACTATCAACCGTGGCAAATCCGCGAGGTGCAGCAGGCAAACCAGACGATCAACGCCAAAGATCTGTCTGCTGAAGACATTTGGTACGCCTGGGTGAGTGTGCCGCATTTCGATAAGGACGGGCAGTCGATCTTGCCGAGGGTCGAGTTGGACTTGGCACGCAAGGCAAAATTCCGAGTCGCCATGACCGAGTGGAACTGGAACGGTTGGTGGGGCCATCCGATCCGAGATCGCGTTGCGCTGAATTCGCTCTATGCCAAGGGAATCGGGGCCGCAGGCATTCTGCATGCGATCATGCGGCAAGGCGATGTCGTTCAGATGGCTGCTCAGTCTATGTTGATCGGCGATGGCTGGGGCATCCACGCGATCTGTTGCGACCGCCATGGCCGATTCGATCCGTACATGGTGCCCAGCGGCCAGGTCACGATGCTGTACTGCAAGTACCACGGCGACCAGCGTTTGGCGATCGACGTGGAAGACATGCCGTATTTCGAGCAACCTTATCGCATGGCGGGAATCCGCCCGGTTGAGCGTGTTGCGTATGTGGACATCCTGGCAACGCGGAACGAGAAAACTCTGTACCTACACGCGATCAATCGACACTTCCATCAGGCACTGTCCGTACGCATCGACGCTTCGGATCTCGAGCAGCAGCCGAAAGAAGAAGGCAGACTGCACATCCTTGAAGGTCGGCTGAACACCGCACCGGCCGCGGGCGAGTCGCTCGCACCGGGGCGAATCCGGACGGAATCGGTTGACATCCATGGCAATCGCTTCATCGTCCAATTACCCGCTCGATCAGTGACCGCTATCGAAGTCCCTTTTCAGTAACCAGCGGGCTCACGCAGAGGAACGCCACTCATGTCGTCCGGCTCAAGCCATCGACGGGTGTTTCGCTTCAAGATCGCCGATCTCTTACTCGTTATTGCGTGTATCGCAGTATCGATCAGCTTGTACATCTCGGCCAAGAGGTACATCGGCACACGAAATGCCTACCGCGGCTTGGGTAGTGAAATCAGGATTGTCGATGGCGTGCCCAACGCGGTCTGCATTCAAACCTACTGCCTGCGCGACGGGACGGTGTTGACCGAATCGCAAGTCACGCTGCTGAAGGTTGCTCTTGTAGTCGAAGCATCTGCTCTAGTCGCAATCGCCGTTTGGGTCTATCGACGCTTCTTTCGCCTGACGAAGCTGAGTATTCGCAGTGTATTGTTGTCGATACTTGGCGTCACATTGCTGTACGTTCTCTACGTTTCCGTTCCGCTTGCCCCTATGGTTGCCTTGATCGGGTACTTCTCAGCCTGGTTGTTACCAAGCGCGAGCCTTGGATACGATCTATGCCGGTCACGCCGTGGGATCTTCATAGGCCTTCTGATCGGAGCGTCGCTGGCCGGTCTGCTTCTCTTGTGGCTGATGCAGCCGGTGGCGCGAGAGTAGTACGTTGAATTGCACACGCGGTTCAACAATCTGTGATTGTTGAACCGAGAGATGCTTGGCCCCATCGCGCGCGGCTGGTACGCTAAACGTCGGCTACAAAATGTGGGTCGCAAGAATAGGAGTCCTTACTTCGCGCATGGAGATTGCACTATGAGATGCCAATTCATATTCGTTCTGACAGCGGTGGTTTTGGGAAGCCTTCAATTCCACTTTGCATTGGCAGGAGATGCCGCAGTTCCGAAGCAGTTCACGCCACTAGTGGAAGTCCGGCCGAAGATCGTCGCCGGCAGCATTGCCTATCCGGGAGGCCGCTATGAAGCGACCAACTTGATCGACGGCAACGTCCGCACAGAATACTCGTCGGAAGCCAAGGGCACCGAGACGTTCATCGTTTTCGACTTTGGCCAACCGGTGCCAATCGCCGGCTTGCGCCACGTTGATCGTAATGATCCGGCAACGGTGGCCAAATCGCGGCTCACATTTGGCAATGCGGCCGACGTCAGAGACGCGTTGAAGACCATTGACGTTGCGCACGCCAACACACGCGGCGGCGTGACATGTATTGCGTTCCCGCCAGTCACGGCACGCTATGCCCGCTGGCAGGTCACAGCCGTGGGGCCGCAGAGATACTCGACTGTTGGCGGTGCGGAGATCGCCTTCTTCGCGGCCGAGACTCCTGAGCCGTTCCCGAAACGGATCGACGTCAAATGCCGCGACGTCGAGGCAGTGCTTCGCAATGACGATGGACTGACTCAGCCGATCGAGGTGACGGTTTCCTACCCGTACGCCGAGCCTGCAGACGCGACGGTGCGTGTTGCGGATTCACCGGCAGTGCCAGTGAAGCTGAGCCTGGGTAGCCACAGCGTACCGGTGCCGCCAATGCCGGCCGTCGAACGCGAGACGTCAATCGACGTAGTGGTTGAATTGGCTGGTCAGACAGTCAAGAAGACGCTCATGCTGCGCCCGGTCCGTCGTTGGGAACTCTGGTTTTTGCCCCACTCGCACAACGACATCGGATACACACACGTGCAAACGGAAGTCGAACGCAAGCAGTGGCAATACCTGGATGATGCCGTGG
The DNA here is from genome assembly GCA_964617665.1 of uncultured Pirellulaceae bacterium. Classification (GTDB taxonomy): domain Bacteria; phylum Planctomycetota; class Planctomycetia; order Pirellulales; family Pirellulaceae; genus JADHUC01. The sequence continues at coordinate 12,498 of CAZUAH010000252.1, forward strand.
CTTTGGCACGCCGTACCGCCAATTATCCGCCTGGTGCCCAGTTCAAGTGGAACGGCGAAGTGATGTGGGCAGTCGACAGCTATCTGAAACGGGCCACGCCCGAGAAGAAGGCCGAGTTCATCGACGCGGTGCGCCGCGGGTGGATTGGGCTGGACGCGCTGTACGGCAACGAATTGACTGCGCTATGCCACGATGAGGAGCTTTTCCGGCTGACCGACTGTGCACGACGAGTAGCCAAGCAATACGACTTGACGATCGACACGGCCATGATCAGCGATGTGCCAGGCTACACGTGGGGAATCGTTCCGGTTCTGGCGCATAGTGGCGTCAAGTACTTTTCGATCGGCCCGAACCACATTCATCGCATCGGTTACACGCTGGCCGATTGGGGCGACCGGCCGTTCTACTGGGTGTCGCCGTCCGGGCAAGAGAGGATTCTGTGCTGGATGGCAGGCCATGCCTACAGTTGGTTTCATCCGGGGCTAATGGGATCTGTCAAACATGCCAAACCGAAAGCATTCTTTGAGTACCTGGACCAGTTGGCTGCGACCGATTACGCGTACGACATGGTACAAGTCCGCTACAGCATCGCCGGCGACAACGGCCCGCCCGACCCGGACCTGCCTGAATTCGTGAAAGAGTGGAACGAGAAGTACGCTTGGCCGAAAATGATCATCGCCACGACGGGCGAGTTGATGCGCGAATTCGAGCACCGCTACGGCGACAAGTTGCCCGAGGCCCGCGGCGATTTCACGCCCTACTGGGAAGACGGAGCCGCCTCGTCCGCTCGCGAGACGGCCCTCGCACGCAACGCGTCTGACCGTCTGATCCAGGCCGAGGCCCTCTGGGCGATGCTTGACCCGATGGGCTACACGGATGCCGAATTCTACGCGGCTTGGCGCAACGTGATTCTGTACAACGAGCATACTTGGGGCGCGCATTGCAGCATCAGCCAGCCCGATAGCCAATTCACGTTGGACCAGTGGAAGATCAAACAGAAATTCGCGGTCGACGCCGACCAGCAGTCCATAGAGTTGCTCGACACGGCAGCGAATCGCGAACGCAGCGACGTAGGAAGCGCAACCGCCGTCGATGTCTACAACACGTGTTCCTGGGCTCGCACTGATTTAGTGGTTGTGTCGGGCAAGTTGTCTGCGGCCGGAGACGTTGTGAAAACGAACGGTGGTGATACAGTTCCGTCACAACGGCTTACGGACGGGCAATTGGCTTTTTTGGCTGCAGACGTTCCGCCATTCGGCGCAAAGAGATTCCTTCTGTCGGCAGGGACAGCGACAGCCAAAGGAAATGCGATGGCCGAAGGCTCGACGCTCGAGAACGGCAAGATACGTGTCCAGGTGGACGAGAAGACTGGTGCGATCGCTCAGTTCGTCTGCCAGGGCAACGACATCAATCTCGCCGGCGATGGACTGAACACGTACTGGTACGTGGCCGGGCGCAATCCGAAGAATCCCAAGCCGAGCGGGCCCGCCAAGATCACCGTCGCCGAGCGGGGGCCGCTGGTCGCGTCGTTGGTAGTTGAATCTGACGCGCCAGGTTGCCGGAAACTGGTTCGCCATCTGCGCATGGTGGACGGAATCCCGGGAGTCCAAGTGACCAACGTCGTTGACAAGGCCCCGGTACGCAGTCCTGAGTCGGTCCACTTTGGCTTTGCGGCCAACGTTCCTGGTGGAGTCATGCGGATGGACATACCCTGGGCGGTCATCCGCCCTGAACGGGACCAGTTACCCGGAGCATGCAAGAACTACTTTACGGTAGGCCGTTGGGTGGACGTTTCGAACGACGATATCGGGCTGACCTGTGCCACGGTAGATGCGCCGCTGGTCGAAGTCGGTTCGATCACTGTCGATGTGGCCAGTCCCTATCAGACCGATGCGTGGATTCGGCATTTGAAGCCCACGCAGACGTTCTACTCGTATGTGATGAACAACTACTGGGAGACGAACTACAAGGCCAGCCAAGAAGGGCCTACGATGTTCCGCTATTCGCTGCGACCGCACGGGCCGTTTGATCCAACGGCTGCGGTTAAGTTCGGCATCGAGCAAAGCCGTCCGCTGGTGGTAGTGCCTGCCGATTCGCAGACGCCGGTGCTCCCGTCGATGCTGCGAGTGGAACCGGACGAGGTGATTGTCACATCGCTAAAGCCCAGCATGGATGGTCGAGCCATGATGGTACGGCTAATGAATGTCGGCGACGTTCCGGCGCCAGCCCGAGTCATCTGGGCGGATCCACAGCCGGCCCGCACTATGCTCAGCAGTCCGTTCGAGGATCCTGGCGAGACCGTTGATGATCAAATTGAACTCCAGCCAAGAGGGATCGTCACGCTCCGCGCGGAGCTTGAGCGCTGAGGAGCCTACACGACCGACTCTAGCGGATCGTCTATCGATCAATGTCAGATTGGGTGGCCGGGGCTGGACTGAGCGTCAGCGAGGGAAGCCCCGGGGTTTCGGGCTTGCGCCCGGCCACCCTGGCCTCAATCTACCTGACGAATATCGATAGCCGTACCACTAGCCCTGACTGGGGCGGACGTCGATGTCCACGCCTAGATCTTCGCCAATGTGATCGAGGTTTGCGTTCAGTTCCGGTAGTGGCAGCTCCGGTGGCACCTTGATCTGAGCGACCATATGGAACAGGGGAGTACCGCAGACCGGCGCACGGACCACTTCGGTATCCATCGTTTCAACGTTGATGCCCCGGCCGGCGAGATAGTGGGACACCGTGTGTACGATCCCCTCGTGGTCGGCTCCCTCGAGTCGCAATTCGTACAGGCCATGTTCACCTGACGATTCTGGCTCAGCGGACTTGGTGAACTTGACGGCCACGGTCATTTCGTCGTCGGCCATTCCCCAGAGCGCAGCGGCCACGGCCTCGGCTTCCTCTTGCGGCACGCTGATCTTCACGATCCCCGCAAACTCGCCGCCCAGGTGCGCCATGCGACTCTCTTCCCAGTTAGCCGAATAGCCGGAAATCGCTTCCGTAACCCGATCGACGATCCCAGGCTGATCCCGACAGGTGAGGGTGACCACCAGATAGGTCTTCATACGAAGGTCCTCGACTTGCTCAGTATTGACGCTCGTACAGGGCTTCCTACCAAAACCGCACAGGTCTGTAAAGCGTCTTTCCCTGTATGAGTAGTCCGTATGCGAATGTATGGTGCCGCGTTTCCTCTTTCAGACGCAGGCTGCCTTTGTTGGAGTTGGATTTCGCTTTGCCTTCTTGTGCTGGAAACCTGACAGGGACAAGTAGAGTTATCGAGACATCCGTTGATGACGAATTGCGAATTCCTCGTCGATGGATTAGTGAAATCGAGAGTGGCAGAACGAGAGGTTGAACTTGGAGCGGGGAATCAAGGATCAACTGCCCCGCCTTCGACGGAAATGAACAACTCTAGCCCGCTCCCGTCCTGGAAGTGAGATACCACGACATCGATTTCACTCGGTTTGGGACGGCGATACAGATCCGTGCAATGCCCGAATCACAACCAAACAGTTCCCGTACGTGCCACTACTTCGTTGATGAGGCGGGCGATGCCACCCTCTTCAACAAGAGGAAGCGGACTGTTGTGGGCCGCGAAGGATGTTCAGGTCATTTCATTCTGGGCGCAATTGGAAGTCGTAGTCCCGGTGCGGCTGGACGAAGAGCTTGAGTCGCTCCGGTCGGCGCTCCGTGCCGATTCATACTTAGCAAAGGTTCCGTCAATGCAGCCAACGAGGCGAAAGACGGCCATTGCATTTCACGCGAAGGATGATTGTGCCGAGGTGCGACGCGAGGTGTATCGGCTGCTGATGGCGCACGAGATGCGTTTCTTTGCCGTCGTACGTCACAAGCGGATGATTGTCGAGAAGGTCCTGGAGCACAACAAGAAGCATTCAAGCTACCGGTATCATCCGAATCAGTTGTACGACCGCTGCGTGAGCCGGTTGTTTCGCGACCGACTGCACAAAGAGGATAGCTATATCATTCAATTCTCACGGCGCGGCAATCGGAGTCGTTCTGAGGCGTTGCGAAAGGCGATCGAGCAGGCCCGAAACAACCTGCGTGTGAAATGGCGAATTTCGACGACTGCGCCAATCGAGATCATTGCAGCCACACCCAGACAAGCCGGAGGCCTTCAAGCAGTCGACTACTTGTTGTGGGCCTTGCAGCATCTATACGAACGTGGAGAAGATCGCTACTGGGAGTATGTCGCCGCAAAGGTCAGCTTGGTGCATGACGTGGACGACACACGAGAGAACGAGTACGGAGCGTACTACACGAAGAAGAGCCCGCTAACGCTGGAGGAATGCAAAGAAATAGAGCCGGGAATATGAGGACTCGCAAGGCGAGTCACACGGCATGGAGCCGAATTTCGTTCCCAACTCTGCAATAATCCTACATCGGCCATTCCAAGGAGTCAATCGAATTTCGGAAGCCAGAAGAGACCACTGCGGCGGATCGACGGTAAGCTATGCTACCACGACCGCACAGCGGGATGCTCCATCGGTCAGGGATTACCGATGAAGATCCAACCGCGAAGTAGCTAATCACCCAACATGGCTTTCAACTGTTCGCCCCAACGTTGGGCTTCGGGCAGGTCTAGCAGGTCGAAGCCCTTCAGGTCGCCGTGCATGAGGAAGCGGTAGAACCAACTGAGGGTCTTGTAGTCGCGTTCGTCAAGCTGTTCCGGAACCAAGCGACCGCCGAAGCCTCGCGCGGCCAGTAGCTCGCCGCCTGCCATCTCCGCCAAACCGTCGGCGTAGTCTTGCTGGGTGTAGAGTTCTTCGTCCTCTTCGCCCGTAAGTCCCGGATCGAGTTCCATGTCGGCTGCCGCCGTAATGAATGCTGCGATCTTTCGCTCCTGCAGCGAGCTTCTGTTGTCCCGGATGAATCGCGATACCGGGGCCAGATAGTCCCCGGCGTAAATGGGCGAGCCAATCACGATCACATCGTGTTCAGTTACGTCGGGCTTTCCAGCAACGTCCACTACCTCAGCACCAAGCCCTTCAGCGATCGCCCGTGCTACCTCGGCGGTTGATCCGTATTTGCTGCCAAATACAACCAAGCATTTGGTCATTTCGGTTTTCTCCTCAGAGCTCTAGGGCGGCGATGCTGGAGCGAATCAGTGCCGCTGATTTTCCCAGTGCCTCGCGCTCGTCCTCACGTAATTCGATCTCGATGATTTCCTCGACGCCCGCACTGCCAAGTTTGACCGGCACGCCAAAGCAAATGTCTTCCAAGCCGTACTCGCCTTCCAAATAGATGGAGCATGGTAGGATCTGTTTGCGGTCTTTGAGGATCGCTTCGACCATTTGCATCGTGGCTGCGCTCGGCGCGAAGAAGGCGCTGCCCTTCTTGAGCAGAGAGACTATTTCGCCACCGCCCTTGCGTGTTCGCTCGACGATGGCCTCAACGCGATCGGTCGGCATGAGTTCCGTGATCGGGATGCCCGCGACCGTCGAGTAGCGCGGCAGGGGGACCATTTCGTCACCGTGACCGCCGAGGACGAAGGCGTGTGTATTCTCGACGCTGACGTTCAGTTCCATCGCAATGAACGCTCGCATGCGGGCACTGTCCAGGATGCCGGCCTGTCCGATCATGCGTTCGCGTGGTAATCCGCTGACCTTCTTGGCCAGGTAGACCATTGTGTCCAGCGGATTGGTGACCAGAATGAAGATGGCGTCTGGTGACTGACTCACCACGTTCTCGACAACCTCGCGGATGATGTTGCCGTTGACGTTCACCAAATCTTCGCGGGTCATGCCGGGCTTACGCGGCAAGCCAGCCGTGACCACCACGATGTCCGAATTGGCGGTGTCTTTGTAGTCGTTGGTGCCGACGATGTGCAGGTCGTAGTTTTCGACCGGCCCCGCCTCCAGCAAGTCCAGCGCCTTGCCCTGAGGCATGCCTTCGACAACGTCTACCAGCACTACGTCGCCCAACTCTTTGACCGCACACCAGTGGGCCGCCGTGGCACCCACAAAACCGGCGCCAACGATGGAGATTTTATCGCGCATAGTAATCACCTTGCTGCGAGAACGAATGCAAGACTCTAGATATTTTGATGTGACGCGTGGATTATGACCGCCCAATGTGCAAGCGTCAACTACTCGTTCGGCACTGCCGCGACTTACTGAAACGGCATCACTGACGGTATTGAGGGCGGTCCGAGACAATGAAGATGCTGCGGCTGCCATCGTTATCCGAGTGGACATCGCCCATCCAGACGATTTCGGCGTCAACGACACGATCGTCGTCGTATACCGGGGGTCGCGGCGGCACGACTGGATCCAAGATGGTCGGCGCGTGTAAACGCGATTCGCGAATGCGGGCCATGGTCAGTTCGGCTTGAGCGGCCAAGAACACGAACACGGCCACTAGGACCAGCATTCCGCCGGAAAACGGGGGAAGCAGCCCGAGAACCCCGAGGACAATGGCAACGGCTTGGCCAACTCTTGCGGCGATGGTTGTGGCCTTGGCGTATGGCATTCGCATGGCCAGGAAAGCACGCAACACTCGTCCTCCGTCCATCGGGAATGCAGGTAACAGGTTGAATACCGCCAAGAACACATTGACCAACATCAAACCGCTCAAGAAGGAGCCGCCGATCACGTCAACCGTAAGAGCCAAGCTGCCGAAACCGGCCAGAAGGGCCACAGCGAAGAGGGCTGCCGCGATCGCCACGTTTACGGCTGGCCCAGCCAGTGCAATTGCCAATTCCTGACGTAACAGTTTAGTTCCCTGACTAGCTTTTACGATTCGACGGCGAGGCGGCGACC
>CAZUAH010000253.1:0-17245 GCA_964617665.1 uncultured Pirellulaceae bacterium
ACCCGAACGATCGGAATATTTACGCTATAGCAACTTTGGTGCACCCGAGTCCGGGACTACGGCGAATTCGTACGCATATCTGCCGTTTGGCGAGCTGCTATACGAATCCGAAACGGTCGTCAATGATTTTGAGTTTGTCGCCGAACAGGGTATTCGAGCAGATACTTCAGGACTGCATTACATGCGCGCGCGATATTACGATTCTTCGACAGGACGCTTTGTAGCGGAAGATCCCATCGGCTTATCTGGCGGCACACTGAACTTCTATGAGTACGCAGGCAACATGCCCACGGTTGCAACGGATCCGTCTGGGTTGGGTACGACCTACGGAGTGACTACATGTACCAACAGGCGACCAGCTGTTTCGTACAATCCCAAACGACCTACGGATTTCCCTTTCGAGTGTGTGGAAAAGCACGAGATGGTGCATGTCAAGCAGTGTATACAAGGTGACTTCGAAACAATGAGCCTAGCTTGTCTCGAGGCGGAGGCTTGGTTTTACACGCAACAATGCTCGGGGCTGGAAGGTCACAAGAAAGAATGGGGTGACTACGTCAAGAAGTGCCAAAGCCAGCCTAAGCCGCCCCCGCCACCCCCGCCAGTTTGCGAAATAAACACCTCTCCGCAGACAGGGGAAGGCGAGGAGGGCTCTCAAAACGATCAGTGCGGAAATGGCGGCGACGGAAACGGTGGGTCGAGTGGTGCCAGCGACCCGAACGAGCTTACCGGGCCCAACGGTTTTGGGGTCCAGCATTTCGTCAACGACTCTCTGTCAGTGCCCTACACCATCGAGTTCGAAAACGATCCCAAAGCCACGGCGCCGGCACAGATCGTGACCATCAGCAATTCGCTCAGCAGCGATCTGGATTGGAGCACGTTTGTCCTGACCGGGATCGATTTTGGCAACCAGGTCTTGCCCGTTCCCGAAGGCTCTCAGCATTATCAAACGACAGTGCCATTTAGCAGCAACGGTAAGACGTTCAATGTCGAGGTGGAGGCCGGTATTCATGTCGCGACTGGCGAAGTCTACGCCTCGTTCATGTCACTCGATCCATTTACCGGTCTGCCCCCGGATGTGCTCACCGGCTTTCTTCCACCCGAGGACGGTACGGGCCGCGGGCAAGGGCATATCTTGTACAGCATCAAGCCCAAGACCGGCATCGTGTCAGGAACGGAGATTCGCAACGTCGCGCTGATCCAATTCGACTTTGGCGAAATCATCGCCACCAACCAGGTCGATCCCCACGATCCCAGCCAGGGCACGGACCCAGCCCGAGAAGCCCTCGTGACAATCGATGCCGATATTCCCCAGGATGCCAGCAACGTGTTAGAGCTTCCCGCGACAGTCGACAGCCCAGAGTTCCTAGTCGAGTGGACCGGAAACGACGACGACGGCGGAAGCGGCATCGGCGGCTATGATATTTACGTCGCAACCGACGGTGGGGCCTTTGAACTCTGGCTGGACAACACCCCCGATACCGAGGCCCTGTTCACAGGCAGCCCAGGCCACAAATACGCCTTCTACAGCGTTGCCACCGACAACGTGGGCCATCGCGAAGACGCGCCGCTGATTGCAGAGGCAGAAACGGTTGTTAGCGATTCGTGGCACAACTCTGCCAACGCGTATGATGTCAACGGTGTGGGCGGTGTCACGACGCTGGACGTGCTGGTCCTTATCACGTACATCAATTCTCATCCTGGCGACACGTCCCTGCCCGACCCGCCCGCCTCGCCACCGCCTTTCTACGACGTCAACGACGACGGACTCTGTTCCTCGTTGGATGTACTGGAGGTGATCGGCTACATCAACAGTCAGCTCCAGCAATCCGGCGAAAGCGAAGCAACCGAACTCGCATTCCCGGTCATACTGATTGACCCGTCGTCCATGTCTCCCCATTCATCCGCGGTCACCTTTTCCACCTCGGCTTGTTGCACGGCGGGCATGCCCTCGGCGCAAGTCGATCAAATTCAACGGGGCAACCAGCCACCGCAGCGGATTAGGTGGGGCGGTCGGGAGACCACCCCACAACCTGGAGAAGACATCCCGACGGAAATCTTCGGGCAAATGTGGGACGATGATGCAATCAAGGAACTGGATGCCGTATTCGAGGAATTGGACAACGTCCTGTAGCGACGGCCGATCAATAACTCGGTATTAAGCCACCGGCTCTGCCGTTCCTTCGTTACCGCGAAGCGGTTCAACATCGTAGCCCAGGGTCAGCGGCGCAGCCGCGCCACCCTGGGTGTCCGGTCAATTGAATCCTCCGAACCCTGTAAGGGTTCCACAATGGTCTACGCTTTGTGCAACCCTTACAGGGTTGATGTCCGTTTCTTCTCCCATACCCAGGGTGACGCGGCACGGCTGCGCCGTTTCGCTTACCCTGGGCTATGTTGTTTGGACCCCGTTGGGGTCAGATGAACTTGCCCTCGGCTCCTTTTAGAGGCCTTCCTCATGCCACCGGCTCTGCCGTGATGACGTGACGTCACGGCGGAGCGTGACGAGTACTATTCTTGCGAACGTATTTCTCGAACGATCCTTAGCAGCATCAGTGGCCAGTTGACGGGCCAGGATTGACGCTTTCGCTCGGTCAGCAGATATTGGGCTGCAAGATGTTGTAGCCACTTCCGTCGTTTGAAATCAGTTTGCCCAGTGGGGCAATGGAGACCACTCGATGAAGCACTTTGCCAGTCTGCGGGAGTACATCGCGGCCTTGCGCGAGAGCGGTGAAATTCAGGAGATCGATGCTGAGGTCGATTGGAACCTGGAGATGGGGGCGATCATCCAGCGTACCTACGAACTGGGCGCGCCGGCACCGCTGTTCAACCGGATCCGAGGGATCGAAACGGGATTTCGGGCCTTGGGCGCGCCCGCCGGCGTGAGCCGGACGAACGGACTGGCGCGGGTCGCTTTGTCGCTCGGTTGGCCGGCCTCTGCCGGTGGGTGCCAAATTGTGGACGGCTTGGCGGAAGCACACAACCGGGAACCGATTCCGCCTCGACGTGTGACGGACGGTCCGTGCAAAGAACATAAGTGCCTGGGCGACGAGGTCGATCTGGAACGTCTGCCGGCCCCACTGATTCACGCTGGCGATGGCGGTCGCTATGTCAACACGTGGGGCACAGTGATCGTGCAGACTCCGGACGGAGAATGGACTAACTGGTCGATTGCCCGCATTATGCTCGCCGGCCGCAACACGATGACGGGGTTGGTGCTGCCTCGGCAGCATTTGGGCATGATCTATGCGCAATGGAAGGAGCTTGGCCAACCCATGCCGTTTGCCCTGGCCATCGGTACCGCGCCGGCAATTCCGTTTGTCTCCGCAATGCCGTTGGCCGATGGCGTCAACGAGGCAGATTTCATCGGGGCCTACTTGGGCGAACCGTTGGAGGTGGTCGATTGCGAGACGGTGAACTTACAGGTCCCGGCCACCTCGGAGATCGTTCTCGAAGGGACGGTCTCTATCGAAGAGACGGCCGACGAAGGGCCGATCGGCGAATACACGGGGTACATCAAACCCGGGAAAGGTTCGCCACAGCCTGTCTTCCAGGTGACGGCCATGACGCACCGCGATCGGCCAATCCTGCCAGTCGTCGCATCGGGAGAGCCGATTGAAGAGAACCACACGTGCTGGGCGCTTGCGATCAGTGCTCAGGTCTTGTGGGAGTTGCGATCGGCCGGTTTCCCAGTGACCGACTGCTTCAGCCCTTTTCACAGCGCGGCTCATTGGCTGGTAGTCACCGTGCCGGCTTCCTATCGTGGCCAGGATACGGCCAAGAGACTCGTCGGCGAATTGGCCGAGATCTTGCATCATTCGCGTGCCGGTGCTCTCCTGCCCAAGTCCATCTTGCTGAATGACGACATCGACCCCGCCAATTTGCAGGAAGTGGTCTGGGCCTTCGCCGCACGCTGCCACCCCGAGCGCGGACAGTTCCTGTTTCCCAATCAGGAGACGCTACCGCTGTTGGCGTTTCTAGCCCCCGAGGAACGCGAGGCGAGACTCAGCACCAAAGTGATCTACCACGGCCTGCCGCCCGACGACGTATCCGACGAGCCACTGCCACAAAGAAGTTCGTTCCGCCACGGAGTGCCGCCGGACATGCAGAAAAAGGTCCTGCGAGACTGGAAGCGCTACGGCTATCGCGACGACTGAGTGTTACTCGTCTGCCGCCTGAATCGCGGTTTGCGTTTCCTATGCAGCGCGGGGCCCCTGATCGCCTCGTGGCGGTAATTCTCGCATTGACCACGATTTGCTCATCTGATAGAAGTCCCTTGCTCAAATCGGGTCCGTATGCCATATCTTCTCCCCATTTCGGTCGCATAGGACGTGCGCCATGGGCTTCGCGGCCAAGGATGCTAGCAAGAAGCTGCCGACGACACCTTGGGGTCATCTGCCGCCTCGCATGCGCGTGTTGTTCATTACGGGTCTGCACCGTACTGGTGGATGGCTGGCCGAAGCTTTCGCCTCCGATAGCGCGTCGGAAGTAATGCTGGAAGAAGCTGTCGGCATCGCCAGCGGGCTCGCGCGGTTGCGGGACGAGGTCTTCGACGCGGTGCTGATCAGCCACGAAGGCGAGGCGCTGAACGCCCTGGACGTGCTGGATGCCATCCGTACCGGCAGCAGCGACGAGCAGCCAATTATCGTGTTGGGCCAACAGAGCGAACAGCAGATGGCGGACCTGTGCTATGAATCGGGAGCGGAAGCCTACATCTGCGTCAACACGACGACCACGCGATCGTTGATTTGGCGAGTGGCGCGTGCGATGGAGCGGCATCAGTTGCTGGCAGAGAATCGTCGATTGCAGCAGGAATACCGCCATCGGCTGCAAATGGAACACGACGAGGCAACTCGTTTGCTGGGGCAACAGCGCACACTGATCATGGGCCGGGTCCAGATCGAATGCGAGAAGGACCTGCCTGCTGTGAAGTCGCAACAGTTGTCCAAGCTGCTGGCCGAAGTAGACAACAACGCCTGCCCCGACCTGCCCGAGCCGCTGATCCAGCATTATCGAGAGTTGCTGCGGGCGTACGTGATCATGGGCGCCGGCAACCTGACCGACGAAATGGACGTCCTTGCCGATTTGCTCGTGTCCGCCGGCGTCACGGCCGCCGAAGCAATGATGCTGCATCTGCACGTCTTGGAAGACATGATTCGTGGGCTCGGCAGTCGCAGCGCGCGGCACGTGATGAATCGTGCGGATCTGCTGATACTTGAAGTGATGATGAACCTGTCGGAGGGATATCGCGATCGGTTCGTCAGACGCGTGCATCCGCCGCGTCAACAACTGCTTCCTGGCTTTGAACAAGTGAGCGACGCGGGCCAGGATCTGCGATAGCGCGACCTGCTATGCCGCACGCAGCTTTCTCTCGACAACCGTCTCGTTGTCGCCATCATCAATGGTCACGCCAACCCAATCCGTCACTCGCCGCAACTCATTCGGTGAGCCTGACTTGAACAGACGCTGGCCGGTATCGGTCGCTCCGAACAGTTCGACGCGCCGCCGCAGTTCGTCTACGTCGGTGCGAACCAACTGGTCAGGATCGGTGATGCCACACGCGACCAGAATCCTGGCATCGTAACGTCGCAGTCCGGGCACTCGGCATGTCAGCAGCGATTCCGCTTGCCAACGGCGAATCATAACCGTCGTGATGCCGGCATGTCGCAGCCGGTCCGCGGCTTCCTCGACATCCAGGTTCAGTAGATCTCGAACCTTCAGTACGCCGATCTTCTGGAGGCACTCTGCAATTGCGGAATCGATGGACGGAGCTTCGCGGATGGGGCTGGTTTCGTACAGGAAGAAACGCGATTTCGAGCGGTCGTCTTCAGCCTTCGAGGCTTGTTCGGTTTCGTCCGTCTGATCAACTCGGACTCGATCCGTCAATTCGCCGGGGAATTCTTCGGAGTTAAACGCTGTCTGGTCGGCAAAGCCCTTCGGACCAGCCGTTTCCTCGGCGATGGCACTCAATTGGCGATTGACTTCTGAACGTTCCGCTTCGGTCAAATCCGTTTCCTTGTCCACTTCGACAGGAGCGGCTTCCTTCTTCACGGGGCGAGGCAGTTCCCTTACCCGCACATCCAATGATCGAAACAGATCGGCCACGTACCTGTGTTGCGTAAACAGGAATACCTGGTGCCCACGGCCGGCGAAGTCATTCAGTAGCGAAGCGGTCGTTTCGAAATCCTCGGAGTCAACGTGCAGCAGCCTGTCGCGAAGGACTATGGGCAAACGTACGCCTTTTCGAGCGTGCGCGGCCACGATGGCCAAACAAATGCTCAGGTAGACCTGATCGCGTGCCCGCGAGCCAAACTGGTGGTAGACGACTTCATTGCCACGACGATTACAGATCCATACAGCACGTTCTTTGGTGATTGTGATTTCGTCCAATTCGCCTGCCGTCAAACGCCTGAGCAGGTCTGAAGCCTCGCGGAGGATGGAGGGCTGTCGAGTTGCCGTTTCCAGAAGACGGATTTCTCGTTCGATGGCGGCGATGGCGGCCGTCAGTTCTCCGCGACGTTCGGTGCCACGGATCTGTTGTTTGACGCGTTCCAGTTCGTTTCTTTTGGCAGACAGCAGATCGTTACTGCTGTCCCGCTCGTAATCCAACCGGAGTTGCTCCAGCCGTTGCCGCGACTGACGCAATACGTCCTGAATCGCATCGATATCCGCGACGATTTCGTCGCGATGCCCACGAAGCCGCCCAATCTCCGCATCCAGACCAGCGACAACCTCTTCCTCCAATGCAGGTACGTCTCGGAGAGCCGGAGCCGCATTGACATCTTTCGGGTGCCCAGCACACCGACAGAGATTTGCGTGTGCTGGATCGACGAGGATTTGTCTGACGTCGTGTGTTTCGGAAAACTCGGCCACCAACCTTCTACGGCGAGATGCCAGTCCTTGAATTGCCCGTCGCAGCTCCGCTTCCGCACGTTTTAGCTGGCTGACTTCACTGCGCAGTTCGCTTTGTCGTAATTCTGTCTCCCGATCGTTCAATTCCGTGCAGAGGTGATAGACGTCCTCTCGCATTGTGCCAAGCGCGGGTGCGATTGTCGATTGCAGCGCGCGGTAGTGGCGATCGTGTTCCCGAATGGCATCGTCTTGGGATGTGGAGGCCTGATCGAGGCCGTTGATATTCTCTTCCAGTCGGCGCAAGTGGTATCGAGGATCGCAGTCGACTGCATCCTCCGCTCGTTCGTCGTCTTTCAACTCTGCGTTCAGCTTCTGGCCAAACGTCTCGATCTCTTCCAGTACGCCGCCCCATCGCTTCAACTTTGCATCCATCTCGTTCAGCCGCTTTCGACGCTCGGCTAGGAGTTGCTCGAGTTGTCGCTTCGCCTCTTGGATGGCTTGTTCCTTCTCACGCTTCTCCGTCTCGCGTGCCGCGATTTCCGAGTCGACCTTGCCTAGTTCCTGGGTGAGTTCGTCGAGTTGACTTTCGAGGTCTTGGATTTCCGAGGCCAGCTTGCGCGTGAATTCATCGAACGATTCGCGCTGTTGCGTCGCCAGGTTTTCGAGGGTCTTGATCCGCTGCGTCAAACTGCGACGCGCGTCCAGCAGTTCTTCGAGCCGTTTGTCCGAACCCGATGCGTTCGCGAAAAGCCTGCACTTGTCGGCCAACTTCTTTCGCAGTTCATCGACGCGTTTCACATCGACCGACTCACCAATGACATCGAAGCCGTGCCCAACGGCTACGTCGATCAATTTGGTGATGTCCGACGGACTGCCGATTCCCGGCATGAATACCCGATCGAATACAGACGGGGCCGCACCAGCTAATAGATGCTGCAGGTGATGGTTGCCGACGGCCAAACCGTTGTCGTTTTCGACCACCAGACGGTCGCGCCCCTCGCCGTCGTCGTGGCGGTAAACGGTTTGACAACCGAACTGCCCCTGTACCGTGATCGAGCCGCCTGCACCGCGTGAATTAGCGGACGTGTACCGTTGGTGGGTCTCGTCACCAAAACCAAACAGCATTGTGCGAAGGAACTGAATGATGGCCGTTTGGTCAGAGTCGAGGGGACCATAGATGACGTTCAGTCCCTCGGAGATTCCTCTCAGATTGAAATCGTTCCAAACGCCGAAGCGATCGATTCGCAGGCTGGAAATTTGCACAGTGTGGCTCCTGGCAGAGGACGTTGGGGCGCAATGATGAATAGTTGAGTCCAAAATTGGCGCGGAAAAGTAGCAAATCTCCGTACCCGTGGCTACATCGAATGAGCCACTTTTCGACCTGCTGACACCCGGAACAGGTCGCCGATTGGGTGGCGAATGGTATCAACGCTAGCGTCGATTTCGCCTACCACGGTTGCTGTCGCGGCGAACCGTGCCGACGTGTAGGATACCGCGCCGTTGAAACGACCTGACGCCTTTTCACGGGGAGGAAATCAGAGATGCCGGAGTATCTCAAGGAATTGACACCGAAGATCTTTGAATACGGTGCCAGCGCCGTTGGTGCACTACTTCTATTGTTGGTGGCATGGATCGTTGCGGGGCTAACCAGCCGCCTGGTGCGCAAGAGCCTGGCCAAAGCGGATTTCGACGAGACGCTGACCAAGTTCTTCGCCAAGTTCGCTTGGTGGGTCGTGTTGGCGAGCGCCGTAATCGGCTGTCTCGGGATTTTCGGTGTCGAGACAACCAGTTTTGCCGCCGTAATTGGAGCCGGAGGTCTGGCCATTGGGCTGGCTTTCCAGGGGACCCTGTCGAATTTCGCATCTGGTGTGATGCTGTTGGCCTTTCGACCTTTCAAGGTAGGCGACGTCGTGACCGTTGCCGGACAGTCGGGCAAGGTGGACGAAATCGGCGTCTTCACAACGACAATGGACACTTTCGACAATCGCCGGTTCATCATTCCCAACAGCTCCGTTTTCGGATCGACCATCGAAAACATCACCCATCATCCCGTCCGTCGTGCGGATGTGGACGTTGGCGTCGGCTATGATGCCGATATCGACCAGACCCGCGAGATTCTAGAACGCGCGGCAGCCAGCGTGGAAGGCGTCCTGGAGGATCCGGCGCCGGCGATTCTCCTGCTGGGATTAGGCGCCTCGTCTGTCGATTGGTCCGTCCGCGTGTGGGCGAGGAGCGACGACTTTGGTTCGGTCAAACAAGCCGCAATACGCGCCGCAAAACTCGCATTGGATGAAGCAGGCATCGAGATGCCGTATCCACAAATGGACGTCCATCTGGACCGGCCGGAAGGTTAGTCATTTGGCCTGTCCAATGATCTCGACGGGCGAATCTGCCTGCATGCGAAGATCGGGGTTTTCGATCGTCACCGTTGTGTGCGGCGCGACACTGTGCGTCAACCAGACGCTAGAACCGATCACTGAATCGTGTCCAATCACGGTCTTGCCTCCCAGGATCGTGGCGTTGGCGTAGATGACCACTCGGTCTTCGATCGTCGGATGCCGTTTCATGTTGCGGATGATATTGCCATCCGCGTCGGTTGGAAAGCTTAATGCGCCCAGCGTCACGCCCTGGTACAGCTTGACCCGCTGGCCGATCTCGCACGTTTCTCCGATCACGACTCCCGTCCCGTGATCGATGAAGAAGTGGTGGCCGATGCTTGCGCCGGGATGGATGTCGATACCGGTCTCCTTGTGGGCCCACTCGGTCATCATCCGCGGAACGAAGGGCACACCCAGTAGATGCAACTCGTGAGCCAACCGATAAACGGTGACTGCCTCTAGACCTGGGTAGCACAGGATCACTTCGTCCAGGTTCTTGCACGCTGGGTCGCCGTCGTATGCAGCTTGCACGTCCAGGGCTAATACTCGACGGAGGTCGGGGATCCGTTCCAGGAAAGCAATGGCTGTCTTTTGCCCAGCCGTCTGATAATCCTCATGGTCCTCACACGGATCGACGCAACGATCGACGCGGGCTTCGTGTAGTCGAGCGCGGGCGATCTGAGTTGTCAGCGTGTCGTGCAGGCTGTCGATCAATTCGCCAACGTGGTACGTCACATTGCCGATGTGCAGTCCTTCGCGTCGACGGTAGCCCGGGTAGATGATGTCCTTAAGATCCTGAGTGGCCGAAATCACCTCCTCGTATTTCGGCAACGGGCAATGTCCCAGGTGATTAATCGTGCCAACGGTGGTATATGTCTCGACGATCTCGTCGGTCAGAGTGGGCAAGTCCTCTTTCAATCGCAAATCGGAAGCCATGATATAGACCCTACGGTGGAAAGCCGCTGTGAAGGGGAGAAACTGGCACGCAAAGCCAGATCAAGAAAGCGCGAGAAGCGCGATGTCCGGTTATACCGGACGCGGACAGTTACACAGAACGCGGTTGATGACGAGAGCGATGTCCATCGTTTGTGTATTCTCGCGCTGGTAGGGAAGGGGGCTGGACGTTCCCTTCCTCATCGTAAGCGGCACATACTGCAGAGTCAAATCTACGTTAGTGTCTTCGGCTTTGGGGTTACAGGGAGTTTAGGCAAAGGCAGTCGGAGTCCCCCATCGAAATGCAATCTGGCGAATGGCTGCGAGACGTCTGACCGCCCTGACATTGGGGTCAGCTCATATCACTCATCGCTTCGTCCAGCACGTCTTCCGAGACGTAGATGGGCAGCGTTGGATCGCATGTCACGGCCACGGCAATGGCATCCGAAGGTCGTGCATCGATTTCGATCATCTCGCCGTCGCGACGCACACGTAGTTCGGCAAAGTACGTGCCTTCGCGCAATTCGCTGATTACGATGCTGTCGGGCTCGGCATCCAGATGTTCGATGACGCTGACCAGCAGGTCATGGGTCAGGGGGCGTGGTGTCTGAATCCCCTTGACTCGACGGTCGATGCTGGTGGCCTCGAAGATGCCAATCACGATGGGAAACGTTCGATCACCGTCGACCTCCTGGAGGTAGATGATCTGCTGGTCGTGAATTTCGCTGATGATGATACGCGACAATTGCATTTCGACGGGCATCGGTCTTCCCTCTTGCAAACGCTGGCATGGCCGGACGAGACCCAACAAATAACTATTATAGGTAGCACCTCCGGCGGAGGGCTAGCGGTCGTCGAGTGGGAGCGTTGACTTCGCTAGCAGCCGGCCCAGTCGATGCCATGTACATGATAAACACAATCTTCACGTTGCGACCGCGGAGTTTATTCGGTCTAAAGGATCACAAGGTATGTTATGCCTTTGGTCAACTTGGCATGAGACCGCCGAGAGGCTGTACGCAGTGCCAACTTAACGAGCAATTAACGTTTCCTGCGGCATTGTCCCAATATTCACGACCTACAATTGGGGTGGTCTTGCAGCATGAAAAACGTGAATAATATCAGTGAAGATGAAAACATAGAACAGCCCAGCGACTTGGAGTCATGGAAGGGCAACCAGCAAGAAGGACAAGAAAGAACCGAATGAATCAACCAGTGCTTTACGAAACACATACCCACACGCCGCTTTGTCAACACGCCGTGGGTGAACCAAGCGAGTTTGCAGATTTCGCTTTCCGGCGAGGTTTCGATGGCTTGATCGTGACCTGCCACAATCCGATGCCAGACGGTTTTGCGCCAAGCGTACGGATGCGTCCCGACCAGTTCGACGAGTATCTCCGCATGGTGTTCCGGGCCCGGCAGAATTGGCGTGGTGGGCTTGACGTCCGATTAGGGATCGAGGCCGACTACTTCCCTGGCCACGAACGGTGGCTTGAACATCAACTGCAGTTGGCCGACTTTCAATACGTGCTCGGCTCCCTACATCCGCAACTGAAAGAATTCAGAGGAACGTACTGGAAGGGCGATGCCCTTGAATACCAGCGAGCATATTTTGGTCTGCTGGCCGATGCTGCCGAGACCGGCTTTTTCGACTGTTTGGCGCATCCCGATTCCGTCAAGAACGACGTACCGGACCAGTGGCGTCCCGAGCGAATCATGGACGATATCTGTGACGCGCTAGACCGGATCGCCGCGACGGGCGTTGCCATGGAACTGAACACATCCGGTCTCTATAGGCCGATTCCGGAAATGCATCCGTTTCCCGAGATGCTGGTAGAAATGCGGAAGCGATCCATTCCCGTGGTAATTGGCTCGGACGCACACGAACCAAGACGCGTTGGCGACGGATTCCACGAAGCCCTGCATCTGCTGGAATCCTGCGGCTATGAAGACATCAGCTTCTTTGTAAATCGCGTGCGGCAAGACGTGCCAATACCAGTGGCCCGCGAGAGGCTGCAACCCAGGCAGTCCGGTATTTCATTCGGAGACGCGGCATCCACGCCATGGCTGCTTGCGGGCGAGTCGGCCTCGTTAGTCTAACGCTTGTTGAACGTCCATTCTCCGCCGATCCGGGGCGTTAGCCGGAACTGGAATCGCGAAACCGATAGCCGACACCACGCACAGTCTGAACTACACCGGACCGGTCTCCCAATTTCTTTCGCACGGCGCGGATGTGGACATCGATCGTCCGTTCCAAGACGATCGCGTCGTCGCCCAAGGCGGAACTGATCAGCTCCGAACGCTGAAACGCGCGTCCCGGTTGGCGAATCAACGTGTCCAGCAAGCGAAACTCGCTCCGAGTCACTTCTAACGGACGGTCGTCGACCTTAACTTGATGGCGTCGCCGGTCTACGGTTATTCCGGCCAGACAGACGACATCCTGTTCAGCGTCTTGTGGGGCTCGTCGTCGACGGTCGAGCGCCTTGATGCGCTCGATCAGCACTTTGACGCTGTACGGCTTGGTGACGTAGTCGTCGGCACCCAACGAAAAGCCGACCAGTTGATCGGATTCATCCGCTTTGGCAGTCAGCATCAGAATCATCACGTCGCGCATCTGCGGATCACTTCGAATGCGGCGGCAGACTTCTTTGCCCTCCATCACGGGCAGCATCAGGTCCAGGATGACAATGTCAGGTGTCCTGGTTTGAGCCTGCGTCAAACCGTCCATCCCGTCATATGCGGTGTGGACCACGTGGCCTTCCTGACGCAAGTTGTAAGTAAGCACGTCGGCCAGTGAGCGATCGTCTTCGATGATCAGTATTTCGGACATCTACCTTTTCGTCGTTCCCTATTGCACCAGCGTCCATTGCCCCTGCCCAGTGATCGAGACGACAGGCCCGGGTGCGAAATCCACCTCTTCATTTGTGTCAACGAATCGTCCTATGGATCCAGAAGTAGAACATTATCATGTTAAGAACACATTAAGACTGTGTGAACATCTTGCATAGACACAATCAAGCCACCATTCGCGACCCTTGGCCTACGCTTCGATCCCGTCAATTTGACTAGCTTGGCGATCCATGCAATCTTAAGCTCCCGTTCATCCAAAGTGCACAATCTTTTTGCTAGCATGACCGCATGACGATCGTCGCCTCTTGCTCTTGCGGACGGCAGTTCACTGTCCAGCCCTGCGTTGTCGGCGAGCAGCCCCCATGCCCGTCGTGCGGGCAGCCACTAGAACTTGCGCACTCAGAGGTACTGCCCGTTGCGGCGCCGCTCTCGTCGAAAGTCCTACCCCTTCCCCGCCCCGTACACACAACGTCGAAAGAGACGTATCAGCCTTCAGCCCTTCATCGCGGTGGGCGCTATACTCGTGACGCTTCTCATGCTTGTTGGCGCGGGGCTCGCCGTCCACAAGTGTTTTCAGGAAATGAGCACCGTGAGTTGGATCACGCACGTGTCCGAAGACGGTGGTTTCTCGGTTCGGCTTCCGGCAGACCGGTTCGCCCGCGTAATCCGACAGACGGGAAAGACGAAACAAAATGTCGGGCAATGGCCTCCTTTCACATTCGAGGGGACTGTCCTTGCCGATGGGACCAAAGTAGGGGTCTACTACTTCGATTCCCCTACGCCTATTGCAGATTACGAGGCTCTGGACGGATTGGTGCGTTTCTTAGCAGGGCAATACCACGGCGACGTTACCTTTCAGCTTGAACGCGACTTGACTATCGGAGGCCATGTTGGCAGTGAAGTGGTCTACCGTCGACACAAGGAAGCGCGATCGTTGCCCATCCACAGTCGTTGGTGCTTGGTAGGTCGTCGGATCTACGAAGTTGCCTGGATGCCGGGCCGCGACGAACCTTCTGAAGAGGCGTTGTCTACGCTGTTTGACTCGTTCGAGATCGTGACGACAAGTCCGCAGTTTTAGAGCGCGTTTGGGATAACCGTAGCGGGTTTTCCGCCGCTTACACCTATGATCCACGGCGCCGGAGACGCTACACGTCCGTGCGACACGCACTAGCCGCGTGAAGTGCTAGATTCACGTTAATCTTCTGTTCGCAATGTGTTTCGGCGCTGTCTTCCGCCGACCAAGAGACTATCTTGTGTACCGAGTGCGGTTCTTGCGCATTGATGGTCCCGCGATTCCGCCAGCAGACACTCGATCATGGAGGGGAAGAGATGTTTCAACTGGCCACAAAGCTTGCACCGGCAAGGGAAGCCTTCGATACAGCCGTTCGAGCTGGGTTTCGTCACGCCGAACTCTGGCTCAATGCGGCACTTCTCTCTGATTGGCAAACGATCGCGCAGGTGGCGGCAAAGTATCCGATGACGTACGCTCTGCACCTGCCTACGGCCGACGGATCGCAGAGATCGCCCAGCGGTTGAAGATCGCTTGTGTTGCTATCAAGCAACCTGAAACCGAGCCAGCCGATCTGGAAATCACCGGCGGGGACCCGAACGATACCGCCCCCTTCCGCATGGCAAGCGTCGATGGTCTTCTGCATGGCTTCGGTTTCCATGGCGACGCCGTCTCCGATGGCCCCATAGCTCTTAACACAAAATACCTTGGCCTGTGCCGCCTTGTTGCCTTCAGCAACCAGCTCTTGATTGTCACTTCCGAACAGATCTGCTGTTCCGAAGACGGACTATTGCGATCAGTAATCCGCCAAATGCTCTTTTGTCCATTGGTATTGGACCCGCATCCAAGATTGTTGGTTAGAGATGGTCCACAAAGAACTGCACCGTTCGGTCGACGATTGCCTGCCGGGATGGATTGATATCCTCATTCACCTTTCTCCAATTATGCCCGGCGTTCTTGACGATCAGTATCTCAACCGGCGCCTCGAGCGTCTCCGCCTTCTCCTGCATGTAGTAGGCATGCTTGACAGGTATGGTGGTGTCCTTATCTCCCTGAATCATGAGCAAAGGCGGACTTTCTTTCGTCAAGTAATTGACCGGACTCATTTCGCGGTAAAGCTTCAGCTTGTCCTCGGGCGGTGAATCCGGCTTGAGAATCCTTGCGCCAAACCGGTCGCGGAAATCAGCCCGGTCATCGTGATTGTACAAATCAGTCTTTTCAAAATCGCAGGGACCGTACCAGGAAACTCCCGCGACCATTTTATAAGGTGTCCGGGCGAGCTCCAGATCGCCCGGCAAACTTTCGGGCGACGACAGCAGCAGCATCTGAGCTATTTGCCCTCCGGCGGAGTCTCCCATCACATACACACGCATTGGATCGACGCCTAGCGATTCACTGTTTTGAGACAGGTAGCGAACGGCGTCTTTGCAATCGATGACACAGTCACGCATGGAAACGTTGCGCCCTTTCCTGCAAAGCCGGTAGTCGACCGATGCCACACAGAGTCCTTTCTCAACGAGTTGCATAAATACGGCCGCAAAGGTCGCCTTCGCTGCCCCCTGACGACTCCCTGCCGCCCAGCCTCCGCCGTGGGTGTAGATGATAACCGGGCATCTCCTAGAACGTTTCCCAGTCGGGTAATAGAGGTCCAAATGCAGGTCACGCTCAGGGGTTTTCTTGTAGAGGACATCGAGCTTCCGATCGCCGCCGGTCTCCAAGTACTTGGGCGTCTTGGCGCGGCGCTTCCTCGCAGCATCCCGTTTGCGCTCTGCTTTAGCGGTAGTCGCCTCAGCCTGGACGTTGTCCGATGCTTGGACGATGTGTCCGCAACACCACAGTAGCACGAACGTCATTGTGAGAATTCTATTCATACCATTCAGCCTGTCTTTCTTAACACGTTGGCTATCGTCCTGGTCTGTCAAAGTAATCTCCACCGCGTATCCATTGACACTCGTTTCAACGCCAGTTAAATAGATCTC
Source organism: uncultured Pirellulaceae bacterium (assembly GCA_964617665.1). Taxonomy (GTDB): domain Bacteria; phylum Planctomycetota; class Planctomycetia; order Pirellulales; family Pirellulaceae; genus JADHUC01. The sequence continues at coordinate 15,993 of CAZUAH010000253.1, forward strand.
CAACGCCTTGTCGGTTTGGGTCCACTTCAGCTTCTGGCTACTGCCCAGAAGACGCACGTTCGCAATCATTCCGGCGGACTGTTGCAGTGATTGGATTCGAACCGTCCCCGTTGCTGGAACGAATGCTCCGTTGCCTCACTCGCAGAAGTCTGTAACGCTTCAACTCCAGCAGAAATCACCGGAGCCGCGAACAATGTTTGCCGCGCCAGTTTGTAGTCATTCATGTTTCTTCCAGTCGTCGCTCTTTCCCGGTCCAGTTCCCGGCGCATCGGAATCGCTCTTCGAGGTCTCAATCAGCCAGATATTTCGAAATCGCAATGGAGAGCCGTGCTCCTGCAAAACGATGTTCGAAAGGGGCGTCTCGGGGTAGGCGGCATACTTGTTCCGCCGTAGCGATAGTTTGAAGTTGTCGTGGATGAGCACTCCGTTGAGCCGCACGGTCACACGGGCGGCGTGCTTCTCGATTCTATGGCCGGCAGCGTCGAAACGCGCCGCTTGAAACTCCAGATCGACCGTTTGCCACTCGCCCGGTCCCAGCGCTGCGTTCACGTCGGGCACGCGGATCTGATAGATCGCTCCGCAGTCGCCCAGCCCAGGGCTCTCCTTTCCTGCACTGTTGAGAATCTGCAGCTCGTACAACGGCCCGAAGAAAATCCCGCTGTTGCCACTGCCCTCCTCGGGCAACTGAAACTCTAGATGCAGGCGGTAGTCGCCGAACTTCCTCCGCGTACACAAAAACTGCTTGCGACGCTTGCCCTCGAATTCAAATGCGATCTGCATCGCCCGGTCATCGAGGAGTTTCCACTGAATCTCCTTCTGATCGTCGTTCGGGTTGATCTTCAAGAACGAGAACGGCTTCCACGCACCGAAGTTCGAGCCGTCGAACAGCACCACCGCCCCAGCCGGCGGGACGAGTCCAAGTGTCGACGTCACGGAGGCCGGCGCCTCTTGCGCCGTTGCCGTGGTCGGATCGACGAAGAACAAAACGCTCGCCAGGCAAGCGAAGACGACGAGCGAAAACGGGTACGGACGCGCCGCGCGGCTCAAACGAGCGGCGACAGAAGGCTGTGAGTTGAAGAAGGGCATTTTTGGCAGCTCCAGGGAATCGGTCAATTGGACAGCGCCACTTTGAAACTCAAACACTGCTTTTCGTGGGATTTTCGAACCCATTAGCCGCTTGGGCGAAAAACCCGGATCCAAACCCAAAAAACCGGGCTAGAGCCCAAACGGCGAAATAAAAAAACCCCATGACA
>CAZUAH010000253.1:17255-19257 GCA_964617665.1 uncultured Pirellulaceae bacterium
GGGTGGTATTGCCACCCCAATCCGCGGGGGGGGCGCTCCCCCCGGCCCCACCCCAAAACCCGGGGGACCGCCCCCAAACGGCTAATTCAAAGTAGCGCTGTCCATTTAACGAAGTAGGAAAGCCTTGTACGCCAGCCGCGAAAGCTATTGTTGTTTTGCTCACAAGAATCATCTTCTTGAAACGCTGCTGTCGAATCGTCATCGCCAGATGATCTTGGCCTGCTGGCTTTCGGTATTCAACCAAACACTGGCATGCTCGAATTCACGGGTGAATTCCCAGCCTTCCGGAATGGTTCGCCGGTAGGCACCCTTTGGAGCACCAAGTGGCTTGTGCAACTCTGGGTAGTCCTGCAGGGATCCGGACGAGAGTGTCCAGCCCCATCCGTATTGAAAATACGAATACGGTTGGGCACCGATCAGGTAGCAGGCGAGGTAGTAATCCACTCGTTCCTTGGCCAATGCCGCCATCCGTTCAGATCGCCCGCGTCTTGACCTGGACCTGTCTTGCTGCGGACTCGGACTGCGGTCGTGTTCGACACCGATCCGAAAGATCGACATCTTCCCGGCTTTGGCGATTCGCAACATATCTTCCCAGTCTTGGAGCAGACTCTCTTTGCTCAGAAGCTCTTCGTTGTAGTGCTCAAACATGTTCGCATCGATGACCGGAAAGACGTGCCTGGCAATAGCCTGGTTGGCGTTGTTAGCGAGGAGGATTTTGTCCGGCCCCATTTTCCTTTTGAGCGAAGCCATCATGTCCCCCATCGCTCTTTGCACCTCCTGACTCTTGTCTGCTCGCAGCCAAGCAAAGCCATGCATTTGATCGATGAAGGCCCCATCACAGCCAGAGTCGGCAACTCCCTTCGCAACGGTGTCGACCCACCACTGGCGCAGCTCCGGACTCAACACGTCAAAAAAGAAGACATTGCGACGATGAGCGAGCTTGCCCGTTTCGGGATCGACCAACAGGAACTGCTTCATTTCGGGATGTTGGTCGATTTTGCCCGGAGTAAGCTCCTTGCTGTAGGACGTAAAGGGATAGGCATAGGCCGCGTTGAAGTAGAACAGCACCTTGATGTCGGGCTTCAGTTTCTTAAACGCGGCGGCCTCATGCTTGGCCCCTAACTCCGCAGTTCCCAGCGTCCTGAGTCCATGAGATTTTTCAATGCAGAGAAAATCGGTTCGTGCCGCGATGGAGCGTACTTCCTCCGGAAGCAATACCCGCGCGGTATCTCCAAACATGAAATACTGCGGCGTCACCTCCCAACTGAACTTGGGATAGAAGTCCTTGGGCACAAAGAGACTCCCATCACTGATAAATAACGGACTCTTCTCTCGAAGGTCAGGCGAATCCTCTGCCGTGACAGACGAGGCTCCTGCAACAAACACCAATACCATTGAAGAGAACATTTGTGCTATCGCAATTGCGTGTTTTCTCACGAAGGTCTTCCTGTCTATTGTTCTTGGTAGAACGCATGCCTCGGCAGGCGGCTGGTCTTCTTGCTCAGTCCGAATAGGTTACGGTTTGCCTCGCCCCAAAGCACATGACTGTGCCGTCCTTCAGCGCGATGAAGCACTGGCCATGGGCGGCGGCGAGGCCGTCCCATACGGGCTGGGCTGGGAGTTGGTACTCGGCGATCTTCGTACCGTCCTTGGCAGATGCCGTCCAGAGGATACCTCCTCGCTCGCCGGCGTAGCTTGCCGAGAGTTGAGGGAGTGTGAAAGTCGGCTGCAAGGGAACACCAGCGGCCAAGATGGTGTCGCCGGCCAACACCAGGGCGTTGCCAGTGAGCGGGATCTGCGTCGACCAACGCTGCTTCCACGAGCCCGAACGAGGAACTGTACGAAGTCTGGGATTTGCCTGCCATGCGTCGTCCGCGTCCGCGACGGTGCGCTCGCCGCTATAGAGGGTGTAGCCTTTCTGCGGGATCAACTTCGTGCTGTGTCGTCCTGGTCCGGCGGCGCACTCTGCGAGCGCGTGGCCATGAAGTAGCGGCTCGGATTT